>CAJOHO010000006.1 GCA_905234555.1 uncultured Bacteroidaceae bacterium
GTTTCTGCGCAAGTTCTTGCAACTTTAGCAAATCGAAATCTTCGTTTTTATCCATTTTAAAACGTTGTTTTTGATTCAACGTTTTTCAGGGTAAGACATATTTCATCATTGTGTTAATCTTTGTTAACACTTTGCGCCTGTATCTACCACTTCCTTCAGGGGTGTCTTTTTTCGCGATTATACACTCAAAAACAATCAAGAAAGACTCAAAAATAAGAAAAAAACCTTCAAAACAAAGACGATTGACTGCTCAAAAAGAAGAAAAAGCACCCAAAATGGGAAGGTGGAACCCTTTGCAGAACGTAAAAAACCGCAAAACCTCCTATTCAACCCAAATTGGTCATTAGTCCGACATGATAAAATTGTTAGTTTTTGTGGTCTATTGATGCCATCTCAGCATCTGTTTCGGCCTCTTGTCCACATTGTTATCTCACCGTAGTCCACTACGCCATCGACAACAATATGACCAATCTGCTTGAAACATGTACTCATCTGACATCAATCCCCATGACTGACTTGGGTTTGAAGAAGCGAAAACACAGGACCACTGTCGGGAAAATGTACGAAAATTAAATGAATGAAAGAGTCTGAGAGGTTGATTATCAGGCTCTTTCGTAAAAATGTTATTTTGTTATTTTGTTATTTGGCGGGCGTTTTCGGGAAACAGAAACCCGCTTGTGGGGAGATTCGGTAATGTTTCAGTTGTCAATGCTTATCAGTGTGTAGTGGCGACTGCCAAGTCCGAGCTTGGCTGCATGTTCAATGGTGTGAATACCATGCTGCTTGTCGATGCGCTTGAGGAGGTCTGTAGGGTCGTTCTTGGCGGTTACCTTTTGCTGGTTGATGATGTCGATGCAGGCCTGGTCAAGAGCCACAGGGTCGGTGGAAGCCAAGATGCCGTAGTCTTCGAGTTTCACGGGTTCGGGATGATCCACGCAGTCGCAGTCTATGGACATGTTGTTCATGACGCTGATGTAGATGATGCCCTGTTTTCGGTTGAAGTAGTTCACAACAGCCTGTGCTGCTGCAGCCATACTTTCGAGGAATCCATCCTGGTTACCGATGAACTCTGGTGTCCAAAGCTTGCTCATGTCGAGTTTCTCCATCTTGCCTGCAGAGTGAATATATGCCTTGCCGTTCTGACTGGCACATCCGATGGAGAGATTCTTGAGGGCACCGCCATAGCCGCCCATGGGATGTCCTTTGAAATGGTTGAGGGCTATCATGAAGTCATAGTTGGCTATGTGTCCTCCCACGATATCGTACTTGATGTGTGTCTGATCTTTTACGGGGATGCGTATTTCGTCGTATTCATCCATGATGTCCACAGGGAAATACTTCGTGAAACCGTGGCGCTCAATCACCTTCCAATGGTTTTCCGATGTGTTGCGCTCGTCTTTCCTGTCGGCAGGGGCGTTGCCGTATGCTGTGTTACACTCCACAATGGTGCCGTCCACCTCGAACACCAGATTCTTCACAAGTTCCGGCTTCAGGTAGTTGGGATTGCTGCCCTCTCCGGTGCTCATCTTCACGGCGACGCGACCTGTTGCGGGAACACCGAGGGCCTTATAGATTCTTACCAACGACTCAGGAGTGATTTCCCTTGTCACATACACTTTCGACTGTGCAAAAGCAGTTGCAGATGCCACCAGCATGAGTGCAACTATTGTCAATGTCTTCTTCATAAACATATTCTGCATTTATTTGATTAAAAGAATTATTTGGGCGCAAGGCTGTGTTGCGATAGAATCGCAGCATACGGAACCTGTGTTTGATTTCATAAGGGCGAATTCTGCCGTTCACGGTGATGGCTCCCATCGGAGATGCGTCGGGCACACTGCTATTGTTTATCTTTGCGTGATTGGCTTTATTGTCAGACGGCGCTCGTAGCGGGTGGGCTTGACCTGATAGCCTGGCAGGACGTAGCAGGCGGTGCAGCCTACGCCTGTGGTGTTGTAGTCGAGGTTGAGGGTGATGCCGTCCTGCTGGCGTAGCTGGTAGGTATATACGGCTTTTGTCAGGTTGTCTGTGCTGTAGTGGTAGGCGTTGAAGTTGAACGGCTGGTCCATGGTGAAGCGCAGTCCCTGGCCTTTGTCGTCGCTCATGGTGAGCCAGCGGTTGTCGCAGCGCAGTCCGCAGTCCTGCGGTATGAGGTATGGCTCGAACATATCGTCCACGGTGCGCTCATAGATGCCGATGGGGTAGCCGGTCTTGCGGTCGGGATAGTTTTCTTCGGGTCCTCGCCCGTACCATTTGACGTGCTGGAGGGGGTCGATGAGTGTCATGGTGAGTCCGATGCGTGGGAGGAGGGCGGGCATGGGTCCTTCGGGTTCAAGGACGTGGTGGAGGGCGATGGTGCCGTCGCCGTTGATGCGGTATTCATAGACTTCGGAGAAGCCTGAATAGCGCAGGCCGGTGATGTAGGCGTCGAGGGATGTGTTGACGGGTGCCCCGAACTGTGAGAAGCAACGTACGTTGATGTACACTTGTCCGTCGGCTTCAAAGGCTTCGCAGGAGATGGGGATGCGGGTGATGGCATCGAGGTTGTTGCTGTAGAACTCGTTGGCTATCTGCGAGCCGTTCCAGGCCTTGCGGTTGTTGTAGGTGATGCCCCATTGGTCCCAGCTGTCCACTTCGAGTGCCAGTGGTGCACGCCAGACGTTCAGCTGGAGTGGTGACTTGAGCATTTCCTGTCCGTTTTGGCGGATGCTGAAGAGCTGTCCGTCGGGGGTGAAGGTGTAGGAGAATCCGTCGCCGCTGACGGTGATGGCTCCCGACGGAGAAGCGTCGGGCACGGTGATGGTGTCGCCGCGAGTCAGCACGGCTTTTCCTATGGTCTTGTCGGAGGGGATGTCCGGCATACGCCAGGGGAGTTCGAGCTGATCCCAGGCTACGACGTGACCTTTCTGTGCCCAAATCTCATCGGCCTTCAGTGAGCTGGTTATCATCAGGCGGTATTCGCATCCAGGCCTGATGGCGGGTTGGAAGTGAAGCAGTGTGACGACTTTCTTGCTGAGCGGCTCCACGTCGGGACTGAACGTGCCTTGCTGGAGACAGACGCTGTCTTCGTAGAGTTCCCATTTCATGTCGTAGCAGGAGGTGTTGAGGAAGTGGTTTCTGTTCCATATCTCCACGGTGCCGTTGTCGGCACTCAGGAGCCGGCAGGATATGGGCTGGGTGGATTTCTTCATCTGCCAGATTTCAGGCTGAGGGGTGCGGTCGGGCCATATCGTGCCGTAGGTGCGGGCGCCGATGCCGTAGCTGAAATAGGTGCCTTCCTGCTGCTCGGTCTCGAAGTCGAGATTGAGTAACTGACCTGAATTGTCGGCTATGATGACGTTGTCCATCAGCGCGTCGCAGATATATACTCGTGTATCTTGTCCGTGGGTCTGCTCGTTGCGGCCTATGTTCACGGGGAACGGGGCGTTGATGATATTGCCCTGAGCCTCAATCTGTGCTACTTGCGCGTTGTCGATGCTTACTGTCATCTGCTTGCCGTCGTAGCATGCTTCCACATGGTGCCACTTGTCCTCCCAGTCACTGGGCAGGGGGGCTGTGAGTTCGTACTTGTGGTTCGCGGCTGCAGGTCTTCTGCCAAAGGGACGGCCGCTGTTTTCGCTTTCTGTGGCAGGAGCCTTGTCGGTGTTGATGTAGAACACCATCTGCTCGGTGCCCCTTTGCTCTACGCCGAACTGCCATTCACCCTTGGTGACGAAGGAGCCGCAGGAGCTGATGAGCTTGCGCGGGCAGACATCGAAACTGACAGTGAGGGTGCTGCCGGTCAGTTCCAGGCAGTCGTCGCGATAGACTTCCACCCACTCGTCGTGGCCGCTGAGGTCAATGACATGATTCTTACGGTTGCGACTGTCAGCCACGAGTTTGGCATTGCCCATGATGTGTGCCATCACCTCATGTCCCGATTTGTCTGTGAGTCTGCGTATGGGCTGTGTGAGTCCAGGTGACACGAAGTCCCAGACGGCACCGCCGATGCAGCGTTCGTGGGTATAGACGGCACGCCACATCTCGTCGAACATGCCGCCACTGTTGCCAGCCACGGATATATACTCGTCCATGAACGACGGGCGAACGTCGCCGTCACCGTGACGCCCCACCTTGAGGTCCATGGCCAGTGGCGTCGGGTAACGCGGACCGATGATGTCTTCGGCTGGATGGCTGTAGGCGTTGCCTCCGTACATCCACCAGCGGGTGTGGTCGTATTTGCGTCCTTCGGCAATTACCTCGCCGATGTTCGGTCCCTCGCCGCTCTCGTTGCCGGCACTCCAGAAGAGCACGGCGGGCTGGTTGCGGTCGCGCAGCACCATTCGGCGTACACGCTCAAGGTACATGGGTATGAATCGCTTGTCGTTTGAGACCCATTCGGTGGCATGCGCCTCTACACCAGCCTCGTCGATGATGTAGAGTCCGTAGCGGGCGGCATACTCCAGATAGCGGGGCACGGGTGGATAGTGGCTGGTGCGCACTCCGTTGAATCCGAACTGCTTGAGGATGGTCATGTCCTTCTTGACCAGTTCGTCCGTGACGGCATGACCGTTGTCGGGGTCTTGCATGTGCGAGCATTGCGCATTCATCTTCAGCGGCTTGCCGTTGAGGTAGAACACGTTGTCGCGCATCTCGGTTTCCTTGAATCCCACGTCCTGACGGGCATCTTCGGGCGTGCTTTCTGAGAGGCGCTTGCCGGTGGTAGCATCCACAAGGTACATCTTGAGTTCATACAGGTTCGGTGTCTCGGCCGTCCATTTCAAGGGGTTGGAGATATGCTTGTTCATGTTCAGCACCAGTGTGCGGGAGGGGGTGGTTCCCGACGGAGAAGCGTCGGGCACGGTGGCGGTGCCGGTGGCAAATGTAGCCGTCTGGCTTTCCAATCTTGCCACCTCTTTCCCGTCGGCACCAGTCAGTATGGCCTGAACCTTGAGCGGAGTTGTGACCGGCTGCTCATCATAGCTTCTGACGGTCACCTCGATGTTCAGATCCGCATCGCGGTAGTCCTGATCCAGGTCGGTTGTCACATACCAGTCAAACAGGCGGGTCTTGGGCGTGGCATAGAGCCAGACATCGTCGAAGATGCCAGCCAGACGCCAATAGTCCTGCCCCTCCAAATAAAAGCCGTCGCTGTATTTAATGACCTTCATGGCAAGTGTGTTGCGACCCTTCTTCAGAAAGCGTGTGATGTTGTACTCGGCAGGTTCCTGAGCGCCTTCGTTGTAGCCCACCTCCTGACCATTGATCCACAGGAACGATGCTGATGCCACCTTCTCAAAGCGCAAAAAGACTTCTTCACCATTCCAGTCGGCTGGGATCGTAAAAGTCGTACGGTAGGCACCCGTTGGGTTGTAGTCGCGTGGAGTCTTGGGTGGGTCGGCCTTGAACGGTGCAGCCACGTTGCGGAACAGCGGGTCGCCGTAGCCCCTCATCTCCCAGTTGGACGGCACATCGATGGTTGCCCACTTTGCATCCGAATAATTCTCCTCGAAGAAGTTATCCGGTATCTCCTGAGGCGTATCGGCATAGCAGAATTTCCACTTGCCGTTGAGCAAGACCTGATGCCCTGGGATGTAGTATGCGTGACCTTCCTCCTGTCCGTATTCAAACACGTCAAGATTCTCGATGAAATGATACAGGTCGTCAAACCCTCTTGTCTTCTCCGTCTGTGCCAATGCCGCCATTGTGGGGAGAATCAGCAGCAATGTCGTGAATAGTTTTCTCATTAGGTTAATTATATGTCGTTATTAAGAATTAAAGAATGGCTTTAGCCATCACGAGCCGAAGCAGCGTCGTCACGCCGTCTTGAAAGGCAAAGCCTTCGGGAAATAAGACGGGCATAGTCTTGCTGATAAGCAAGGGTGCCCATTAAGCCTTATTGACAGCGAAAGCGGCAAAAAGCCTGGGGCTTTTTAGGCGTGGGAGCGATCAGCGTAGGCGAGAGCGTAGCGGTAATGAAGAATGAATTTTAGGGCAAAGATACAACTTTCTTCCTTTTTATTTTGTTTTTTCCGAAATAAAATGTACATTTGCGCGTATTTTTCTCTGATTGGTCATGAAAATTTATGTCTCATCTGTTCTTAACACAAATGAATTCTGATTTGTGATGAGCAAAACCTATTTTAATTCGAACGTTTTTGTTAAGCCAAATGACCAAAATGAAATTTATTTCAGTTTTGGCATGGCGAAAAAACGTCTGATGTTAATCGAACCATTATTTTTTAACTCGACAAGCAATTTTGTTTACAATGATGAAAAAACGAACAAGTGTCTTTATCATGATACTGGCAGGGTGCCTGATGCCACTACTGGCACAGCAGCCGGACACCAACACAAAGAAGTGGAAATTGGTGTGGAGCCAGGAATTCGAGCACGACGGACAGCCTGACAGCACAGTCTGGAACTATGAATATGGCTTTGTGCGCAACCACGAGGATCAGTGGTATCAAGCGGAGAATGCATATCAGCAGAACGGACTGCTCATCATTGAGGCTCGACGGGAACATAAGCCTAATCCTATGTACCGAGAGGGAGGACGCCATTGGGGGCAGCAGCGCGATAGCATTCATTATACCTCGGCCTGCATCACCACCAGAGGAAAATTCGATTTCTGTTACGGACGGCTGGAAGTCTGTGCACGTATCCCTACTGCTGGCGGCTCGTGGCCTGCTATCTGGACGCTGGGTAACGGGATGGAATGGCCTTCGTGCGGAGAAATAGATGTGATGGAGTATTATCGGGTGCGAGGCGTTCCTCACATCCTGGCTAATGCCGCCTGGGGCGACGACCAACGCTATCATGCCGTGTGGAACAGCAAACGCATCCCTTACAGCCATTTCACAGAGCGCGATCCGTACTGGGCACAGCATTTCCATCTGTGGCGCATGGATTGGGATAAAACCTCCATTCGCCTTTATCTCGACGATGAACTGCTGAACGAAATACCGCTCAGTTCCACCATCAACGGAAGCAGAGGACGTCACCTCAATCCCTTTGAACGTCCACAGTACCTGCTCCTGAATCTGGCTTTGGGCGGTGACAACGGCGGAACGATTGACGATGCTGCCTTCCCCATGCGTTATGAAATTGACTACGTACGAGTGTATCAACAACAACCATGAGTGAGAAGCCCCCTCCGACTCCCCCAAGGGGGAGAGAAGTGAAGAGTGAAGAGTGAAGAGTGAAGAATACAGCCAGCGACAAAGACCTTGAGGTAGTGGAACAGACTGACGTGAAAGACTTGTTACGCCGTTTGCCCCAATGTTCTACCATCGTGACTGCTGGTCAGTTGGCTACAACACTTTGTGCCAGCCAGTTGGGCATAAACGAGCCGAAGGTGGGAACCAGCGTTTCGGCGGGCTTCGAAGGACGTTCCATCAGCCTCTTCCGTATGCCCAGCTCGTCACGAGCCTATCCCATGCCCATCGAGCAGAAAGCCTCGTTCTATCAGACTTGTTTCAATCGTCTGAAAGAAGAATCTTTTATGTTGTAATGGCTTGATTAAATGGAATATTTATTTTCCGATTTGTCTGTATAATAACCAGAAAGAGACGAAACCACCAGTTCCATTTCACAAAAAAATGAACAAAACTTGTCTGTTTCACGAATAATCCGTATCTTTGCACAAAATAAAATCTTACGCTTATGAAGAGAATGAATATAAGCATGCTGGTGCTGGCTTGCATCATGGGTGTAACCCTCAGAGCACAAACAAGTTTTTCACAACCAACAACAAAGTTCCTGATGCACAGTAGTGGAAACCATCTGGAAATGGGAACGGATGACGGCGGTTGGATTGAATCACCGTCGAAAAGCGGTTCGCAGAAGATGACAATCATTCCTGACGGGCAGGGGTATTATACCATTCAGGTGGGCAACCAGTTGAAGTTCCTCTCCCTTGCAGGGCAGTGGAACTCGAAGTTCATTGCCGACTCTTCGGCTACGGAGGCAAAATGGATGATTGAGCAGGCGCCAGGCGAGTTTGTCAAGTTGCGTTGCAAGGCGAACAATCGATTCCTGGGAACTGACAGCAACGATGCTCATCAGAAGGTCTATACTGATAAGGATGGAAACGACATGAAGCACCTGTGGTATTGGAGCGACAATGTGAAGCAGACGCCTCCCGCTGACACACTCCGCTATATGGTGAGTCCGCAGGTGGTACGGCAGCATTTCGACGGCTGGGGCGTTTCGCTCTGCTGGTGGGCTGGTCAGTGTGGTAAGTGGTCGGACGCGAAAATTGACGAAATCATCACTTGGCTGGTCAGCCCCACAGGACTGAACTACAGTCATTTCCGCTATAATATTGGCGGCGGTGACGACCCTGAGAACCGCAACTGCGACCTTCACCACATGGGACGTGGCAAGGGCCTTCGTGCCGAGATGGAGGGCTTCAAGGACTTCAGCGGTGATGAATACCATTGGGATCGTGACGCTGCCCAACGGAAGATTATGCTCAAAATCAAGGAGAAACGGCCTGATGCTGTGTTCGAGGCATTCAGCAACTCTTGTCCCTATTACATGACTTACAGCGGCTGTTGCAGCGGTAATGTAGATGGGGGCAAGGATAATCTGAAGCCCGAATACTACGAGGAATTTGCCCACTATCTGGTGGATGTCTGCAAGCATTATAAGGATGTGTATGACATTGAGTTCAAGACGCTGGAGCCGTTCAATGAGTCGGTGACAGGCTTCTGGTATGCGAATGGGCCGCAGGAGGGATGTCATTTTGACTACGAATCACAGATCAAGTTTGTGCAAGTATTGTCGCCTATCCTGAAAGAATCTGGTCTCAAGACCGTGATTTCTGCAGCAGACGAAACCAACGTGGGGCTGGCTGTGGAGGGCTTTAAGCGCTTCATCTCAGCAGGGGCTGACAATCTCGTTGGTCAGTGGAACACGCACACCTATTCAGGCAGCAACGTGGATCGTGCCCGATTCTGCCAGCTGGCTCATCAGACAGGCAAAGACCTGTGGATGAGCGAAACGGGATCTGGTGGCAACGGAATCGGTGGCAATCTGGCAATGGCACAACGTCTCTTCGACGATATGCGTTACATCCAGCCTGAAGCATGGATTGACTGGCAGTACATGGAAGAGGCAAACGACCAGTGGTGTACAATCAGAGGCAGTTTTGCCGACCAGACTTATAACAAGGTGAAGAACTACTACGTCCGTCAGCAGTGTTCGCGTTTCATCAAGCGTGGCTACGACATTATCACTTCACTCTGTCCACAGTCGTTGGCTGCCGTGAATGCTCAGCGTGACACGCTGGTGCTGGTTGCCTTGAACGAGGGAGCGGCTGGTGCGCATATCATTGACCTCTCTCTCTTCTCCCAGCTCCCTGTACGCAGTGCCATCCGTGCTTATCGAACTTCTCCTACCGAGAATTTGTCCAATGTCTCGAGCAGCATCAAGATCGAAGGAAACATCATCACACTTGCAATGCCGGCACAGAGCATCACGACCCTGGTCATTCCCGTCCGTCCTGCTAAAGTGGAAGGAGACGAACTGTTTGTTGACGGTTGTGAATACCTGATCGTTCCTCGTCAGGAAACCACTCGCTGCGTGACGGCAACTGGTAGCAAAGTGACGCTGGAGGATATTCACTACGGGGACTCACAGCGTTGGCGACTCACGAAGGAGAGCAACGGCACCTACAGTTTCCAGAATGCCCTTGGCCTGAAGCTGACAGCTCATCGAGCCAGCAGCAGTTCGTCGTTGACGGCACAGACTGCCACCAGCAGTGAGCAGGGCTTTTACATCGACGAGGTGGATGCACCTTATTTCAAGATTCTGGCCAGTCGCGGACGCAGTCACGGCTTCGACCTTTCAAACGCCTCCTCGAACGCAGGCACCACCGTTGGCATTTGGCAATACAACGAATCGTCCAACACGACACCCACTCATCGCCAATGGATGCTCTTCCCCGTAACAGTGCCTCAGGAGCCTGACGGCATCACTACAATTCATAATTCAGAATGCATAATGCATAATGAAGCCTATGACCTTATGGGACGGAAAAGCCCCATCCAGTTCCCTCAAGGGGGAGAGAAATGGGACGAGGCACTCCCCAAGGGTATCTATATCATCAACGGGAAAAAAGTGGTTGTAAGGTAACTCTTTCCTCCGACGGCGAAATCGTCAGACACTGTAAAAAAGAGAGAGACAGGCGGTGAATCGTCTGTCTCTCTTCTTATAAAGGGTTTCCTGCCTTATCTGAAGTCGATAAAGGCTGAGTAGGTGTAGCGACGTCCGCTACTGTTGCCTATACGCATATTCTGGATGAGACGGATAGCTTCAGCATTGGCAGCTGCGTTCAGGCCACGGGTCACACGCACATTGCTGCAAGTACCGTTGGCTTCTACCACGAATTCTACGTTTACACGACCTGTCGTTCCAACGGAACGGGTGTTGTTGCGCAGGTAACTCATCATGCTGCTGAACTCACGGCTGGTGGGTTCACCCTTGGGTGCAGGACCTGTGGCAGGTGCTGGCTGAGGAGTGGGCTGAGCCTCTGGTTGTGGAGTGGGTTGTGGCGTAGGCTGTGGTGTAGGCTGTGTCTTGGGATTGCCGAATTCGTCTTCGTCGGGTCCGAGACCATCGTCTGCCAAACCGCCAGGGAAGTCTTCGGGCTTTGGTTCATCATACTCGTCTTCGTCACCATTACCCAACTCGTTGTCGTCGGTTTCCCATTCGTCTTCATCTTCGTAGCCACCATCGTCCTCATCTTCATATTCGTCTGGGGAGGATTTCACGGCTGTGCTATCCACAACGGCTGTGGAGTCGGAAGCAATACCCAGGGTGTTGTTCACGAACTTCTTCACAGGATCGATGAAGAAATAGGAGCAGGCACCGCCAATCAGGAGCACAGCGATGATAATCAGTGTAATCCAAAGTCCTTTCTTGGAAGAGGACCCACCCCCTTGCCTGGCCTTCGTAGCGAGTGGAGTAGATACTTCGTTAACGGGCTGTGGAGCTGGCTGAGGACCATACGTAGGCTCTGGTATTGGTACGAATTGTGGAGCTGGCTGAGGAGCTGGTTGTGGTGCCACAGGTTGTGGTTGCTGTGGTACAGCAACAGGCTGAACTGGTGGAACAGGTACGGGCTGTGGCGTTGGAGGTACTACAGGTGATGGCTCTGGAGCTGGCTGTGGGGTTGGAGGAGCCACTGGTTCCGGAACAGGTTGGGGAACTGGAGGTACAACCTCAGGTGTCGGAGGTACCACGGGTGCTGGCTCTGGCGCTGGCTGTGATGTTGGAGGTACTACGGGTGCCGGCGCTGGTTCTGGCGTAGGAGGCACAACAGGCTGTGGTGTGGGTTGGGCTGGTGCTGCTGGGGCAGCAATCACGGATGCCAGTGCATCGATAGCTGGAGTTGAACCCAGTTTAGCACGGAACTGGTCAATGGCAGCCTGAGCCGTGGCATTGTCGCCAGCAGCGATACTTTGTTGGATTTGCGCCATATACTGGCTTTCGAGTGCCTGACGGCAAGCGTTGTTGAGCTGCACATAGCGCTCTGAAGAGTCGTTTACTTGCTGAAGCAAGGTAAAGGCGTCTTCTGCTTTCCCTGATTTGAGATAATTCTCTACAATGTCAAAAAATTCGTTCATAAAAATAAGGTATTATAGTTTTTATTTGGCAGCAAATATAGTTCTTTTTTCCCACCTATCAGCAAGAATGGATGAAAAAAATGAAAAAATTATAACTTATAAATTATAAATTGTAAAAAAATACGTAAATTTGCACAGTTTTTTGCAATTTATGCATTACTTAAACGCTCAATAAAACATGGAAAAGATCAGAGTGGCCATCGTTGGTTATGGCAACATTGGAAAGTATGCGCTTCAAGCCATTGAAGCCGCACCCGATATGGAGTGCGTTGGTGTGGTTCGTCGTAAGGGAGCTGAAGACAAGCCCGCTGAACTCGCCGCTTACTCCGTAGTAAAGAACATCAAGGAACTCGAAGGTGTGCAGGTTGCGATTCTTGCCACACCCACTCGCAGTGTAGAAGTATATGCCAAGGAATGTCTGGCGCTGGGTATCAACACGGTTGATTCCTTCGATATCCACACGCAGATTGTGGATTTGCGCCGTTCGCTCGACGCTGCAGCCAAAGCTGCCGGAGCTGTCAGCGTGATTAGTGCAGGATGGGATCCAGGCAGTGACTCTATCGTTCGTACGCTGATGGAAAGTCTGGCACCCAAGGGTGTGACTTACACCAACTTCGGACCTGGTCGCAGCATGGGTCACAGTGTAGCCGTTCGTGCCATCGAAGGTGTGCGCGATGCCCTTTCGGTCACCATCCCTCTGGGTACCGGCATTCACCGCCGTATGGTCTATGTGGAACTGGAGCCAGGGTATGAGTTCAAGCAGATTGAAGCAGCCATCAAGGCAGATCCCTACTTCGTGAACGACGAGACTCACGTTCAGCAGGTGGACAGCGTGGATGCCCTCAACGACGTAGGTCACGGCGTGAACCTCGTACGCAAGGGTGTTTCGGGCACAACGCACAACCAGCTCTTCGAATACAACATGCACATCAACAACCCAGCCCTCACGGCTCAGGTATTGGTGAACGTGGCTCGTGCTTCCCTGCGTCAGCAGCCAGGAGCCTACACGATGATTGAGCTGCCAGTCATCGACATGCTGCCAGGCAATCGCGAAGAAATCATCCGACACCTTGTGTAAACTAAAAAATGCCCTCTGTGGTTCACTTTAAGTGATGAAAAGGGAATCGGGTGAGAATCCCGAACAGTCCCGCTGCTGTGAGCTGTTTCTACGGAGCGAACAACGAAGCCACTGAACTGAGTTTGGGAAGGCGTTCGCTACCGACAGCAAGTCAGAAGACCTGCCACGATGGGTTTGTTTAATTGCCGTCTCGAGGAAAGACAGCTTAAACCCTATGAGAATTAGACCAGCCATTTTGGCTTTCATATCGTTTTGTTCTGTTTGTGGCTTCGCACAAACCCCTTCCGACACGCTCACCGACCGTGTGCATCGCTTGCCGTCTGTCGGTGTGGAGGGACTGCGTACACCCCAGCAGGTGGTGGTGACCCAACCTCATCAGGAAATGAGTCGTGAGCGGATGGAGCAGACGGGAGTCACTTCTGTGGCCGATGCAGCCAAGTTCTTTGCCGGAACCAACGTTCGTGACTACGGAGGACTGGGTGGCATGAAGACTGTCTCTGTCCGCAATCTGGGTGCCCACCACACAGCAGTCAGTTACGATGGCATCACCATCAGCAACACCCAAGCGGGTCAGATCGACGTAGGACGTTTCTCGCTCGACAATGTGCAGACCTTGTCGTTCTCCATCGGACAGACATCCGACTACATGCAGACAGCCCGTCATCTGGCTTCAGCAGGACTGCTCAGCATTGAGACCGAACGTCCCGTCTTCGGCGAGGGTAAACCGTGGGCTTTGCGAACCCGTGTCAGTGGTGGTTCGTTCGGACGGTTCAACCCCTCTCTCCGCTACGATCAGCAGATAGGCAGCCACACCCTCGTTTCGCTCAATGCAGACTATTCCCACGGCGACGGCAACTATCCCTTCATCTTGGTGAACGGCATCCGTCGCACCAAAGAGCATCGTAACAACTCCGATATCGATGCGTTTCACACCGAAGCCAACCTCCATCATGCTTTTGCCGACAGCAACACGCTCGACGCAAAAGTCCATTGGTTCCGCTCCAACCGTGGACTCCCTGGAGCTGTGATTCTCTATAATAATGTATCGCGCGAGCGACTGCACGACGAGGATTTCTTTTCGCAGGCCGTTTGGAAGAAACAGCTTTCCAGTCAGTTGCAGCTTCACACCCGTCTGAAATATACCCATTCGTGGAGTCTCTATGAGGACACCAACGTGAAATATCCTGACGGGCACAACGAAGAAATCAACCGCCAGGACGAATACTATGCTTCCTCCACATTGGGCTGGACACCTCTCGAGGGTCTGAACGTCTCCGTGGCAGAAGACCTGTCGCTCAACACCCTGCGCACCAACATCACGCAAGGAAACAACCTTCTGCCACTCTCTCCGCGACGTTTCACTTCGCTCACCGCACTGACAGCCCAATACGCTTGGCAGCGTCTCAAAGTCAACGCTACGCTCCTGGGTACGTTTGCCACAGAGCATGTGAGGAACGGTAAGGATCCCAACGACCGCCACCGTCTTTCTCCTTCTTTGGCAGTGAGCTATAAGCTCCTTCCCGACGAATCCCTCTTTGTCCGTCTCATGGCGAAGGGAACCTTCCGTATGCCCTCGTTCAACGACCTCTACTATCTGCGGATGGGCAATACAGGACTGCGTCCAGAGCGTGCCCACGAATGGAACGCAGGACTGACCTGGTTTCACACAAGCCAAGGAGCGTTACGCAGTGTCAGCTTCACAGCCGACGGCTATTATCATGATGTCAACGACAAGATTGTGGCTTTCCCCTCCACCTACGTGTGGAAAATGGCGAATTTCGGAAAGGTCCGGACGGTGGGTGTTGACCTCACAGCTGCGACAGAGGTGTCGCTGCTACGCCACGTTTCCCTCTCGCTGCAAGCGGCTTACACCTGGCAGAAGACCGAAGACCGTCTGCCCAACAGTCCTTCCTACGGACGTCAGTTGCCCTATACGCCCAAGCACAGTGGCAACGCCTCTGCCCTGCTCTGCCTGCCTTGGTTCAACCTCGGCTATACGGTGCTGATGCAGGGAGAACGCTGGAGTATGCCGCAGACCACCCCTCTGTATCGGCTGAAACCCTACTGGGAGCAGACCCTCACACTTACCCGCGATTTCCAGTTCTGCTGGGCATCACTCCGTCTCCAGCTTTCACTCCAGAACCTGACAGACGAGCAGTATGAAATCATACAGTATTACCCCATGCCTGGCCGCCAATTCGTAGCCACAGCAACATTGAAGATATAACAATTCACATATTATTAACTGTGCCTTGCGAAGGACTCAAATTTATCCTGAGTCTGTCGAAGGACTTAAAAACTCAAACGTATGAAAATCAAAAGTTTATTTCTGGGTATGCTCAGCATACTCGCAATTTCAGCAGGATTCACTTCCTGTGATGACGATGATGATGAATGGAACGCCACTGGCGATGGTCAGGTAGAAATGGCAAAGACCCGTGCGTTCGTTCTCAATGAAGGTTCCATGAATAAGAACAATGCCGGCATCACTTATTTCGACTGGACCACCGACGTTGCTTACGGCAGCGATCTTTTCATGGCTCAGAACAAGCGTCAGTTGGGCGATGTCGGTCAGGACATCATTGTTGACAAAGACAACAATCTCTATGTGATTGTCAACAATTCCAGCTATATCTCCAAACTCGATGAGCATGGTGTAGAGAAAGCCACTCTTCAGATTTCAGAGTCACTCGGTCTGCCTCGCTATGGTGTAATCGTTGGTAAGTACCTCTATGTCACCTGCTACGGTGGATTCATCGTTAAGATCAAAACATCCGATATGACCATTGTGGGTCAGGTGGCTGTAGGCAAGAATCCTGAATACATCATTGCCGAAGGCGGCTATCTCTATTGCACCAACTCTGGTTGGGGTTCAGATAACCGTGTGGCAAAGGTAAAGATCTCCGAGTTCAAGAATGCTGAGTTTATAGAAGTGATGTCAAACCCCGACCGCATCGTTGCTGTCGACGGACACATCTTCGTGCAGGGTTACGATGTTGACTACTCTTATCCTTGGGGTGAACTGAAAGCCGACGGCACCTTCGAGAAAATCGGAAACGCTTCGGCCTGGGCAGTGAGCGACAACACCATCTATCTGGCACTTTCCATGACCGACTGGAACACTTACGCCACTACCACCACTTTCGCCACTTACGACGTAAAGACTGCAACCCTCACTGATATTCCGTCTCTCCCCGATGCTCCAGAAGAGCTATACTCCTCCAGCGTCTATGGCATCAGCGTCAACCCCTACACCAAGGACTTCTACATCATGACGACCGACTTTGCCAACAATGGTACGATTAACCACTTCACCAAAGATGGTACGTTCGTGAAGCAGTTCAACACGACAGGTATCAACCCTCGTAAGATTGTCTTCCTGAAATAATGCACAGTATATCGCAACGGTTCCTGAGCATAGTTGAAGGATGGTTCTGCGTTCTCATCATCCTCACCTCCTGCTCCTCTCCCTCCCCCTCGGGGGAGCTGGAGGGGGGAATTGAGGGTGACACCCTTCAGTTGAAATACGCCGACCACCTCACCATCGTCCGTTGTGAGGACTACATCAGCGTTCAGTTGGCAGACCCTTGGAACGAAGGGAATGTGCTGCATACCTATCTGCTTGTTCCAAAAAAGAAGGAACTACCTGACTGTTTGCCCGAAGGAACTGTAGTACGTACACCGCTACGTCGGGCTGTGGTAAGCACAAGCGTGCATTGCGGACTCATCAACTCCTTCGGGGCTTCTGCATCCATCGCAGGAGTTTGCGACCGTCAGTACATCCATCTGCCTTTTGTCGATAAAGGAATCAAGGAAGGACGGATTGCCGACTGTGGCAGCGCCCTTTCTCCAGCCCTCGAGCACATCGTTGAGACCGATCCTGACGCCATCTTCCTTTCGCCTTTTCAGAACAGCGGAGGTTACGGGCGTTTAGAGAAGCTCAACATCCCCATTATTGAGACAGCTGACTACATGGAGACTTCGCCACTCGGACGAGCCGAATGGATGCGGTTCTACGGACTGCTCTTCGGACAGGAACAGGAGGCCGACAGCATTTTCCGTTCTGTGGAAAAAGAATATCAACGGTTGTGCCGTTTAGCCCAAACAGCCACCAGTCACCCCACCGTACTCATGGACAAGCAGACGGGCAGCGTGTGGTATGTGCCTGGAGGAAACAGCACCATCGGTCACCTCATTGTCGATGCCAACACCGTCTATCCTTGGGCAGACGATACGCACAGCGGTAGCCTTGAACTCCCCTTCGAGGGTGTCTTGGGCAAAGCCGCAGAAGCTGACATCTGGTTCTTCCGTTATAACGCACCCAAGCCCATCACCAAAGAGCAGTTGCTTTCCGAGCATCGTGGCTACGACCAGTTCCGTGCCTACCAGTCTGGACAGGTTTACGGATGCAACACCGCAACCAGCGCTTTCTACGAAGAAACACCCTTTGCCCCACAACGCCTCTTGCTCGATTTCATCACCATCGCCCATCCAGAACTCCAGTTGGGCACTCCCCGCTATTTCCATCCCATCAAAGAATAACCCCGTTACTCTTTCATGCATTCTTCACTCTTCACTCTTCACTCTTCACTCTTTCACGGCATCAGCCGTGGGTCTATCATCACCATCCTGCTCGTCGCTACTTTGTTAGCGCTCTTTGCTGCCAACCTGCTCGTAGGTAGCATTCATATCCCCATTGCCGACGTGTGGAACATTCTTTGGGGGCATTCCTCCGACCACGCCACTTGGAACTTCGTCGTGCGCGAGCTACGTCTTCCTGCTGCTCTCACAGCCCTCCTTAGCGGAGCCAGTCTGGCGGTGAGCGGGCTCATGCTCCAGACCGTCTTCCGTAATCCACTGGCAGGTCCAGGTCTGTTTGGAATTAACAGCGGAGCGTCCCTCGGAGTTGCCGTCGTCATGCTCGTGATGGGAGGAAGCGTAGGGATAGGTAGCGTCAACCTCACAGGCTTCCTCGCCATTTTCTTCGCAGCCTTTCTGGGTGCCATGCTTGTGTTGCTCATCATTTTGGCAGCTGCCAGCGTCGTGCGCAATCATGTCATGCTGCTCATCGTCGGCATCATGGTGGGTTATCTCGCTTCCTCCGCCATCTCCCTCTTCAATTTCTTTGCCACCGAAGAAGGTGTTCAATCCTATATGGTGTGGGGACTGGGCAATTTCGGAGGCGTTAGCAGTGAGCAGCTGCCACTTCTGCTCAGCGTCAACGGCATAGGACTTGCTATCAGCCTGCTCTTCGTCAAGCCGCTTAATGCCCTCCTCCTGGGAGATCAATACGCTGAGAATCTTGGATTTAAGGTCATTCGCCTGCGCAACGCCTTACTGCTTGTCACAGGCATCCTCACAGCCATCACTACCGCTTTCTGCGGTCCAGTCGCTTTCATCGGACTTATCGTTCCCCACATCACACGTCTGCTCCTCGGCACAGACAACCACCGCCCCGTTCTCCCACTCACCATGCTGACAGGCAGTTGCATCGCCCTTCTCTGCAACTTCATCTGTTCCCTTCCTGCCGACAAAGCCATTCCTCTCAACGCCATCACTCCCCTCATAGGCGCACCCATCATTGTCTATGTCATTGCCCGCCATCGTGAATGACTCTTGCCATTAGCAGTCAAGAGTTACGTCACTTTGTTCCGTGACTTTTATCGCGACTTGGCAAAGCTCATGCAAGCATGGCTCTGCTCTCGCTGCTCCAAAAGTTACAACAATTGGGCAAGACGCTTGAAAGCAGGAGCAAGCAGGGATGTTTCAACTTCCTCCCCTTGAGGAGAACGGAAAACACAACGTCGCTGCTTAGGCTGTAGTTCGCAAATGTAATGGATGTTAACCAACGTACTGCGGTCAGCACGCACGAATGAATCTTGATTCAATTGTTTGGCAAGCGCTCCAAGTCCTACGAGAACCGTATATTTATCGTAGAAAGTGACCAACTGCGAATAGTTCCCGTCTCCTTTCAGATAGACGATGTCCGAACTGTTGACCACAATGACTCCGCTGGCTGTGCGGAACGTGAGTCGCTCCTCTTCTTCTTTTTCCGTCATCTTCACGATGTCTTGAGCCAGTTCGTTCGTGTTGGCTTCGATGGCTTTTTGTCGGATAGCCTCAATGCGACGTTCTTTTTGCAAATTTTCCTGTCGCAGACGAATCATGCGTTGACGGAGGCGCAGTTTCTCATACCAGCGTGTGATAGCCCAGACAGCTAAGGCTATCAGCAGAATGAAGATAAACCACACCCACCAATGCTGCCACCAACTCACAGGATCCCTTACATAAGTATCTTCTTCGTTGAAAGCTAACAATTGGGCTGGTAGAAATGACGTTACTTGCTCTAATCCAGCCAACCATACGTTTCCGTCTGGGTCTTCAGCCATCGTTGCCATCTGTGGTTCCAAGATGGTGAATCCGTTATACTGATTGAAGAAACGGATGTCGCTGAATTGGCAGTCTTTGCTCACACGACAAACAAACAAACCATCAAGTACGGCAATGGCGAGATAGCCTTGCGGGGAAACATGAATAGAACGTACCTCGTGGCTGCTCAGTTGGGGTATTTGGGGATTGAGTGGCTCTATAGCTCCTTTCCGAATCAAGAACAAAGAATCGGCAGATGCAAAGAAGATATTTCCCCGTGGGTCTGCATCCATCGTGGTGATGATCAGTTGCTGAGGGTAATCAATGTGTGTTACCTTATTATGTTTAGAGATGCTGAACAGTCCACAACTGCTGCCTACCCACACTACCCCATTGGCATCGGTTGCGGCACACCAAGGATGTAGAATTTCTGTGGTCAGCGTATCAGCTTGTGCTGAAATGGGATGATAAGAGAGGATTGTTTGGCGACTCCCCACGATAAGCCGTTCTCCTCCGTCCGCCACAAACATATAACGGTCCTGAGGTAGTCCCAAGTGATGCAGGCTGTCACCTTCCACGACTTCCACATCACCGTTTCCCACAAGATAGACTTTGCCTCCTACGGTGGTTGCGCTGGGTGCATAAAAATCATCGGGATTGTCGCTAATGAGACGGGGCTGCGAGGTAGGATGCTTTACCAGCACCTTGCCGTCGAGCGTTCCCATGATGACGTTTCCTGCAGAATCTGTGGCGATAGCACGTACAATATCGTTCTCGTCCTGAAGTTTGTAGTTTGTGAAGCTGCGGTTGAAGAAACAATAGACACCCTGATAGGTTGCAGCCCATAGCCGACCCCAACAATCTACCATCAAATCACGGATGAGATTGATACCCGTCACAATCTGTTGGATGTTTTTTCCATCATACAGATAGATGGAATGTTCGTCGGCTATGACGATTCCACCTGTGTTCAGAGCCTGAACTGTCAGTCCGAAAGAGGTTTCCGTCCAACTGGCTTCAGCTATTATATTCCAATTCTTTCCCTTGATTGTGTAAATACCATCGGCTGCAAAAGCTAAAAGGACTTCTTCCTTCCTTCCCTGTGAAGAGAGATGGGTGCGTAGCAGGGTGAATACATCATCCTTCTCGGATAGTTTGGTTGCTTTTTTCTGGTTTGCAGACATCTGGAAGACACCATTGATGGTAGGAATGAAAACAGTTGTGTCTTTATCGAGAAAAAGCTTTCGGTCTGGCGTCATCTGGTCGAGGTGTCGGTCTGTCAACAGGGTGTCGAATCCGTGTTCAGTCAGTTTGCAGAGACGGCGGTTCTGTTCGTCATCGTCTTCGAGCAGGACATAACCGTTGGGCAGAGCCATTGCATTGAGGTTGTTGAGCAGGTATTGCCGACGGGAATCTACTTGGTGCTGCTCTACTTCTTTGCCTTGCACTTTCCATAGTCTGCGGAAGTTGAGCGCCCAGACTTGAGCGTCGTCCGTATTGCAGAAACCAACGATATTCTCCCGTCGTCCTTTCAGATAAGGAGTAAAAGCCTTTCCGTCGAACCTTACAAATCCAGACAGCGTTCCTATATAAATATACCCACGAGCATCTTGCCACAGCCGTTCTGTCTGCATCTGAGGAAGTCCGTCCTGAGTTGTGTATTGACGACAAGCCAGCTGACTCGTCATCTGAGCATAATCCTTCGACGTACTGAGAAACCAAGTAAAGAGAAAGAGGATAAGGGAAAGGATATGTTTCATTTTTGTTTTCTATGGTGTAATTTCTGTTTTTGTTTTTATGGTGCAAATATAGCACAAAATATGTAAACCTGCAAAAATGCGGACATTTTTCTTTTTACGCATTGCGAGTTCGTCATTCTCAGGGGGCAGTTCGTCAAAAAGTGGCATTTTTCTTTGGTTTTTCTCGCTTCTTTTTCCTAAATTTGCGAAAATTACTAATTCCTAAAAATATCAACTACTATGAACAAAAAGATTTTACTTATGATTTTGGGGCTGTTGCTATTCCCGATGGGGATGATGGCACAGTGGGAAAGCGGCACGAGCAAGACTGGCTCAGTGTCGAGCAAAGTGAATGATGTGTGGTTTACCATCACGTTGCCTGAAGACGGTCAGGTGGATCTCACACTGGAACCTTTGGGCAACATCTCTCGTGAGAACATAACGATTTTCGCAGTGGTGGATGGTGAGAACGTACGACGGGATTTTGCATGGGTGGATGGTCCGAACCGCACGCTGACCTGTCCAAACCTAAAGCCAGGCACTTACAAGGTTTTGGTGAACGCCAGTCCAAAGAACAGCAAGGCGAGCGGTACTTTCCGTCTGCACTACACGTTCACAGCTCCGTATTACAAGACCGACCCGACGCCCAATATCACTTGGGACGATTGTCCTATGTTGCAGGACGGTGTGACGCTGGATGGTCATCTGGGCTATGCCTATGCTCCTGCCGATGTGGACGATGTGGATTGGTTTAAGATTGAGGTGCCGAAGGACGGTAAGCTGACGTTCGAGCTATGGAGTGCTCCTACGCTCACGCTGGGCTATGCTGAACTCCATTCGCTCAATGCTGAGGGCACCGAAGCTCAGCGCCGCAACAGCATGTGGCTGGATCATCCCGACTCTACGCTGGTGTTTGAGATTCCCGATGTGTCGGCAGGCACCTATTATTTCTACCTGCCTCGCCGTTACGGTTATGGCATCTACCACCTCACGCCACGCTTCACGCCTGTGGTGGTGGACAGCGAACCGGAGTTGAACGACACGTGGCAGACAGCTACTTTGCTCAGTGACTGTCAGCCTCAGAATGCTCATCTGGGTTATTATTACAATCAGAGCGTTTATAAGGACAATGTCGATTGGTTTAAGATTGTGGTGCCAGAGGACGGAAAACTCACGTTCGAGACGCGCAGTTCTCGTACGTTGACGCTGGGCTATGCTGAACTCTGTGCGCTGAAGCCAGGCGAAGCTGACGTGACACGTCGCAACAGCCAGTGGCTGGATCATCCCGACTCCACGCTGGTGTTTGAGATTCCCGATGTGTCGGAAGGTACTTACTACCTCTACATGCCGCACCGTTACGGCTACGGTCATTACTATCTGACCTATTACTTCACTGGTCACAAGGATGCTGCCGATCCCGAACCTAACGATGCTTGGGATATAGCTACGGAGCTGAAATCGGGTCCTGCCGTGACAGGTCAATTGGGTTATGACTACAAGGACACAAAGGATGTTCAGGACTGGTATAAGCTGAACGTGCCTGAGGAGGGAGCCATCAACCTGACGATCTGGAGTGAGACGACGTTGACCATCGGTTATGCAGAGATCCAGACACGGAAGGCTGACGGTGACGGCATGACCCGTCGCATGAGTCAGTGGCTCGACCATCCTGGCGATACGCTCACGATGACGCTGTCGAACTGTGCGGCAGGTGACTATTATCTCTATCTGCCTCATCGTTATGGCTATGGCACTTATTATCTGCGCTATAACTTCACTCCGTGTGGCAAACAGAACGATGCAGAACCGAATGACGAGCTTGAAAAAGCTGGAGAGTTTGTGCAGGGCACTGTCATGGAAGCACGTCTGGGTTACGACTACAGCAACTCGAACGATGTGGCAGACTGGTTCAAGCTGGATGTGCCTGAGGAGGGAGCCATCAACCTGACGATTCAGTCGGAGAAGACGCTCACGCTGGGCTATGCGGAAATCCTTACGCTGAAGGCTGACGGTACGGGTACGACTCGCCGCATGAGCCAGTGGCTCGACTACCCCGACTCTGTCCTCGTGATGACGCTGCCGAACTGTGCTGCAGGTTCCTATTACCTCTACATGCCTCACCGTTACGGTTATGGCGGCTACACGATGAGGTATGACTTCACTCCGTGTGCCATCGCCAACGACAAAGCCGGTAATGACAGTCTGGTGGTTGCCACACCGGTGGAGGCGGGTACGACGATTGAAGCACGTCTGGGTTACGACTACAGCAACTCAAACGATGCGGCAGACTGGTTCAAGCTGGATGTGCCTGAGGAGGGAGCGATCAACCTGACGATCCAGTCGGAGAAGACGCTCACGCTGGGCTATGCGGAAATCCTTACGCTGAAGGCTGACGGTACGGGTACGACTCGCCGTATGAGCAAGTGGCTCGACTACCCCGACTCTGTCCTCGTGATGACGCTGCCGAACTGTGCTGCAGGCTCCTATTACCTCTACATGCCTCACCGTTACGGTTATGGCGGCTACACGGTGAAGTACGACTTTATTCCTTGTGCCTATGCCAACGATGTGGCTGGCAACGACGACAAGGATAAGGCTACTCCTATGGAGAACGGTGGAACGACGCAGGGGCGTCTGGGGTATGACTACAGCAACTCGAACGACGGGAAAGACTGGTTTGAGATGACGACGGAGGCTGACGGCAGCCTGTTGTTCACGATCCAGTCGGAGAAGACGCTGAAGCTGGGCTATGCTGAGATATTGGTGGAGAACACGAGTGGCGACGGCACCAGTCGTCGCACAGGCAAATGGCTCGACCACCCAGGTGACACGCTGACGTTTGCCCTTGACAACTGCGCGGCTGGCACTTACTACCTCTACATGCCTCACTATTCCGGCTACGGAGGTTATACGGTGAAGTCGGACTTCACGAAGAACCCTTATTTCCGTGAGAAGCTGGTGAACAGGGACTTTGCTTCGCGCATCGAGCTGGAGCAGGGCAAGAGTATCTATGGTACGCTGGGTTATGAGTACAATGCCGGTGCACAGTCGGAGGCTTGGTTTGACTTAGGACTGATGCACGGCACTCAGATTGACGTGAATGTGGAAGTGGAACAAAGTCACTCTCTCAGCATCGGTGTTGCCGCCTTATATATTTATAAAGGTGACAATCCCGATGACGGCAAACCGATTCTGCAAAAGGTGAAAGACGCTCGTCTGGAACGTAGCTCTGGCACTATCAGCTATATCGACAAGAACTCGGAAGACAGCCACTATGTGTTCTGCCTGCCCCGTTATAGCGGCTATGGCGGTTATAAGATTACCTTCGAGGGTGGACAGGAGGAAGAACGGATTGAGCTGGCTAACACGAACGTGAGGGTGATGACCGAAGGTCGGAACACGGTGCGTAAGGGTGTTGCTTGCGAGAATCCGATCACGGTGACCAACACGTCGAACGTGAAGACAGGTAAGTTCCTGGTGGCTGTGGCTGCTACCGACAACATTGACATCATCGGTTTCCGCATGAACAGCAAACGCGGTTCGGTGTATGTACCTATCGACAGCGTCACTGTGGTGGAGGGTAACGACTGCCAGCACACTGCCATCTTCTATGTACCGAGTCTGGATCCGTGGGAGAGCTATACTTTCACCATGATTAGCGAAGGCAAGGGCGATATTGCCTATAGCCGTGAGCGAATCGAGCTGGGCAGCGGAAGAAACAAGATTGTGGTCAACAGCACTACGCACGCCATCGTCACCGTCATGGGTTATGTGGATGGTGCCGACAGACAGGTGTTTGTGGATGATTATCTCGTGCACCGTATCGGTGATGTCTATGACCTCACAGGTGAGCAGCGAGAGAAGCTGTCGCAGCTGTTACAGGATCTGGAAACGGAGAAACAGGAGACAGGCATTGCTGCCTACGGCGTCTATGCGTTGCTGAAACGGGCTTCTGAGGCTTGCGGTATCGACCTGCTCGATGCCACCTGCAACATTGCCAGCATCATGCGCCTCCGTATAGAATACTGGATGAGCCAGACGGACAATCCATTACCTGACGGTATCGACATCATCGATGCCAAAGCTGCCATCACCGATGTAGTGGCTTCGTGGGATCCCAACGAGATGGTAGGTCCGCAGGGTGTGGGTGAGCAGCATTATATCGGAGAAACCCAGACCCTGAACTACCGCATCCTCTTCGAGAACAAGGCTGAGGCAGGAGATGCCGCCTATCGCATCCGTATCAGCGACGAACTGGACGAGAGTGTGTTCGATGTCTCTTCTGTCCGCTTCGGTGAGACCAGTCACGACGGTGTGGGCTATAACTGGGAGATGAAGCGTGAAGGCAACAAACTCTCTTGGGATATCAAGGGTATTGAACTGCCACCAAACGTGAATGCACCTGAAGGCGAAGGCTTCGTCAGCTTCTCTGTGGATCTGAAGCCAGGACTGGCTGACGGTACGCAGGTCAGCAACAAGGCCACCATCATCTTCGACAAGAACTTCCCCATCGAGACCAATGTCTTTACCAACACGCTCGACCTCACAGCACCAACCACGCTGATGGCTGATGTGGTGTATAAGCGTGAAGAAGCACTCGTGACTGTCAACTGCCAGTCGGCTGACGCAGCGTCGGGCGTAGATAGCTACCTGCTCTTTGTGTCGAAGGACGGCAGCGACTATGCTTACGAAGGTCAGTACTATCAGGGTACCATCGACTTCCCTGTGGAAGCAGATTGCGACTACAGTTTCTATGTGCTTGCTGTCGATGCTGTGGGTAATGTGGAGCATGTCGCACCTCATGCCGTCAACATACAGACAGATGTCACAGCCGTTCCTGTCGAAAGAACGAAGGCTTTGGAAATCTACACCATTGACGGACGCAAACTTGCAAACTTGAGCACAAATGAGCTGAAGAACCTGCCTCGTGGCATCTTCCTCATCAACGGACGCAAGTATATGGTGAAATAAACGCAAGGCTCATAAGCAGGTTCTAAACGGATAGTTAGAACACGCTTATTGTCTTAACAATGAAATGGTTATGCGGTTTTTGGCGGGCTACGACCTACCAGAAACCGCATAACTGTTTCTTGATAAAAGGGGTGACGCAGGGGAAATCCCTATCTACTGTAGGGAAAAAAGCGGTACGATTTAGGATTAATCCCTCGCCTATCTACCTAAACCTTCGTAACTTTGCAGCGTCAAAACAACAAAACAACGAATTATTCACCCTTTAAATTATAGGAGGACAAGTTATGAAGACTTTAAGAACTTTACTCGCAACGGCAATGATCGCTATCGGAACGATGACGATGAATGCACAGCCCATGAGCTACTACGCAATGCGTAATAACGCACGGTTCCTCACCGACCGCATGGCATACACACTCGGTATCGCCGCCAACCTCATCGACGACCTGTATATGATCAACTACGATTATATCTATGGTGTGAACGACTATCTCGATGACCTGGCTTACGGCTACCACGCAGACGACTACGCCATCATCCTGGCAGCTCGCGACGCAGCTCTCCGCCGTCTGCTCACTCCCTACCAGTGGTCGCGCTACATCACCTACGACTACTTCTATCGTCCCATCTCCTTCTCTAACTATCGCTGGCGCTTCAGCATCTACAGCTACGATCCGCACTACACTCACTTCTACTACAGCGCTCCTCGTCACTTCAACGACTATCGCGGTGGACACTACTTCAACCCCATGCGTCCTGCAAGTGGACACGTAGGTCCAGGTAGAGCCGGACGTCCAGGTCCTGGCGGCCCTGGCCCAGGCGCACATCCAGGCGGTGGTCCTGGTGGACACCCGGGAGGAGGTCCTGGCTACCACAATGGCACGAACCGTGGCAGCGAGCCTTACGGAGGACGCACTGGCAACAATAATCATAATTATAACGGTGGCAACCACAACAATGGTGGCGGCTACACTCCCAACACGAACGGTGGCAACCACCCAGGTGGAAACACTGGCGGAAACCCAGGTGGTGGCTACACTCCTAACACGAACGGTGGCAACCACAACAACGGTGGCAACATCGGAGGTGGAAACCCTGGTAGCGGTAACAATCGCGGAAGCTTCGACGGCGGACGCAGCAGCCACAGCTCTGGTGGTGGCAGCCGAGGCGGAAACGCAGGTGGCGGCAACCGTGGCAGCTACAGCGGTGGTGGCAATCCAGGCGGCAGCCGTGGTGGCAACGCAGGTGGCGGCACACGAGGCGGTAGCCACTCTGGTGGCGGAAGCGCTGGTGGCGCAGGCCGTCGCGGCGGACGCCGATAAGAAATTATGAATTATGAAATAAACTGGAACATTTTGGAACAGCGAGAGCAGAGCCATGCTCGCATGAGCTTTGCCGAGTCGTGACAAAATCGACTGAATGTAATTCAGTAAACTTAAACTATAAACTTTACCCCCTGCCTCCCTAACCTAAACCCAACGAAATTAGACTCTCTTTCTACATATTTTTATTGGTTCTTAGTGGCAGTTCTTCGAGAGAAGCGCTGCCGCTTTTTGTTGGATTTTGTCCGATTTTCATCAATTATGCATTATGAATTATGAATTATGAATTAAAATCCGTAACTTTGCACCACACAATACTAACTATTCAACGAAATCGAATGATGAAACGACTCTTTTTACTTTCCTTGACGGCAGGACTGATGATGACTGCTGCTGCCCAAGTTACGCCTGTATCCCAGATGGAAAAGCTGGACAGAGGCGTGGTGGTTCTTCCAGCCAAAAGTACAGGAATGTTTGTCAGTTGGCGACTGTTGGGAACAGACGACGAAGCTGTGGTATTCGACGTCCTGCGTGACGGCGAAGTGATTGCGTCCGACCTGCACGATGCCACCTGCTACAACGACACCAAGGGAAAAACCACATCCACTTATCAGATCGTGGCAAAAGTCAACGGCGAGACGGTGGAGACTTCCAACACCGTGACCCCATGGGCTGAGCCAGTGATGCAGGTACCGTTGATGCGTCCTGCAGCAGGCAGCGACTACGACTATTCACCCAGCGACTGCTCCGTGGGAGATGTAGATGGAGACGGACAGTACGAGATATTCTTGAAGTGGGACCCATCCAATGCCAAGGACAACTCCCAGGAAGGAGTGACCGGCAACGTCTATCTGGATTGTTATCGGCTGGACGGCACTCGGCTGTGGCGTGTGGATCTCGGCCCTAACATCCGTGCCGGTGCCCACTACACCCAGTTCATGGTTTATGACTTCGATGGCGACGGACGGGCAGAGATGATGTGCAAGACCGCTCCTGGCAGTAAGGACGGACAAGGTCACTACGTCAATCAAGCTGCCACTCAGACAGACATCACCTCGGCCAGCAACACCACCACCTATCGCAACAGCAACGGACGTATCACAGGCGGACAGGAATACCTGACGGTGTTCAATGGTCTGACGGGTGCTGCCATCCATACCATTTTCTATAATCCTAACCGTGACACAGGCTATGGCGGGGCGGCTTCAGGTACGTTCAACTGGGACGACCGTTCCGGCAAGAACGACAAAGCTTCCTACGGCAATCGTGGCGAACGCTATCTGGCTGCCGTAGCCCATCTGCAAGGACCCGACGCCAATCCCAGCGGCATTTTCTGTCGCGGCTACTACACCTACGCTTTCGTCTGGGCTGTGGATTTCGACGGACAACAACTGAAACAACGCTGGTTCCACGCATCGAAGTCGAAAACCAGCTATACCGTCACCAATGCCAATCAGACCACCAGAACCTATACCCCACCCGCTTCGACCAGTGGCGGAGGGAGCCGCACCATGTATGGCAACGGCAACCACAACATGTCGGTGGCAGATGTGGATGGAGACGGACGTGACGAAATCATCTGGGGTTCGGCTGCCCTTGACGACGACGGTAAACTGCTCTATGCCACAGGGTTCGGTCATGGTGACGCCATCCACATGGCTGACCATAACCCCGATAACCCTGGACTCGAAGTGTTTGAGGTACATGAAGAAAAAGGTACCTACTCCTGGGACCTCCACGATGCAGCCACAGGAAAAATCCTGCTGAAAGGCGGCAATTCTGGTGTGGACAACGGACGTGGATTGGCCGGACAGTTCGACGTCGCCCATCGTGGCTCCTATTTCTGCTCCAGCGACGAACGGTCGTTGCGCAGTGCCGTAACTGGCGACATTGCCTCTACCAAAAACACATCCGTGAATTGCCGCATCTTTTGGGACGGCGACCTGCAAGAAGAACTGCTCGACGGCACTGGTCTGTCGAAATGGACCGCAAACGGTGTGAGCAACCTGAGTATCAAAGGAAAGAGCCTCAACGACTATTACAACTCGGAAAAGTGTAACGGCACGAAGAGCACTCCCAACCTGCAGGCTGACATCTTGGGCGACTGGCGAGAAGAAGTGATTCTGTGGAACGCCTCCACTTCAGCCTCCCTCAACATCTTCACCACCAACGAACCCACCACCTATCGTGTCCCCACACTCATGCACGACCACACCTACCGTATGGGAGTAGCTTGGCAAAACACAGCCTACAACCAACCGCCTCACTTGGGCTATTACCTGCCCGACCGCTTCGCTCCTGTCCTCACTTTCGTGGATGAGTCGCCTCAGGAACAGACCATTACGTTGGGTGAGGAGATTCAGCCCGTCATCCTGCAATACAACGAATATACTTCCTCCTTGGCTGTCGATTCCACCTACACACCCACCCAACAGCGCCGAGGCCTCTATGCTGCTGAGTTCAGCCGTACAGCCCTGCCCAGCCAGAAGCGGATTGAGGTACATGGCACGCCGACAGAAGTGGGCGACTACCGACTGGTGTTCAAGGCTAATAGCAAAATCGGCAATTGCGTAGGTCCTCGTTATGTGTCTGCCCTCATCCATGTGGAGGCAGGAGCCGACGGAATCGTCACCCATCCTGCTGACAACACACCCATCACAGCTATCTACACCCCAACTGGCACGAAACTGCCAACGACCGACATCGATGCTCTGCCAACTGGCGTTTACCTGATAACCAGAGGCGGACAGACACGCAAAATCGTGAAATAAGACGACAGAATGCTTGAATTATGAATTGTGAATTATGAATTATGAATTAAAATTCGTAACTTTGCAGCCAAATTCATCAAGCAGACAACTCAAACTATGGGATATTTATTTACATCTGAATCTGTGAGCGAGGGCCATCCCGACAAAGTGGCCGACCAGATCAGCGATGCTGTGCTCGACAACCTCTTAGCCTACGACCCCAATTCGAAGGTGGCGTGCGAAACGCTGGTGACGACTGGGCAGGTCATTGTGGCTGGCGAAGTGAAGAGTGAGGCTTACGTCGATCTGCAGGAAGTAGCTCGCGAAACCATACGCCGTATCGGCTACACCAAGGCTGAACTGAAGTTCGAAGCCGAAGGCTGTGGCGTACTCAGCGCCATCCACGAACAGAGTGCCGACATCAACCGAGGTGTTGATCGTGCCAACCCTATGGAACAGGGGGCAGGCGACCAAGGCATGATGTTCGGTTATGCCACCAACGAGACAGAGAACTATATGCCCCTCTCCCTGGCTCTCAGCCATCATATCCTCCAGACCCTTGCCGCCATCCGTCGCGAAGGCAAGGTGATGACCTACCTGCGACCAGACGCCAAAAGCCAGGTAACCATTGAGTATGGCGACGACGGTCGGCCAGTGCGTATCGACACCATCGTGGTCAGCACCCAGCACGACGAATTCATCAAACCCACCCTCACACTCAACCAGCAGCGAGCCGACGAGCAGATGCTGGGACAGATCAAGAAAGACATCATCAACATCCTCATTCCGCGTGTCATCCGCGAAATCAAGAACGAAGAAGTACGCAACCTCTTCGACTCTCACATCAAATATCACGTCAACCCCACAGGTAAGTTCGTCATTGGCGGACCTCACGGCGACACAGGACTGACAGGACGCAAGATCATCGTTGATACCTACGGAGGTAAAGGAGCACACGGAGGCGGTGCGTTCTCAGGTAAGGACCCCAGCAAGGTCGATCGCTCGGCTGCCTACGCCGCACGCCATATCGCCAAGAATATGGTGGCAGCAGGTGTGGCCGACGAGATGCTGGTGCAGGTAAGCTATGCCATCGGTGTGGCACGTCCCGTCAGCATTTATGTGAACACCTACGGACGCAGTCATGTGAAGATGACCGACGGAGAGATCGCACGTAAGATCAACGAGCTGTTCGACCTTCGTCCACGTGCCATCGAAGATCGGCTGAAACTCCGCTACCCCATCTACAGCGAAACAGCAGCCTATGGACACATGGGACGTCAGCCACAGGTGGTGACAAAGAAATTTACAAACCGCTATGCAGGCGACAAATCCATGGAAGTGGAACTGTTCACCTGGGAAAAACTCGACTACGTAGATCGAATCCGCCAAGCGTTTGGTCTTTAATCCTATAGCCCATCTTACGCCACTCGACTCATCAAGTGTGCAATCGTTGTCATTTCTGCCTTCCTGGCAAATGACCCCGTCTGTCGTGCACACCACTCAGCAGCAGGGATTCGTTAGCAAACCACGCGTGGAACCCCTCAGCAGCTACGACGGAGTCGTGATATCGTCTGTCGTCATGTTTTTCATACTGGCGACAACCATTCACAACAATTTATACCACATCCTGGAGCGGATCAAGGAGTTTTTCAGTCGTAAGCGCAAATTCATCCCTACCGTCACATCATCGAATATCGGAAGCGTGAGACACACCATCGTGCTGACCGCCATCCTCTGTCTCAGCATCAGCTTCATCTGTACCAGCCATGCGAAAAACCTGCCGTGGGTGCACGAACAAGGCCTCTCCGTTACCCAGCTGACCGCCATCCTGTTTGCAGCAATTTACGCGTTTCTCTATCTCAAGAGCCTTGTCTATATGCTCATCAATTGGGTGTTTTTCGACCCTGAGCGAAATCACACATTTATCACCGCCTATTTCTTCCTGACATCACTTCTGGCATTCTTCGTTTTCCCCCTCTCACTCCTCGATGTCTATGCTGGTTTAAAGCCACAAGTGGTGACTTTTTGTATGGTCATTTTGCTCATTTTATACGAATTTTTCTTGTTTTTCAAGCTGTTTGCTAACTTTAAGACAAAAAAACATGGCTATGTGCTGATTTTTTTGTACCTTTGCGCCGTCGAAATTACGCCTATCCTCTTGATATGGCATTTTTTAGACAAAAACGGGGCTATCTCATAGCCCAAAAACGAGTGAATTCAAAATCCGAATTGTTTAGAATTTCATAGAGCAGCAAGTAAGTAAAATGGTCCCAAAAATACTTATTTCCCAGCCTAGACCCACGACAGAAAAATCACCCTATTTCGAGCTTGAGAAGAAATATAAGGTAGAGATGGTATTCCGTCCCTTCATCAAGATCGAGCCTATGACAGCTCACGATTTTCGGCAGCAGAAAGTATCCATCCCTGGCCACACCGCCGTCGTGTTTACTTCCCGTCATGCCATCGACCACTTCTTCTCACTGGTAAAGGAGTTGCGTGTCAACATCCCCGAAACCATGAAATATTTCTGCAAGTCGGAACAGGTAGCTCTCTATATTCAGAAGTACGTGCAATATCGCAAGCGCAAGGTATTCTTCCCACTTACCGGTCGGGTACAGGACCTCATGCCGCTCATGATCAAGCACAACTCCGAAAACTATTTCGTGCCACAGTCATCAGCCCACAACGACGACATGAAAAACATGCTCGAAGAAGCTGGGCTTAAGCACGACGAGGCTGTCATGTACTACACCGTCAGCAACGATTTCGGAGCCGACGAGGCGTTCGACTACAACATGCTCGTGTTCTTCAGCCCCGAAGGAATCAACTCCTTGATGAAAAACTTCCCCAACTTCAACCAAGGCGAAATCGCCATCGCCTGCCTCGGACAGAAAACCATTGAGGCAGCCGAAGAGGCAGGACTGCGTGTGGATTTGCGACCCACACCCGAACTCCGCTCCGTACCAGCCCTCATCGAGGAATTCATCAAGAATCAAAACAAAAAGTAGTCTATCTACCGTCGCGCATGACCTATTCTTTCACGAAGGCAGAGCGCATCTGCAGTAAACTCACCATCGACAAACTGTTCGGAGGAGGTAACGCATCTATGGCTGCGTACCCCCTCCGTGCTGTATATATGACCACCGTTCTGCCCGATTTCGGGCAGAACAACACCAATCTCGGGCAGCCCCCCATCTCCATCCTGGTCAGCGTCTCCAAGCGCCGCTTCCACCACGCCGTCGATCGCAACCGCACAAAACGGCTCATCCGCGAAGCCTATCGTCTCAACAAACAAGCCATCACCCAACAGGTAGCAGCCGCAGGCCTACATCTCGACCTCGCCTTCATCTGCATCGCCGACGAACTACCCACAGCCCCACAAATCACCGCCAGCGTCAAGAAAATCCTTCGTCGCATCAGCGAAAAACTCCCCACCCCCCAATAAAACACAGTGCCTCGCGCTTTCCGCGAGGGAAAAAACATGAACAACTCCAAGTGGCAGAAAGCAATCATGTTGCCGTTCCGATGGATAGGCAAGCTGATAGGGTGGATTCTCCTCCTCCCCATCTATTTCTATCGCAAATGCATCTCCCCACTCACACCCCCTTCCTGCCGTTTCACCCCCACCTGTTCAGCCTACGCCGTTGAAGCCATCAAGCGCCACGGACCCTTCGCAGGCCTCTATCTGGCCATCCGTCGCATCCTCCGCTGCCATCCCTGGGGCGGAAGCGGCTATGACCCCGTCCCCGACAAATTCCACTGGTAACCATACAAAAAAGCCTCAAAATCCGAATGGATCTTGAGGCTTTTGTTCATTTTGGCAGGCGGTTTCCCGCTTTTCACTGTGGCAGGCGGTTTCCCCGCCTGCATCATAGCGGTCTGCCTTTATTTCACGTATTCCGCCCAATTCGTTTTGCGCATATCCCCTTCGCGGAGGAACGTGTCGTGCATAGCGAGAGCAGCAGAAAGCTTATGGCAGGACTGACCCTTGTCAGCAATCTTCAGGTAATCCCACAACAGCTGCTTGTAGTCTGGATGAGCACAGTTCTCAATGATAGCCTGAGCACGCTGGATAGGTGACTTGCCACGCAGGTCAGCCACACCCTGTTCCGTTACGATGATGTTCACGTCATGTTCTGTATGGTCCACATGGCTGCAGAAAGGAACGATGGCACTGATCATGCCGCCCTTTGCCACACTCGAGCAAGTGAAGATGCTGAGGAAAGCGTTACGCTCGAAGTCGCCCGAGCCACCGATACCGTTCATCATCTTCGTACCACAGATCTGCGTAGAGTTCGCATGTCCATAGATGTCCACCTCGATAGCCGTATTGATAGCGATCAGACCCAGACGACGGATTACCTCAGGATTGTTCGAGATCTCCGACTGACGAAGCACCAGCTTATCCTTGAAGAAGTCGATATCGTCGTAGATACCCTGCAGGTATTCGTTCGTCACTGAAAGTGAGCAAGTAGAAGCCGACTTCACACGTCCGTGACGCATGAGGTCAACCACTGCGTCCTGAAGCACCTCCGTATAGACGTTGAAGGCAGGAATCTCAGGATTCGAACCAAGCGCGCCGAGGATGGCATTAGCCGTGCTGCCCACACCACTCTGGAAAGGCAGGAACGATGGTGGGATGATACCACGCTTCACTTCACCCAGCAGGAACTCAGCCACACGTTCACCGATCTTGTCCGTCACAGGATCTGCATCCTTGAAAGCACGAGCCTCATCAGGAATGATACATTCCACCACACCCACGATCTTCTTAGGATCAATCTGCAGGTAAGTCGTACCGATGCGGTCACTCGGATGGAAGATAGGGATAGGCTCACGCATAGGTGGATCCTTCGGTTCATACACATCATGGATGCCGATCGACTTAGGACTGTGGAAATGGTTCAGCTCCAGGATCACACCCTTCTGAGCCAGACGTGCAGCCGTTGGAGAGATACCACCGGCAGCAGTCAGATAAACCTTACCGTCTTCCTCGATGGCGCAAACTTCGATAATCGCCCAGTCCACCTGTCCCAGGAAACCATAACGCAGCTCCTGAGCCATCTGGCTGAGGTGAATATCGTTATACGCAATTTCACCGCTGTTCACCTTCTTGCGGAAGATAGAGTTCGTAGTGTAAGGAGCACGATAGCGGATAGCACCCTCCTCAGAGAGACAACCGTCAGCACTCGCACCAGTCGATGCACCAGTGAATAAACCAATTTGGAATGGGCGACCAGCCTCATGTTCAGCGTGAGCAATCTTAGCCAGTTCAGCAGTCGTTGCCTTCGGAGTACCAGCAGGAGTAAAACCACTCAGCGCAATGTTGTCGCCATGCTTAATCAGGGCAGCCGCCTCAGCAGCTGTCAGTCTTGTAAATGCCATATAAAAATAAGTATGTAAAAATTTCGACTTCGCAGTTGAATTTTCAAATTCGAGTGACAAAGTCAGTGCAAGCTGAATGCAATAGAGCTTGCTCAATTGCTGAGGCGCAGCCTGACTTCGCACATGATTTTTTGAAATCGTGTGCAAAGTTACGCAAACTTTTTCACATATTCGCACATTTTCCTCGATTTTGTGCGAAAAAGCCTTGCTTAAAGCTGCGAAACATTCAAAACGACCGTCTTACCAGTCAGATTCCCACGATAATCGTAAATCACATCCAGTCCTGCCTTCCTGGCATTTCCCATGAAGAGTTTCATCTCAGGCGACGAGGAAATCAACATACTGATGTTGGTTTTAATCATATCAAGATTCGATTCCAACAAAGCCATATCCGCCACATTTTCGTCAATCTCATAAATATAGCGGAACTCCGCGTCCGTCATTTCCACCTTTACCAAAGTTGTAGCCTCATCCGCTGTCTGTGGCACCTGCATGTTCAGCAAATCACACTGAGACTGCATGTATTCCCTCGCCAACTCCTTGGGATCGCCTTCACGATTGAGGGCCTCCGCAAGTTCCTCGCCCGTCATTTTAAAGGAAAACTCTTCACCGCCATTTTCCCCTGCGAATACAGCCACGAAATCAGCCTTTGCCTCAGCAATCAACCCAAACACCTGTTTCTGCTTTGCATCCATAATAGCCAGATTTGCGCACCAGGAACGTTTGAGCATATCAGGATCATCCTTTGCTTTCTTCAGGCCATTGTACAAACTTTCAGAGAGAGAATAGGTGATACACACCTCATCGTTCTCATACTGGGCATCAGTAACCTCCATCATGGCACCAGCCGATATAGGCAACTGTTTCTGAAGCTCCTCAATACCCACTCGCAAGTTCACCTTAGCACTTGCCTCTTTCTGTTTCTCACCTGTGCAGCTGCACATCACGATGCCAACCAGCATCGCCATCATAATCATTACATTCTTTCTCATAACTTAACTTTTTAAATTATAATTATAGTTTCATTCTTTCTATTCTGCGACATTTTTGGCTACCAAAACCAATTCGTTCAATTCGTGTTCGAAATAATCTTTATAATCCTTGTTTTAATTGTTAATTATGCATTATGCATTAAAACAATCCTCTTCCTTGTTCTCTTGCAGGAAATTCGGGTTCTGGCGGATAAATTCGTGTCCGAATCGGCAACGCAGACAATTCCGAGGTTCGCAGTATTGACGCGTCAGCTGAATCAGAGCCTGCGAGTCAGCAGCCGATTCACAAACCACCCCAGCCTCAGCCCAGGCACGAGTAATCCAGTTACGTTCCGGTTTCAGAGCCTCCAGCAAAACCATCGCCCGTTCACAGAACGACTCCTCATTCTTATAACGTCCATAAGCAAACAGAATCGGCGAGAACGTGTTGATCAGCAACAAATCCTTCGTCCCAACCGACAGACCCGAAGGAAGCAAACCACGAAAATCCTCGATGGATTCGCAGCCCACCACCCTCGCAAAACTCAGCTTCTGCTCGTAATACAACCCTGCCAACTGAACAATCCGCACATACGGCGAGTTCGACGGACGAAGCCTCGCAAAGCGGAACAACCCACTGTCAATCGGCACCAGCGAAAACTTCTGCCGCAGATAAGCATACTCCTTCCGCAACCCCTCCACATCCCAGTCCCCCTCACCCATCTCCCATCCCCCATCATCCATCTTACATCTTACATCATCCATCTTACATCTTACATCATCCATCTTACATCTTACATCATCCAGCAACCCCGCCTGCCCAAAGAAGAAAGCCTCAATCTGGAACAGACTGTCCCTGTGCTTCGCAACAGCCTGAAGAGGAATGCTGCGCGCCCAAGCCTCAAACGCATCACCATTGATGCCAAAACCAAAGTTACGAGCCAGCGTCACGAAGAACGTATGCTCCCAGCTCCGTTCACAACGCTCATGACGAGCCATCAACTGATCCGTCTTCTGCTCCAGCCGTTCCGCTTGCAAAGCCGCCATCCAGTTATGAATCACCAAAGCCGATTGGCTTGCCACCACAGCCCTGCATCGAGGAATCCTGTCATTCCTCACCAACTCGTCATACCGTTCCTGCACCACCTTCGGAATCGGCAATACCAACTGCGGAATCATCCGTACCGGAGCCTGAGGTGAAACATGGGAAGTTGGAACCGAAGCCTGAGGCTGGGGCTGGGGTTGAGTTGGAGTGGGAGCCTGGGGTGCAGGGATTTCCATATCTGGGAGGGAGACCACATGGAGGATGACGTTGTGGTAGGCGGGATCAGATTGGTGGTGGTGGTGGAACCAGTCGCTGGAGCGGAGGTGGATTTCCACGTTGCCCACCCAGAGCTGCCCGTCTATCTTCACCTTAGCATTGAAAAAGTCGGGACCTGCATCGTGGTTGTGCAGTCCAGGGTGAACCACCTCCACAGCCTGCCCCCCTGTGGTCCGCAGGGGACCCAGCGGAAATATCTTGTGCTTCCACACATATTGCAGCAATTCTTCCATAACCTATTCTGTTCTATTGATGATCTTGATTGAAAAGGTAAAACTTCTGGTGTTGAAAGGTGAAAAACGGATGTGTTTTATTAAAAAACCTTGCAAATATACGAAAAAATTATAATTCGCAAATTCTAAATTCTAAATTCTAAATTCTTTTCAGTAACTTTGCAGCGAATTTGCAAATTGGTTGCTATATAGAAGCAGCAATTGTGCAACAAAAGTACACAGACAAGGACTGTGGTTGCAATTGCAACAGGTGGACTTTGTGGTTGCAATGATATTGCAACAGACGGAACCAATCTTTTACTGCAAATTGCAACAAACAGAACCATACTTTTGCTGCAAAATTGCAACAGACAGAACTAAGTTATAAAAAAATATGAAACTCGCTCTTATAGGATATGGTAAGATGGGCAAGATGATTGAACGGATTGCCCTGGATCGCGGACATGAGATTGTCTGCATTATCGACATTGACAATCAGCAGGATTTTGACTCGGATGCGTTCCGTTCTGCTGATGTTGCCATCGAATTCACGGCTCCTCATGTGGCTTACGGCAACTACTTGAAATGCTGGGAACAGGGTGTGAAGGTGGTGTCTGGTTCTACTGGCTGGCTGAAGGAGCACGGCGAGGATGTGCGCAGGGCTTGCAACGAAGGTGGAAAGACGCTTTTCTGGGCTTCGAACTTCAGTGTGGGTGTTGCGATTTTCTCGGCTGTAAACAAATATCTGGCGAAGATTATGAACGGTTTTCCTCAGTATGATGTTCGGATGTCGGAAACGCATCATATCCATAAGCTAGATCACCCAAGCGGAACGGGTATCACGCTGGCTGAGCAGCTGGTGGAGGGACTGGACCGCAAGGAAGGCTGGTGTCTGGGTACGCTGACGCAGCCTGACGGCAGCCAGGTGGTAGAGCATGTGCCGGCTGCCAACGAGGTGGCGATTGACAGCATCCGTCGTGGTGAGGTGCCTGGCATTCACAGCATCACTTACGACAGCGATGCTGACTGCATCACGATCACTCACGATGCTCACTCTCGTCAGGGTTTTGCGCTGGGTGCCGTGCTGGCTGCTGAATATACAAAGGACCACCAGGGTCTGCTGACAACGGAGGATTTGTTTAATTTCGGCTGAATGAATCTGCCGACACAATCATAAAGACACTATAATCAAAGAAAATATGGGATTCTTTTCGAACATTTTCACGTCAAAACCGGATTACTCGAAGATACGGACAAAGAAGAACAAGAAGGCGGAGAAACCGCAGAAGCCGTGGGTGAAGTGGGTGAAATTCGGAGTGGTTACCTTCCTGTACCTGCTCTTCCTGCTTTGGCTGAAGAGTTGGCTCGGACTCATCGTGGTGCCGTTCATCTATGATGCTTACATCACGAAGAAAATCAAGTGGACATGGTGGAAACAGCTGGAAAGTCCTGTGGCTCGCACGCTGATGAGCTGGGTAGATGCCATCGTCTTTGCGTTGGTGGCTGTCTATTTCGTTCATAATTTCTTCTTCCAGAACTACCAGATTCCTTCATCTTCACTGGAGAAGACGTTGCTGACGGGCGACTTCCTGCTGGTGTCGAAACTGAGCTATGGCCCTCGCATTCCCCAGACACCGCTCACGCTGCCACTGACACAACACACGATTCCTGGTCTGAACTGCAAATCGTACATCGAGTGGCCTCACTGGGACTATCGTCGTGCGCCTGGCTTCGGAAAGGTGGAACAGGGCGATATCGTGGTGTTCAACTATCCGGCTGGCGACACAGTGGCCGTACGTTTCCCCTACGACCTGTATGCCCACTGCTATGAACGGGGTCTGGACGAGCTGCGTCAGCAAGGTGTGGAACTGCCGAACCTGAAGGAGTTGAGTACGGAGAAGCAGATGCAGATGTACAACACCATCTATGGGCTTGGCAAGACCTACGTGGAGAACCACGAGGAGGAGTACGGACGACTGATTACCCGTCCTGTGGATCGTCGTGAGAACTACGTGAAGCGTTGTGTGGGTCTGCCTGGTCAGCGTTTAGAGATCAAGGATAAGGTGGTTTATGTTGACGGGAAGCCTCTGGAACAGCCAGAACTGGTGCAGTTTAACTATTATGTATATCTGAAGAAGGGTGCTGACCTGGATGACAAGTTATGTGCCGAACTGGGTATCAGCGACGAGGACCGTGTTCACCGTATGGATCGTCCGAACACTGCCAACAACGCAGGTATGCCGCTGACGTTCCAGGCAAAAGCGAAGCTGGAGCAGATGCCCAATCTGGTTGACAGCATTGTGGAGATCAAGGACGGTGAGTTCGGTCATGTCTATCCGCTGGATCATGAATACGGCTGGACTCGCGATAACTACGGTCCCATCTGGATTCCGGCGAAGGGTAAGACGCTGAAGCTGAATATGTATAACATCGCCCTGTATGAACGTCCTATCCGTGCCTACGAGGGCAACACGCTGGAGGTGAAGGACGGCAAGATCTTCATCAACGGTAAGGAGACGACTCGCTATACGTTCAAGATGGATTACTACTGGATGATGGGTGACAACCGCCATAATTCCGCCGACTCCCGCTATTGGGGCTTTGTGCCGGAAGACCATGTGGTGGGTAAGCCGATCCTCATCTGGCTGAGCATCTCACCCGACAAAAACCCAGAGTCGTCGGGCATCCGCTGGAGCCGCATCTTCAAGAATGTGAGCAAAATAAAGTAAAGGACCCACCCCCTTGCCCCTCCTAAGGGAGGGGAGTATATACCTGCCTTCGGGCTGAAATCTCCATAGAGGTTCTAAAGTTACATATATGTTGCTATCTACTGCATATCTACCGCCTGTCCAGTATTTCACGAAAATACTGGACGGCGATGTTTATGTGGAAGCGTGGGAGAGTTTTCACAAGCAGACTTATCGCAACCGCTGTCTCATCGATTCGCCTAACGGGGTGCTGGCGTTGACAATACCTGTGGAGAAGCCGGAAGACGGAAGCAGATTGATTCGTGACTTGCGTATCAGCGATCACGGCAACTGGCGCCATCAACATTGGCAGGCACTTACGTCCTCGTATTTCAACTCGCCTTTCTTTGAGTATTACCAGGATGATTTCGCACCTTTCTATGAGAAACGATATGCGTTCCTGCTGGATTTCAACGAGGCGCTGACGGAAAAATGCTGCGAACTCATCGACATTTCCCCACGCATTCACAGGACAGAGAGCTATCTTGCTTCCTCCACAGGGGAAATGAGGGGTGGGGATTTGGACTTCCGTGACACAATTTCGCCCAAGGTTCCGTTCGGCAGCGATTCTGCTTTTTCCCCTGTTCCTTATTATCAGGTTTTTGCCTCTCGCCACGGATTTCTGCCCAACCTCAGCATCGTTGACCTCTTGTTTAATATGGGGCCAGAGTCGATTCTGGTGCTGAATAATTGTGTGACGAAAACTTAAAACGCTTTCGTTTTTGTTAAATAAGGATAATTCTCGCGACAAAATTGCGAGAGGGGAACGCAGAATGAAGAATTATGCGTAATTTTGCGGAGCAAATCCTCGTGGAAAAACACGAGGCACTGTAAAAAATGAAAATGATGAGAAAAAACATATTGATCATGGTGATGGGAGCTGTGTTGGCTGGCTGGCTGACAGGTTGCTCTGGCTGTGGCGAACAGAAGAAAGGGGAGGAGGAGTCTGCTCCCTACGAACAACAGTCGCCTCGGTTTGATGCCGACAGCGCCATGCAGTTTGTGGCTGACCAGTGTGCGTTTGGTCCACGAGTGATGAACAGTGCAGCCCACGACTCTTGTGCCAACTACCTTGCCAACCAATTCGAGCGCTTAGGTGCGAAGGTGACGACGCAGGAAGCTGACCTGAAGCTGTATGATGGCACTAAGGTGGCGGCTTGCAATATCATCGCCAGTTATCGTACGGATCTGCCGACTCGCATTCTGCTCTGTGCCCATTGGGATTCGCGTCCCTGGGCTGATCAGGATGAAGACGAGGCTGTACAGCATGAGCCGATTGACGGTGCCAACGACGGCGCAAGCGGTGTGGCTGTTCTGCTGGAAGTGGCCCGTCAGTTGCAGCAGCAGGGACCTTCTGTGGGTGTCGATCTGATTTGTTTCGATGCTGAGGACTGTGGTATGCCTGAGTGGGACCAGAAAGATGCGGATTCAGATCATTCGAACACCTGGTGCCTGGGTGCTCAGTACTGGTCGCAGAACCTGCATGTGAAAGGTTATCAGGCTCGGTTCGGTCTGCTGCTCGATATGGTAGGCGGCATGAATACCGTGATGCGCAAGGAAGTGTTCTCGATGCGTGAAGTGCCATCGCTGGTGGATCGTGTGTGGTCCACAGGTCAGCTGCTGGGTTTCGGCAATATATTCGTGAACGAGATGGGTGGTGGCGTGACAGACGACCACATTCAGGTGATGCGAACGGGTATTCCCTGCATCGATATTATCGGTAGCGACAAGGAGAAAGGTAGTTTCAGCACTACCTGGCACACACAACAGGATAACATCCAGCATATCGACCGCGAGGTGCTGAGAGCCGTAGGTCAGACGGTGCTGGAAGTGGTTTATACAGAAAAATAAAGGCCTCCCCCCCAACCCCCTCCGAAAGAGGGGGAGTAAGTCTTTTAACGATTAGGATGAAGAAAAAAAGTATCATAGGGATTTGGATGCATGCAACGAAGAGTTGGATGCGCCTGAGTGTGCTGATGATACTGATGGCTTGCTGTGGCTTGCAGGCTGAGGCTCAGGGGTTGGAGGCAACACCTGAGGATGCGCTGGAACTGACGGGAAGGCCTATCTTCGGACACGCTATCTACTACACAGGTAAGGAGATCTACAACGGGGAGGAGATCGACACGTATATGTTTGCGGAGGTTTATTGCTTTGGCAAACTGGTGTTCAAGAACAAGCGCGAGGCAAAGAAATACTATAAGATAGCTGCCAACATCAAGAAGGTCTATCCCATTGCCGTAGAGATTCAGAAAGAGGTGCAGCAGCAAATCAACCACATGGATTCGCTGCCCGACAAAGCTGCCCGTGATGTGTATATGAAGCAGATGGAGAAGCAGCTGAAGAAAAAATATACGCCCCGCCTGAAAGAGTTAACCTTCACGCAGGGCAAGTTGCTGATTAAGTTGATCGACCGTCAGTTGGGACGTACGTCCTACCAGCTGATCAAGCAGTATATGGGTGGTTTCAAGGCTGGATTCTATAACGCTTTCGCCACACTCTTCGGAGCCAGCCTCAAGAAGCACTACGACGCAGAGGTGGACGACCGCCTCACCGAACGCTGCATCCTACTCATCGAAAGCGGACAAATGTAAAGGGATTTACGATTTGACGATTTACGATTTACGATTGAACGTAAATAGAGATATTTAAGTCGTCAATGTAATGACGGTTCCTTTCTCTGGTTGGGAGAGGTTGTTGGCGTGGGTGATGATGACACGACGAACGCCAGCACGACAGGCAGCTAAAGCATTTTCGATTTTTGGGATCATTCCTCCTTGGATGGTTCCGTCTTTTACCAACTGGGGAAATTCCTCTTCTGTGATGTGGGGGATGACCGAACTGTCGTCGTCGGCATCGCGCAACACACCTGCTTTCTCGAAGCAATAGATCAAAGTGACTTCTTCACCAGCCTGTGCCAACGCTATAGCTGCCGTGCTGGCAATGGTGTCGGCATTGGTGTTGAGCAGAGAGCCTTTGCCGTCATGGGTCAGCGGAGCCAGCACAGGAACGATATTCTGACGGAGAAGGCTGAGCAGCACAGAGGCATCGCAACCATCTACATCACCCACAAAGCCATAATCCACCGTTTCCTTTTCCTGTGTCTCTGAATTGACAATGCTCAATGGCGGACGACGATGAGCCAACAGACAATTGCCGTCGGCTCCTGTCAGTCCTATGGCATTGAGCTGACGAGCCTGGAGGTTGGCTACGATATTTTTGTTGACCAGTCCTGCATAGACCATCGTGACCACTCGCAGCATCTCGGCATCGGTCACACGTCTGCCATTCACCATTTTGCTCTCGATGCCCAGCTGTGAAGCCAAACGGGTAGCGCTGCGTCCTCCGCCATGAACGAGGATCTTGTCGCCATTTACTAAAGAAAAATCGTTGAGGAGACGATCCAAAGATGCCGCGTCCTCAACGATTCCTCCTCCAACTTTGATAATTGTTATCATGCGTTCAGTTTTTGGAATTCTGCAAATATCTTGTCGGCTGCAGCCTGCATCTGTTCGGCAGGAAGAGAGAGTTTGGGATTGCTGAAACGCATATCCTTCTCTGTCTGCATCGGCACGAGGTGGATGTGTGCATGAGGCACTTCCAGTCCAAGCACAGCCTGTCCTACCTTCACACAAGGGAAGGCAGCCTTGATGGCACGAGCCACTCGCTTGGCAAACACCTGGAAGCGGGCAATCTCGTCGTCATCCATATCGAAGATGTAATCTACCTCACGACGTGGAATACACAGGGTGTGACCCTCGACCAGCGGATTGATGTCGAGGAAGGCGTAGAACTCAGCGTCTTCGCCACACTTATAGCTGGGGATCTCGCCAGCCGCGATTTTTGAAAAGATATCCATAGAGGTTGGTATTTCCCCTCGCGGAAAAACGCGAGGCACCGTATAACGGATTATACGGAGATGTTGACGATTTCGAGTTCGATGATACCTTGGGGAATGGTGATGGAGGCGATGTCGCCGACACGCTTACCCAGCAGACCCTGTGCGATGGGAGTTCCGACAGAAATTTTGTTCTCACGCAGGTTGGCTTCGCTTTCGCTGACGATGGTATAGGTCATCTTCATACCAGTCTTCACGTTCTTCATCTCTACCTTTGAAAGAATCTGAACGACATCGGTCTGCACCTTGCTGGTGTCGATAATTTTGGCATCGAACAGTTCGGCCTTGAGCTGTGCTATCTTGGATTCGAGTTTTCCTTGTGCTTCTTTTGCTGCATCGTATTCAGCATTTTCGGAGAGGTCACCCTTCTCGCGGGCTTCTTGAATCTGACGGATGATTTCCGGACGTTCAATCTCCTCGAGACGTTTGATTTCGGCTGCAATCTTGTCGTAGCCTTCTTGTGACATGTAAGCCATGTTAAGTTTTTAAGTTTTTGAGTTTTTGAGTTCTTAAGTTGATTCATCTTGAGCCGACGTGCTTCCTCTTGACTGGGTTGCTGTGGTACAGCAACAGACGGAACTGGAAGGTGGTTCGGCTGATGGTGTTCCCTGAAAGGCCGAAAAAAGAAAGAATCCCGACGAGCGTTTGAGGCGTGTCGGAACCCTTCTTTTTACCTTTTCTGCTGCAAATTTACGGCTTTATTTGCTTAGAGCCAAACTTTTTGAAACAAAATTGATGTTTTGGGTCGATTTTTTCACGAAAATTGTAGCAATGAAGCGAGAAAGCTCCACTTAGCAAACAACTTGCAGACAGAATAAAGGTAGGTTCTAATCGACAAAAATATTAGAACCTACCTCAACGATTAACCTTCAATCAGGTTCTCACCTGTCATATCCTTAGGCTGCTCCAGTCCCATGATGTGGAGGATGGAGGGAGCCACGTCTGCCAGACGACCATTCTTGACACGAGCCGAGTTGTTGTCGGTGACGTAGATGAATGGTACAGGATTGAGCGAGTGAGCTGTGTTGGGAGTGCCGTCAGGATTGATGGCGTTGTCAGCGTTTCCGTGGTCGGCAATGATGATGACTTCGTAGTCGTTCTGCTTGGCAGTTTCCACTACATCGTGAACACAGTTGTCGATGGTTACCACAGCCTTGGCAATGGCGTTATAGACACCAGTGTGACCAATCATGTCACCGTTGGCAAAGTTCACCACGATGAAGTCGTACTGCTGGGTCTTGATGGCAGCCACGAGCTTTTCCTTTACCTCTGGAGCCGACATCTCTGGCTTGAGGTCATAGGTTGGTACCTTGGGTGAGGCAACGAGGATGCGGTCTTCGCCTTCGTAAGGCTTTTCGCGTCCACCGTTGAAGAAGAAGGTAACGTGGGCGTACTTCTCTGTCTCTGCTGTGTGGAGCTGACGCTTGCCCAGGCTGCTGAGGTATTCACCCAGCGTGTTATCCACGTTCTCCTTGGGGAAGAGGATGTGAACGCCTGTGAAGGAAGCGTCGTAGGGAGTCATACAGTAGTACTGGAGGCCAGGAATGGTCTTCATTCCCTGTTCCGGCATATCCTGCTGGGTGAGCACCACGGTGAGTTCCTTGGCACGGTCGTTGCGGTAGTTGAAGAAAATCACCACATCGCCTTCCTTGATACGTCCATCGACGTTGGCGTTGACGATAGGCTCCATGAATTCGTCGGTGTTCTTGTGTTCTTCGCTGTCTGTGTCGTAGCAGCTCTGCACACCTTCCACCATATCCGTCACCTTACGTCCCTTGCCTTCCACCAGCTGGTCGTAGGCCACCTTCACACGATCCCAACGCTTGTCACGATCCATTGCATAGAAACGTCCGATGATGCTGGCGATATGTCCTGCTGATTGGTCGCAGTGATCCTGCAGCATCTGGATAAAGCCCTTGCCTGACTTGGGGTCGGTATCACGTCCGTCCATGAAACAGTGAACGAAGGTGTTCTCCACACCATATTCCTTCGCAATATCGAGCAGCTTGAAGAGGTGGTCGAGGCTGGAGTGAACGCCACCCGTCGAAGTCAGACCCATCAGGTGGATGCTCTTGCCGTTCTCTTTAGCGTAGGAGTAAGCGCTGACGATTTCAGGGTTCTTCAGGATGCTGCCGTCCTTGCAGGCACGGTTGATTTTCACCAGGTCCTGATACACGATACGTCCGGCACCGATATTCAGGTGACCCACTTCGGAGTTACCCATCTGTCCGTCGGGCAGACCCACGTCTTCACCGCTGGCATCCAGCTGAGAGTGAGGACTTACTGCGTTCAAATAGTCGAGATAAGGCGTAGGGGTACGGAAGATAACGTCGCCTGCGCCCTGATTGCCGATTCCCCATCCGTCGAGAATCATCAATAATGCTTTCTTAGCCATAATGTAACTTGTATTTTGTTGATTTACGATTCGTCGTTTCGCTTTCGGACTGCAAAGTTAGCGATTTTTACTGGATTATCGTTAAGAAAAAGTGGAAAAAATGAGAAATCCCTGCCAATCGTGCTGACTGGTAGGGATTTCTGTGGATAGTTGGAATGTTCAGTTGATCTTTACTTCACATAAACCTTACGAACAGTGCCGTCGCTCATACGGAGGATGTTGATGCCTCTCTGAGGCTGAGTCAGACGAGTGCCGCCAAGTGAGAAGACGGAAACAACCTGAGCACTTGCTTCTGTGCTGATGCTTTCCACTGGAAGTGGATCGTCGCTCTGGGTGTGGGCACTTTCCTTACCATAGTAAGTGAGGCGGAAGCCGTTGAAGATAGCCCAGTCATTGGCGATACCCTGTTTCTTGCAAACACCGATGGTGAGGCTTTCTTCTTCTGCCACCTTCACATAAATGGAGTTCATGTAGTAGAGTGGTTCACCGGTTCCGTCGGCAAGTTCGAACCAAACGGCAGCAGAAGCCATCGTCTGAGGCACGCAGTAGGTTGTGCCAGACAGCGCATCGGGAGTAAATTTTGAAACATTGCCTTCTTCTGCTCCGTCAGGAATGGCCGTCAACATACCGGCTGCTTCGAAGCAAATCGGAGTGGAAGCCTGGTTGGTTTCGCTGGTCTTGGCATAGAGGAATACATTCTGCTTAGCGGCAGCATCTTCTGCGATAGACGCCTTGTAGTCGTTTGCACCATTGTCACCAGCACGATAGTAACCCTGAACTTCTACCTTATAAGTACCAGCAGGCAGAGAGTAGATGGTCTGATATGTGTCGAAAGTCTTGTTGTAGTGCTCAGCATTACTCTTGGCTGTATCATTGACAGTCATGGCAGTTCCGCTCCAACCTGTTGTTGGATCGTTTTCGCCTTCAGCCGTCTCAAAGCTTGGGTTCACCAGCAGATTCGTCATATCGTAAGGATTCTCGTCGGAAGCTGTGAGATAGCCGGCAGGAACACGAAGTTCAGCTGCCACGGTCTTCACTTCTTCTGTCTTGTTGTTTACCAGTTCGAGGGTTGCTTCCGAAGCATCGTTGAGAAGGTTGTCCACCTCTCCATGGAGATTGTTGGCTTTATCGACTACGGCAGGATCGGCTGTAGCACTATACTCGGTGATGGTGCTTGCCAGCACTACGTTGGCATCGTTCAGTGCGTTGAGGGCATCGTCGAATTCCTTCGCATCGTCCATCGCCTGCTGGAGGGCATCAAAGACTACTACCACTTTGTCGAAGTCCTTCGCTACGTTGTAACCAGCTTCGACGGCAAGCAGGAGAGCTTCAGAAGTTGGAGCGGTCTGATAGGAGAGGTTCTGCTGCAGATCCTCAGCATCAGGAATCAGGAGGTTGAGCACTTCGGCAGCCTTTTCACCGTCCTTACCCCAATAGGTGAGGCGGAAGTTATCTACCTTGTACCACCAGTGGTCACCAGTTTCGCTGTAACCGTCGCTCACGCCGTTGTTGTTGAACGGACCTACAGCACCGATGGTGAGGGTGCCGTCTGTCACAAGCACATACATAGAACCTTCCGTACCTACGGTCTGGGTGTCGCCGGCACCGTTGCCGACAAGTTCAATACCCTTGTGGAGGCCGTTTCCCAGGAGGAATACCTGATTGCAGCCCTCGCTCGAACCGACAATGGCCTGGAGTTCATACACACCATTGGGCAGACCTTCGATCGTCTGGGTGATGGCGTGACCGTTTGACCAGATATTGAACAGATAGTTACCGCTTGAACCTTCCATCACGTAGGTTGCGTTAGAAGTTGACTTGGCACCAGAGTCATCGCTTGGCTTGAAGGTCCAGCCCTGCGTATCACCCGTCTCGAAGTCGGGGTTGGTGATGAAGTAAGTGGCGTCAGCACCAGGAACGAGGGCGTTCTTGATGGCATCACTCAGCCATTCAGCCAGACTCTGTGCTTCAGCCACCACCTCTTCGTTGGAGAGTTGGAGGGTCTTGAGGATGTAAGCACCTGAACCGTGAGGCAGCGAAACTTCTGTGCCGTTGCCCAGCAGGTAGGATGAACCAGGAGCGAGGTCTTCGTCCTGAATGTAGTCGTAGAGGAAATCGGTATATGGGCTTTCGAAGTCGGGATGCTCACTCAGATAAGTCTCTACGGCATCCATCTGTGCCACAAACTCGCCGTAGGCAGCAGCACTTTCGTTGAGAGCGGTAATAGCTGTCGTGAGGGCAGCGAGGGATTCCATCGAAGTGTTGCTCTGGCACTGGGCAAAAGCTTGCTGTGCAGCGGTGATGACTGCTTGATGAGCCACCACGTTATCAACATCCACCTTGCTCAGACTGCTTTCCTCGAAGTATTTCTGGCAAGCATCGCTGCCGGCTCCGTAGTAGAACACCTGTACGTTGTCGATACCCATCCAGTTGCTGACAGCTGTGGGCTGCTTCAGACCGATTTCCAGCGTTCCGTCCGTCACGAGAGCATAGGTGAAGTAGTTCTTCATCAATGTGCCGACAACTTCTACGCTGTCGCTGTTGGCATAGACGAAGGCGCCTCCCTGATCGGTGTTGTTGAAGGCAGCCATCTGAACACTATAGACACCGTTCTTCAGACCTGTGAGTGTGGTGTACATCTTGCCCTTGTAGCTGCTGGGGTTCCAGTTTTCCCAGAAGTGACCGGTTGCAGCCGAACCTTCTTCTTGTGCCTTGTTGGTGGCAGTGGTGTTGTTCTGGCAACCTGTCGTTGATGTCCAACCAGCAAAACTGCCTTCGAAGTCGTGGTTAGGCACAGAACCTGTGATATCGGCAGGGTTGGTAAGCGAAGCCTCGCTGGATTTCCAAGCTGTCACTTTCTGAGATACGCTCTCTGTAGCATTATTCAGTTGTTCGATGGTGCTTTCCAGATTGTTGTACTGAGCCTTCTCGTCGGTCAGGTCGATACCTGGGCATTCTGCCTCAGCATCTTCGATGGCCTTACCCAGCTTCATGGCCGCCACATAAAGATCGTTCGCAGCCTTGAAAGCATCGAAATCGACGTTTTCGGGTTTCACGAAATACCAATCCACAAAGGCTTCCTCCTCGTACCCTTCAGTGAAGAAGAGGGCGTAGGTATCACCATCAACCGATGGGATAGCACCCAGCCAACCTTTACATTTGGCTGTTTCCTTGTCGGCTGGCATCTGCAGACCGAAAGCACGTTCAGAGGCCTTGATGCGATAAGCGCCATTCGACTGTTTCTCGATGGTCCAGACGAAGTTGACGTTGGAGTTTATGTCGTTCTGGCGATCCACCCAGATGGTTCCGTAGTCACCAGTACCAAACCACACTTCGTCCCAGCGGTTCTTCGCCGTTACGAACTCCTGGATAACAAAGGTCTGTCCGTCAGCTTCGGTGAAGTCTTCTTCTCCATGAACCGTCTCTTTGCTCAAATCGGCAATATTGGCAACGGTGGCATCGAGAATCTTGATCATTTCGACTTTGTCACCGTCGGCACAGGCACGTGTTCCCCAGTGAGGACCAACACCACTTGTGCCGTGTCCGTGAAGGAATCCGTTTGTATCCTTATTATAAAGATACATCACTTCTCCAACTTGCATATCGCAAGTCTCTACCTCAGGCTTTGTCCAGCCTTGGGCAGAAGCTGAGAGCGTAGTAATCATCGCTCCCAGCATGAACAAAAGTACTTTTTTCATCATAAGTTAGTTAAGTTATTAGTTACACCCTGCGGGGAAACCGCAGGGCACAGTTTTTAGTCTATACACTCCCCCTTGGGGGTTTCTGTCCCCCGATGACGGGGGAACCGAAGGGGGTGTAAAGAATTGATCGGAGGGGGCTTTTTTATGGTTGCTTTCCGATATAGGCAAGGATACCGCCATCTACATAAAGCACATGTCCATTGACTGCATCGGAGGCAGCAGAGGCGAGGAACACAGCAGGACCACCCAGTTCTTCAGGTTCCAGCCAGCGACCGGCAGGAGTCTTGGCACAGATGAACGAGTCGAACGGATGACGGCTGCCGTCTGGCTGACGTTCACGAAGCGGAGCTGTCTGGGGAGTTGCAATATAGCCAGGACCGATACCGTTACACTGGATGTTATACCCGCCATACTCTGAGCAGATATTGCGAGTCAGCATCTTCAAGCCACCCTTCGCAGCAGCATAGGCACTCACCGTTTCGCGACCCAGTTCCGACATCATAGAACAGATGTTGATGATCTTACCGGCACGACGTTCCATCATTTCTGGAATCACAGCGCTGGAGCAGATGAACGGACCTACGAGGTCGATGTCGATGACTTGCTGGAACTCCGAACGCTTCATCTCATGCATCGGAATACGCTTGATGATACCGGCATTGTTCACGAGGATGTCAATCTGACCGACTTCCTCATGAATCTTCTCCACCAAAGCCTTTATCTGGTCTTCGTTGGTCACATCACACACATAACCCTTCACGTTCTCAATGCCAGCTTCCTTGTAGTTGGCAAGACCACGTTCGAGGGCAGCCTCATTGATGTCGTTGAAGATAATGTTCTTGATACCTGCTCCAACAAAAGCTTTCGCAATATTGAAGCCAATTCCGTAAGAAGCACCTGTAATCCAGGCATTCTTACCTTCCAAAGAAAAAAGATTAGTCATAAGTTAGCTATTTTGATGTTTAAGATTACTATCCCTTGGACTTTTCTCTCCCCCTTGGGGGAGCTGGAGGGGGCTATAGATTTCTGCAAAGTTAAGACAAATATTCGGAACTGCCAAGCAATTACGACAAAAAGGTGGTTTTTCTATTGAAATCCAAAGTTTTTTGCTCTTTCATTTTGTATTTCACTCACTTAATCGTAACTTTGCACCCGTTAATTATCGCATCATGAATAGAACCAAAGAAGTTTATAAGGTAACGTTCGTTGGAGCCATTGTCAACGTCGTGTTGCTGGTGTTCAAGTTTGTGGCAGGCATCGTGGGACACAGTGCTGCGATGGTGGCAGATGCCGTCCATTCGCTGTCCGACTTCGTCACCGACATCGTGGTACTGGTGTTTGTTCGCATCAGCGGCAAACCCAGCGACAAATCGCACGACTATGGTCACGGAAAATACGAAACCTTAGCTTCCACCCTCATCGGACTGGCTCTGTTCGCCGTCGCTGCAGGTATTCTCTATAGCGGTATCGTAAAAATCATAGCATGGGCAGGTGGGGAAGAGCTGTCACAGCCAGGAATGCTGGCTTTGTGGGCAGCTCTGCTGTCAATTGTTCTGAAAGAGGCGGTTTATCGTTATTCCATCCTCAAAGCCCGTCAGCTGAAATCTCAGGCCGTAGAGGCAAACGCCTGGCATCATCGCAGCGATGCCCTCTCTTCCATCGGTACAGCTGTAGGCATTGGTGGAGCTATCTTCCTGGGTCAGCGTTGGGCGGTACTCGATCCGCTGGCTTCTCTGGTTGTGGGTTTCTTCATCATGAAAGTGTCCTACGATCTGGTACGTATAGGTATAGGCGACCTGATGGAGCAGTCTCTGCCCGATGAGGTAGAGCAGGAGATGCTGCGTCTGGTGGCTTCCATCCCTGGCGTAGAACGTCCACACGACTTACGAACCCGTCGGTTGGGCAACCGCTATGCCATCGAAATGCATATCCTGATGGATGGAAATATCAGTCTTCGCGAAGCACACGACAAAGCCACAGAGGTGGAACAGCTTCTACGCAACCACTACGGCGAAGAAACCCATATCGCCGTCCACGTAGAACCACTATAAATGTTTACTGTTTACCGTTGAATAACCTTCTTCCCACCGAGTCATTATGCATTATGAATTATGCATTATGAATTAACAAATTCTTCCCTTTTCTTAGTTTTATGTCTTTCTGCTCCCCGTTCATGATGAGCGTGATCTTGTCGTATGCCTGATCAGAAGTCAGCGTGAGCGAAGTCACCCGACCATTCTTCCAAGTCATATCAACGGTGATGCCGCCTCGTGCTCGGATGCCGCTGACGGAACCGTCTTTCCAGTTTTCAGGCAGAGCTGGCAGCAACTCAATCGTGATTGAAGGTTCTCCCTTCGCTATCGTCAGCTCACTCTGCATCAGCATCTCGATAACACCAGCACAACCACCGAAGTTTCCGTCAATCTGGAAGGGAGAGTGTGCATCGAGGAGATTGGGATAAGTACCTCCACCACGACGGGCATCCGATCCGCGATAACCGTCAGGACTCACATAACTGAGCAGTTTTCTGTAGATATGGTAGGCGTTCTTGGCATCGTGCAGACGGGCATAGAGGTTCACACGCCAGCCTGTGCTCCAGCCTGTGGTACGGTCGCCTTTCAGTTCGAGTGTCTTTGTGGCAGCACGATGGAGGGCTTCTTTCGTATTGACCCCATCGTCCAGTCGGTGACCAGGATAGACACCAAAGAGATGGCTCTGGTGTCGATGGTGCGGATCTTCGTCCTCCCAGTCATAGAACCACTCCTGCAGATTCCCTTTCTTTCCTATCTTATAAGGTTGCAGGCGGCGAAGCACTTGGTCACATTCTCTCGCAAAGGCGTCGTCACCCAGAATCTCAGCTGCCTGAGCAGCATCGCAAAGACATTCACGAATCATCGCCAGATCGGCAAACCCACCATAGCAGGTACGTCCGTGATAGCCTTGATCCGTCACAAAGACGTTCTCTGGAGATGTTGAAGGAGCTGTGATGAGATAATCGGTGGCTGATGGTTGAGGGCTGAAGTCGGAGACAGGAACCAGCCAGCCAAGACAGAACTCTGCCGCACCTTTCAGCACAGGATAGTATTCACGCAGGAAGTCCTGGTCGAGAGAGAAAGCATAGTGTTCCCAGATATGTGTGGAAAGCCACGCACCACCCATATTCCAGTTTGCCCACATCGGGTCACCTGTGTGAAGTCCCACAGGACAGGTCATCGCCCAGATATCTGTATTGTGAGCCAGACACCAGCCTTTATCTACTCCATAATAAGCCTTTGCCGTCAGTTCTCCTGAACCCTGCAGTTCCTTCATATAAGTGAACAGCGACTGGTGCATCTCTGGCAACGCTGCCGTTTCTGCCGGCCAGTAGTTCTCCTCCACATTGATGTTGCTGGTATAGTTGCACGACCAAGGGGGCAGGATGCTCTCGTTCCACAGTCCCTGCAGGTTGGCAGGTACGTTAGGGGTTCGCGAACAGCTGATGAGCAGGTAACGTCCATACTGGAAGTAGAGGGCTTCGAGGGCAGGATTGAAGCGGCTTTCATCCACATATTCTCGCAGCTGTACATCGGTGGGACGGGTGTCCTCTCCTGCTGTTCCCAACGAGAGTGTCACACGTTGGTAGATGCTTTGGTAGTCCTTGATGTGACGGTTCAGCAACTTCTTGTACGAAATGCCTGACAAGTGGCGAAGCCGCGCATCTGCTAACTGCTGATAAGGTTTTCCTTCCTTCACAGGATCTTTGTCGTAACCGTTGAACGACGTTGCATCCACGATGTAGAGCGTCACTTCCTTGCTGCCGTCCACAACGACAGCATCGCCCTCGGCCTTCACGTTTTCTGCCGCCACCTTCACCTTCGTGCGGAAGTGGATGCCTCGGTCCGGGTCGTAAGCAAATTTCTCCTTCGCATCATAGTAGCTGGGCAGCGAGGCATAGCCCGCATACCCGTCCGTCACCAGTGTGTTTCCGTCCTGTATGCAGCATTCATGACGCAGCTGACAGCTCAGCGAGAACCGTGCCTTGATGCCTTGAGGATGATTCGTCGTCATGCGAACCACGATGCCGGAGTCGGGGTTCGTGGCGAAATAGGCTGTTGCATAGCGGAAGCCGCCTCGTTCATATTCCGTGTGAGCGGTAGCGTTGCCGATATCAAGCCAGCGTCGGTAGTTGCTCACAACCGCCGTAGCGTCGAGATATTCAATGGTGAGTTGTCCCAGCGGTTGGTAGTTCTGCGAGAAGTGACCCTGCACATCACGTTGCAGGCGGTCAGCCTCCTTGTAATCACCGTTACGCAGTGCCTCGCGGATGGCAGGAATGGTTTTGTGGGCATCAGGCGAAAAAACGTTCATGTTGCAAGGTTCACCTGTCCACAGGGTGATGTCATTGAGCGAAATCCTGTCGGTCTGAGTGCCGCCATAGACGATTCCGCCCATCGTGCCGTTGCCAATCACCAATGCTTCCTCAAAGTAGTCTGCTGGTCGGTCGTAGTGCAACGTCTGTGCATCCATACCCACAGGGAACAGCAGCAGGCAGAGCATTGTCATCGATGTCATGACGACTTTCTTCATCCGTCGGGCGAGGTCTTGGTGATCGCTCAGCAGGTTCCAGATTCCATCTTCAGAGAGAACACCCCGCTTGAGGTCGCTGGGCAGGTGACCTGCCTCATCGTCGTGAAAGTCCTGATGCCATTCGTCGCTGCCGTAGTAGGCATCGAGGGCAGCAATATCATCTTGCGCAGCCACATACGCGTCAAGGGCAGCAGCACACGCTGCAACAGCTTCTGAAGCGCGATCCAACCGCTCCTCCATTTGTTTGATCCTGCTGATCTGATCCATCTTTCACCTTTCTTTGATTACCACCTCACCTGACCACTTCCGTGAACTCAGGTTTGGCTCCATCTTCCTTTCCTACAGTTACAAAGATAGTAGAGGTGGATTCCTGGCCGTTCATTCCCCTACCCTTTACCACAAACTTATAGTCTGTGCCGTCAGGCGTGGTACGCTTGCCAAAGGTCTGTGGGGTTCCCAAAGGGAACTGGTAGCTGGAGCAGGCAGCATCAAACAGCTTACGTTCTGCATCGCCTACAGGCTGCTGGTCTGAGTATTCAGGCAGTTTTTCCACACTACCCTTCTTATATCCGTTCTCTTTCAGGAAACGGTCGAGTTCCTTGGCTGCTGCCTGCACACGAGCCGTTCGAACGCCATAGCCTTTCTGAATCTTCGCTTTCGGCAGGGCTTTCTTCAGCTCCTCCGTCGAGGTGTTCAGACCACCGCTACCAAAGGTGCAGAACGGCACGATGGTCTTGCCGGCAAAGTCTTCGTCAAGTACGAGTGTGGCGATAGGCATCGCATAAGTGCCAAACCAAATAGGATAGCCCAAGAAGATGATGTCGTAGTCGGCAATCTTCTTCTTCAGCGGTTGGATAGCAGGCGTCTGTCCTGCATCCCTCTCACGCTGACTACGCTGGATGGTTTCCTGGAAGTTACCTGAATAAGGATCTACAGCCTCGATGCTTTCGATGTCAGCACCCAGCTGCTTCTGCAATTCCTGAGCCACAGCCTTCGTGGTTCCTGTCTCTGAGAAATAGAGCACCAGCGTTTTCTGAGCTGACGCTGTCGTGATAGCTGCCATAGCTGCTAATGATAAAACCAGTTTCTTCATACGAATTATAATGTTTAATGAATTCTTCATTCTTCACTCTTCACTCTTCACTTTAAATACTTCTTACCGTTTTTGATATACAGGCCACGAGTCGGTTTCGACACCTTGCGACCTTGCAGATCGAAGATAGCACCCTCTTCACTTCTCTCCCCTCTGGGGGAGTCGGAGGGGGCTTCTTCACTCTCAATCCCCGTTCCCTCTGACTGTAGCGGTACGAAGGCATCGGAAGAATCGAGTGTTACATACACATCGAAGGGACGAAGCATCGTGGTTGCTTCGATCCGGCTGAATCCCCACTGGCCGTTCTGCTGGGCCAGCACATAGTCGCCGGCATAGAGCGGAAGGGTCGTGTAAGTACCACGAAGCATGTTGTCGAGCGGCGACTTGGCAAAACTTACCTCACCCTCGCCGCTGAAGGTCACCGTTCCGCTGCCCATCACCAGCATCGGCGTGTGGGCAGGAATCAGGTCGCCTGACTCTTCCAAGAGAGGACCAAGGGTCAGGTCGTTGCCAACAGCATATACATGGACACCTTCTGGTACCTTGGCAGCAAACGGAATCATCAGCAGGCGACAACCCTCAATCGTCGTCGTCAGCGAAGCTGCGTTGGCGGTGAAGGCTTGTTTAGGTCGGAAATCCCCACCTTCGGTATTCAGTTCCAGAATGTGACACAGATTGGTGTGAATCAGGTTGGCAGCACCCACCGAACTGGTCTCAGGCACCCAGACCACTCGGTTCTTTCCTTGCAACCAGGGGAACTGATCGGGAACAGCCGAGCAGCCCGTCATATCGATACTCGTGCAGGCTGCATCACCAAAGTATTCCTGCACATAGCTGTCATCCTCCACGAAGTTGCCGCTCAGGGTGGCAGCATAGTTGGAGCTGGTGTTGGTGGAGAGATAGACATCGCCGAAGTTGATGGTCAGGTGCGACTGGGCATTGTCGCAGGTGAGCGACAGCAGACCGATACAGCCGTCCGTCAGCGTAGCTGGAGAGAGGTCGAAGACCACATCGAAGTTAGAGCCTTTACCCAGATCCAGACGGTCGTATTCGTGATTCTTCACAGCTCCCTGGGCATTTACATAGTAGAGCGTAGGTTTGCCGGCAGTCAGCGAACCTGTCGTCGTCACCTTATTAATATGCATGACGAGCTGCGCGTATCGGTCATCCAAGGCGATATAGCCGTAGCTGGCTGTCTTGCGGGTGGAGATCAGCGGGTTGTCGGCATCGAACTTCTTGCCTGTCTTGCCACTCAGCTTATAGGTGGTGCCGAAGGTGGTCTTCGTGGCAATCATATCGTCCAAGCGGTCGAAGCGTGTGGTGCCTCCCTTCATGTTCGAAGGCTGGCGGTCGCGACTCTTCACAAAGAGCACCGTACTGACGCTCAGAGCAGGAACGGTCACCACAGGACGACAAGTCTCTGACTCAGGCGTCTGCGTGGTGAGACCCATGTTCTTTGTCTTCGTGGTGCTCCACAGCTTACCCCCTTGCGTGTAGAACGGCAGGTCGAGGGTCATCGCCACTGCCGCATCGGATGTATTGGCCATCACAGCCATCACGGAGTCGCCCGTCACCGACAGGTAGGCAGAACCTTCCAGACCCGTCGTACCGAAGTCGATGTCGATACGCGTAGAACCTGTGACGTATTTGGCGAAGTGAGCCATGATATAGCCGCGTTTGGTGATCGTGCCGCTGCTGCCGGCTCCTGTGGTTCCGTCACCCATCATGCCGTAGTAGCGTTTGGCGGCATAATGGATCCAGGCGTTGAAATCGCCCAGCATACAGGTGTTGATGGCACGGAAAAAGTCGAAGAAGTCCTTCGAGAAGTCGTAGTTGCGCTTATCAGCATCTGCCTTCCCTTCGTTCCAGTTGATGAGGTATTCCGTCATCCAGATTTCCTTGCCCTTCTTCGCCAGGTTCTTGTAAGCCGACTGGATGCCGCCGTACTGGTGACCGCCATAGATGTCGAAGCCGTTCAGCACATCCGTCGTGTTCAGGGCGTTGGCATAGCTGTCGCTCACAGCCAGCGTCTCTGGCGCCATCACCTTACAGCTGATGCTGGGGCCGTAGGTCTTGACGAACTCAGCGATTTCGCTGGCACTCCACAGACAACCCGCATAGGAAGCAGGCCAGTCCGGCTCGTTCTGGATGGAGATGGCGTCCAGCTCCACACCGTTCGTCCGCAGATACTGCACATAATCCTCCAGATACTGCGCATAATCCGCCCAGTTCTCACGTTTCAGCTTTCCTTCCACTCCTTGGCTGTTCTTGGCATCGCTGGAGTTGTTCGTCTTCCACTCGGCAGGCTGTCCCCAAGGAGAGGCAAAGATGATGAGACCCATCTCCTTCGCAGTCTTCGCCGTAGCGAGCGACTGACCCCATGCGTTCCTGCCGATAGGGATGTAGAGGCGCATGATGTTACAACCCACAGTGCTGCCCTTGCCCCACACCTTCTTGATTTCTGTGGTGGACATGTGGTTATACGTGAACTGAGGCGAGCAGACGAATCCGCCGAAACCTGTAATGCGCTGATGAGTCTTGGTTGCGTCGAACCGCACGGTAGGCTGTGCCTGCACCTGCCCCACCATCCCTACAAAGAGACCCAACAATAAACTTTTCACAAAATATCTCATAAAATAACGTTTAAAGTTTAAGGTTTAATGTTTAAAGTTAAATGTATTAAGTGTGCTGCAAAGTTACGAAATTAAATTCATAATTCACAAAAAAACGACAAAAAAAAGTCTCACTTGTAAATTCCTGTGTTTGCTTGCAGATTGTAATAAAGAAAAAAACATCAAAAACTCTTTCATTGCTTTCAATCTTTACAAGATTTGCATCTGCTGCTGATGCTGTCTGCCTGTAAGTAAACTTTCCATTTCATGGGGCCATTTTCTCGCCATGCCAAAGCTTAAGCAAACTTAGCTTTGGTCATTTGGCTTGACGAAAATGTTCGTCAGCCATCACCAGCCCCATTCGCAGCATTTCATGCTCTGAAATCAATGGAAGCAAAAACAACACTTCGTTAAAAAACAGTTCTTAAACACTTGAACTTTAAAAAGGTGTTCGGTCTCGTTGAGAAAATTGGTTTTTCAGCCCGAAGGGCGATGTTTTTGCTCACAAAAGTATGTGATGGCTCTGCTAAGAGACATAGATTCGAGGTGGATATTTTTATCTGGGAGCTACTTCGACA
>CAJOHO010000007.1 GCA_905234555.1 uncultured Bacteroidaceae bacterium
TTTCTCGGTAACTGAATCCTTAACCAGTTCACCACTTGCAAATATATTCTTCAAGTGTAGTCCCACATTGTCCGTTGAGCAGTCGAAGAGCGTACCCATTGCCTTCTGAGTACACCATACGGTTTTATCTTTATAAAACACCTCAACGCCCTGACTCTTTCCCTCAATTTGAAAGATCAGGAACTCCGCTGTACTGTTTCTTATTTCTCTTCTTTTAGCCATAACTTCTGCAAAGTTACTACTTATTTTTCATTATTCCTAACTTTTCAGTAATTAAATTTGTTGAACACAAAAAAACTCCAGTCCAGCAACAAGTGCTGAGCAGGAGAATATGCAGGTTGTAGGAATGCTAAACGTAGAAGGGACCATGCCCCATGCAGCTGGTCGTACCCAGAGCAGTTAGGGCGGCGGTGAGGATGGAGACAATCAACTGAATGATTCTCTGCCAAGTGGATTTATCAATTTTCATAGGCATTCAAATTTCGGACTCTCCCCCGACCCCTCTCTTGTAGCGAGGGGAGTAGATACCTGCCCTCAATGACTCAGCCTGGCGACGGAGTATATACTCCCCTCCATACAAGGGAGGGGAGTGGTCACCCTGCTAATAATTAGCCTCCTGCTCGGCATTCGTTGCTGGACAGGAGGTTTTTGTTTCAGGAATTAGAAAGGGACGGGGTAAATGATCTGGTCTTAAACCAAATGGGGGTGTCTGTCATCTAAAGGATAGTATGAAAAAGATACACAACAGTAGATTACGGTTATTATTGGCTGCACTCCTCGTGACATCGATGGAGGCATCTGCCCAGTTTGGAGGATTCGGCGGTTTTGGTGGTTTTGGTGGCGGCATGCCTGATATGAGCAGCATGTTTCCACAAGTGAAGCACACGAAAGCTGATCATCTCAAGTCGAACCTGCCCATCATCTATATCACCACAGAGACGGCCTTGAACGCCCAGAAGAAGGTGACGGCTCACATGAAATGCGAAGGCTACGACGGACCCATCGGCATCAAACTGAGGGGCAACAGTTCGTTGAGTTTCAACCAAAAGAAATATACTCTTGAAACACGCGACCAAAACGGCAAGGAACGGGATGTCGCCCTGCTGGGAATGCCTGCCCACAGCGACTGGGTGCTGCTGGCACCCTACAACGATGTGTCGATGCTGCGCGACCCGCTGGCCTTTGAGTTATGGCGCGCGATGGGGCACTGGGGTCCTCGTACCAAGATGGTGGAGCTGGTGATGGACGGCGAGTATCACGGCATCTACATCTTCTGTGAGGCTATCAAGCGAGGCACAGAACGTGTCAACGTCAGCAAACTGAAGAAGTCGGACATCGAAGGCCGTGACCTCACGGGCGGCTATATCCTGCGCATCGACACCTATAATGAGGACGATGCGACCTTTACGTCGAAGGTGCCAGGCATCGGCGATGGTATCATGACAAGTCAGATTATCTGGTCGTGCATCTATCCAAAGAAAAAGAACCTGCAACCTGAGCAGTTTGCCTATATCCAGAACTTTATCGATTCTATGGAACTCGCCATCCAAAGTGAGGACTATATGGATCCAGAGAAAGGCTATGCCCCCTATATCGACGTGCAGTCGTTCATAGATTATTTCATCCACTCGGAACTCAGTCTGAATGCCGACGGCTACAAGCGCAGTGCGTATTTCTATAAGGAGAAACTACACGAGGACGGCACAGGTGGCAAGATACATGCGGGTCCTGTCTGGGACTACAACCTTGCCTACGGCAACTGTAACTTCTGCAATGCCAACAATATCGAGGCATGGTGCTTCGAGGGCGGCAACACCAACCCTACCCCAGCTTTATGGCAGCGACTGTTGCAGGATCCGGCCTTCAGGAAGGCTGTGAAGACTCGCTATCAGGAACTGCGCAAGGGTATCCTCAGCACGAAGCACCTGTATGATTATATTGATCATCACGCCAAACTCGTGTCACAGGCTACAGACCGTCACTTCAAGGAGTATCCAGAGTTGCTGGTGGGCGAAGACAGCTCCCAGTTCAGCCCCGTAGGGATGTTTGCCAACTATCGCGTCAGTTCGTACGACGAGGAGATAAAGGTGTTGAAGAAATGGCTGGCAGACCGTCTCGCTTTCCTCGACAAGAACATCGACCGCTTCGACAAAGACTGGGAACCCCGCATCCAAGCACCTGTCGAGAAAAAGATGCAGTTCAATGGCTTCCCAGGAATGCCCCAAGGCGGCTTCCCTGGCGGAGGTTTTCCTTTCTAGAAGGCTGAAGGCTGAGGGCTGACGAACAGAAAAGGGAAGTCTCTCAATCTGAGGTGGATTGGGAGGCTTTATTTGTGGTTGTTAGCGAGGTGACGGGATTATGGGATGAGGAGGGATTCGATTTTTTCGAGGCGGGAGCGGAGTTTGGGCATGAGGTCCTTGCGGATTTCGAGGGTCATCCAGCAGTCGGTGTCGTAGCCTTGATTGACGATGGTGGGGGTCTCTTCCTTGACGATGCGCATGACGTCGTTCATGACGAGATAATCGAAACGGATGGTGATGCGCTCATCGACGGTCTTTTCGATGATGTCGGCGGCGGCAATGGCTTCGGCAGCTGCTGCCTTGTAGGCTTGGATGAGTCCGCTGGTGCCGAGCTTGATGCCTCCGAAGTAGCGAACGACGATGATGAGGATGTTGGTGAGGTTGTTGGAGTTGATCTGTCCGAGGATGGGCTTGCCAGCTGTGCCTGAGGGTTCGCCGTTGTCGTTGGCTCGGAACTGCAGACGGTCGGCTCCGAGCATGTAGGCATAGCAGACATGACGGGCGTCGTAGTATTTCTTCTGGTACTCCCCTACCCGCTCCTTCACTTCCTCAACGGTAGAAACAGGAAAAGCGAAGGCAAGGAACTTGCTTCGCTTCTCCGTATAGGTACCCTCGGAGGGGTTTGAAATGGTGAGAAAGACGGACCCACCCCCCTGCCCCTCCCTTGTATGGAGGGGAGTAGTTACTCCGGAGGATGTATTTGGATGATCTTGGCTGTCTTTCCGCATGGCAGGTATATACTCCCCTCCATACAAGGGAGGGGCAAGGGGGAGGGTCTGCTAATTCAATTTGTGAATCACGAGTCCGGAACGGAGCTTGGGTTCGAACCAGGTGGCTTTGGGCGGCATGATGTTGCCGGTGTCGGCGATGTCCATGATCTGCTTCATCGTGACGGGATAGAGGGCGAGTGCCATCTTCATCTCTCCGCTATCGACACGACGCTTGAGTTCGCCCAGTCCACGCAGTCCTCCGACGAAGTCGATACGCTTGTCGCGACGCAGGTCCTTGATGCCAAGGAGCTGGTCGAGGATGAGCTTGGAGGAGATGCTGACGTCGAGCACGCCGATGGGGTCGTTCTCGTCGTAGGTGCCTGGCTTTGCCTTGAGGGAATACCACTTGCCTTCGAGGTAGAGGGAGAACTCGTGGAGCTGCTGTGCCCGATACTCGTCAGCGCCCTTGCACTCAACGGTGAAGTCTTTCTCCAGTGCTTTGAGGAACTGGTCGGCTGTCATTCCGTTGAGGTCCTTCACCACTCGGTTGTAGTCGAGGATGGTGAGTTGGCTGGCTGGGAACGCCACCGCCATGAAGTAGTTGTATTCTTCGTCGCCACGATGGTTGGGGTTCTGCTTGGCTTTCTCGGTTCCAACCAAAGCGGCAGCAGCGCTGCGATGGTGTCCGTCGGCGATGTAGAGGCTGGGCATCTTGGCAAACTCGGCTGTGATGGTGGCGATGTCTTTGTCGTCGGAAACGACCCAGAGCTGATGGCGGAATCCGTCGATGGGTGCGACGAAATCGTACTCTGGCTGGGTTGAAGCATAACGTGAAATCAACGCCATAAGTACCTCGTTATCAGGGTAGGCAAAGAAGACGGGTTCGATGTTGGCATTGTTGACACGCACATGCTTCATGCGATCTTCTTCCTTGTCGGCACGAGTGAGTTCGTGCTTCTTGATAACGCCCTTCTGGTAGTCGCCGCTGTAGGCTCCGATGACGAGTCCGTACTGTGTCTTTTCCTGGTAGTTGTTGGCAGGCAGACAGGAGGTCTGGGCATAGATGTAGTACTGTTCCTTCTCGTCCTGCACCAACCACCCTTTGTCCTGGAACTTCTGGAACTGGCGGGCTGCTTCCTCATAGACGCGAGGGTCGTACTCGCTGGTTCCTGGTTCGAAATTGATTTCGGGTTTGATGATGTGGTAGAGGGACTTTTCGTTGTCGCCAGCCTCAGCACGTGCCTCTTCGGAGTCGAGCACGTCGTAGGGGCGCGATTCCACTTCCTCGACAAACTGCTTGGGAGGACGGATGCCTCTGAATGGTTTGATGATAGCCATAGGAAAAAAGAAACCTCCCTCTCGTTTCCATGCTGAGCCGGACTGAGGGGAGGCTTATAAAAATGTGATTACTTGTTTACCTGGAACTTGGTAACACCGTCCTTGAAGAAGGCGACGATCTGCTTGGCAGCGGCAATACCGGCATTGATATTGGCTTCGGCTGTCTGTGCACCCATCTTCTTGGGTGTGGAGAAGTAGCGGCCTTCGAACTGGGAGAAGGTGGCATCGGCCTCGGGCATGATGTCGGTGACGTACTTCAGGTCGGTGCGTTCGGTCATCAGTTCGATGAGTTCTGTCTCGTTGATGACTTCCTTGCGGGCTGTGTTCACCACGATACCGCCTTTCTTCATCTTGCCGACGAGAGCCTTGTTGATGCTCTCCTTGGTCTCTGGCGTTGCAGGGATGTGGAGGGAAACGATGTCGCAGGTTTCGAAGAGTTCGTCCTGGTTCTTGGCAGCGTGAACGCCTGCTGCTTCGATGACTTCTGCTGGGCAGAAAGCGTCGTAGGCATAGACTTCCATGCCGAAGCCTTTTGCCACGCGAGCTACGTTGCGACCTACGTTACCGAAAGCGAGAATACCCAGTTTCTTGCCCATCAGCTCTGTGCCTGCCTTGCCGTTGAAGAAATTGCGAACGGCGAAGACGAGGAGACCGAAGACGAGTTCGGCTACAGCGTTGGAGTTCTGGCCTGGTGTGTTCATCACCACGACGTTGTGGGCAGTAGCTGCTTCGAGGTCAACATTATCGTAACCTGCTCCTGCACGAACCACGATTTTCAGCTGCTTGGCAGCATCGAGCACCTGTGCATCGACCTTGTCGGAACGGATAATGAGTGCGTCGGCATCAGCTACAGCATCGAGCAGCTGCTGCTTCTCTGTATATTTCTCCAGCAGGGCAAGTTCGTAGCCTGCTGCTTCCACTTCTTTGCGAATACCTTCCACAGCTACTGGTGCGAAAGGCTTCTCTGTTGCAATCAGAACTTTCATGATTCTTTTCTTCAGAATATTAATGTTGCTGTTCAAATTCCTTCATGCAAGCAACGAGGGCTTGAACACCTTCTACTGTCATAGCGTTGTAGCAGCTGGCACGGAAACCACCTACTGAGCGGTGTCCCTTCACGCCAACCATACCGTGATCGGTTGCGAACTTCATGAAGTCTGCCTCGAGTTCCTTGTACTCATCCTTCATCACGAAGCAGATGTTCATCACGCTGCGGTCTTCGGTCTCAACTGTTCCGCGGAACAACTTGTTGCGGTCGATCTCGTCGTAGAGGATTCGTGCACGTTCGTTGGCACGCTTGTCCATTGCTTCCACACCACCCATCTTCTTGATCCACTTGAGGTTCTGCAGAGCGCAATAAACGGGAACCACTGGAGGTGTGTTGAACATAGAGCCTTTCTCCACGTGGGTGCGATAGTCGAGCATGGTGGGGATCTGACGGCTCACCTTGCCGAGGGCTTCGTCCTTGAGGATGATGAAGGTAACACCTGCCATTGAGAGGTTCTTCTGAGCACCACCATAGATGCAGTTGTACTTGCTGACGTCGATAGGACGAGAGAAGATGTCGGATGACATATCGGCAATCATAGGAACGGGAGAGTCGAGTTCCTTGCGGATTTCAGTTCCGTAGATGGTGTTGTTGGTGGTGATATGGAAATAGTCTGCATCAGCAGGGATGGTGTAGTCTTTGGGGATGTAGGTATAGGTAGATTCTGCAGATGAAGCCACTTCCACCACTTCGCCGAAGAGCTTGGCTTCCTTCATGGCTTTCTTTGCCCAAACGCCTGTATTGAGGTAGGCAGCCTTCTTCTCGAGGAAGTTGTAAGGCACCTGGCAGAACTGGAGGCTGGCACCGCCACCCAGGAAGATAACAGAGTAACCTTCAGGAATGTCGAGCAGCTCCTTGAAGAGGGCTACAGCTTCGTCCATTACAGGCTGGAAGTCCTTCGCACGGTGACTGATTTCCATGAGTGAAAGACCTGAGCCATTAAAATCCAAACATGCTTGCGCCGTTGCCTCAATCACCTCGCGTGGGAGGATCGAAGGTCCGGCATTGAAATTGTACTTTTTCATTACTTTGTTAAATATTTGAAAGTTGAATTATTGCGTTCTATTTCTTACATTCTAACCGAATTTGCCTAAAAACGAATGTGGAAGCAATCGTCTTTCTACCTAAATCGTTGCAAAGTTACACAAAATTCTCGGAATGAGAAAACATCTGGGCACCTTTTTGCGGTCTGGAAGCACAAATATGTGCTAAGTACGGCGAATGTTGACCAGATGAAGAAGCAAAGGAACGAAATAAAGGAGGTAGGCAAGGATGGTGAGCGGAGTGGGCGAGGAGGGGGTGAACACATGGTCGAGGCACGCCACGAACTGGGAGACGACGAAGAGGGTCAGCCAGTAGCTCGCCACTCGCGAAGGGATGTAGGCAGCAGCACGGACGAGGTCGGTCCACGAGAAGAAACGACCTGCCGTATAGCCATAAGTGACGGAAGCCAACAGGACAAGTGCCAGCAGGAGGGAGAACAGTCCCTTCTGGAGTGCGGAGTGTTCGAAATGGCCGAAAGCGCTCAGCAGGATGGAGCTGGGCAGGAGGGTGAGGGCAAGGATGAGGGCGATGCCCAAGAAGAAAACGACGGTGGCATAGAGAAGTGCCCGCCGCTGTTTGAGGGTGAGGGGCTTGGAACGCCGGAAGAGGGTGGTCAGGAGTTCGGACTCTGTGAGTGTGCTCAACGTCATGAGTGTCAGGAGGATAATGGCGATGGGTGCCTGGTTGAAATTGGGCAGAACATTGCTGACGAGCCACCGAACTCCGTCGGCACTCATCAGGTTCTGCACGTCCATACCATAGACACTGCCGATCCACGAGAAGATGGTGAGCAGGGCAATCAGCAGAATGAGCAGAAAGGGTAAGAAGTCGAGAATGCGTCTAATCATCGTCTGCTTCGAGATTGTCGATATCGAGGATGCGCAGCTGGAAGGCACGGGTGACCAGACGGGTGGCGTTCACACTCCTTTCGGTTCCTCCGAAGAGTCGTGCCACGAGGTCGTTCTGGCGTTTTTCCAACGACTTCACGCCAAAGGGCATTCCCCTGAGCTGGGCAATCATATCCTTGGTGTAGCCCAGTGCCAAGTGGCGCAGGAATCGCTCGTCGTACTCGTCGATGTCGTAATCGACCAATGCTTCCTGGCGACGGCTCTCCATCAGCACCGACTGGCGGAAACGCTGCAGGATCTTGGCGAGGATGGGCTGGTTGAACACCATGCGTTTTCCGTCCATCACGCTCTGCACGTCGCCTTTGGTGAGGAGTTCGCCTGTCTTGAGGATGATGCCGTCGGCACCTGCATCGAGCACATCGACCCAGAGCTTCTCGTTGAGCGTCTCACCTGTGAAGATGAGGACATGTACGCCGGCATACTGCTTGCGCAGACGACGGCAGATATCGACACCGATGGTGGTGGAACCGCCCAGTCCCAGGTCGAGCAGGACGAGGTCGGGCACATCCTGATTCATCAGTTTCCAGAAATCGGCCTCATTCATGGCTGTACCAATGATGTCGGCCTGGGGAATTTCGTTTCGGAAGATTTCCTCGGTTCCCTTCAACTCGAGTTTCACATCTTCCACAATAATCACTTTAAACTTGTCCATATTGTTTGATGGGTATTTCTTTATTTTTCGCGGCAAAGCGAGAGGTACACTATTTTTTCGGCGGAAAAGCGCCGAACTTACTATTTACTTGACAGGGGCAGGAATCGTGAAGGAGATACATACGCCTGAGCCGTCTTCGTGGAGCGGTTCGGCATTGATGCGGCACCCTCGCCGCACGTGTTCATCGTGCTCACGGATGACCTGCTTGGCAATGAGGTACTGGGCACCCAGAAGGGTGTCGGTGTCGGCGTCGTAGCTGAGGTTGTCGGGATAGAACAGACCGTGAAGCTGCTCTGCCGAGAGCCGTACGTTGTCGAATGAGAATGCAAACTTAACAAATTCTTCTGACTTGGCAAAATTTATCTGGACGGTTCCTGCATTTTTGTACTCAAAAAAGGCTGAAACCATGTTCTCGACGAGATATTGGAGCATTGTGGGGTCGGCAATGAGCTGAAGTTCCCCTGCCCCATCCTGGCAGACCAGACGCAGTTCGTCGGTCTTTCCGGCTTTCTTCGCCTGCCGCTTGAAGGCTTTCTCTGCCCATCGCATCACGTCGGTGGTGGTGAGGGTGTGGCGACGGAACAGGACGGTGTCGAACTGACGAGCCGCACAAGCACTGAGCAGGGTATATACGTCCTTATAATAAATAAGGAGTTCGCGAATGGTAGCGATTTGCTCTTCTTTCTCATCCTTGCTTTCGGTAGGCAGAGAATCGATGGCCTGCAGGATCTGCTTGATGCGACTGGGATAGTACATGGTTTCGTGCTTGATGGTGGAGAGACAGTTGTCGAGCACCATATTCTGCACATGCACGTGGTTGGCTTCCATCTCCGCACGGTGTTTCTCGTCTTCGAGCAGTTCGATGGCGGTATGGAGATGCTCCATGCGGACGGTGGAATAATAGATGTTGGTGGCAGCATGCTGGGCGATGAGCTGGAAAAGTTCGTCGTCGCCCCGCTGCAGGTGTGAGCTGTGAAGCACGATGGCGAGGGCACCAATCACTTCCTGTAATTTCAGCGGATAGATGCGCACGGCTCCTTCTTCGCGCACAAGCGGTTCACCCTGTTCGATGCAGTGGTGGAGGAGTTCGTGGAGATAATCCTGACGCGGACACTGGTCGGAGAACTGGGTGCTGCCATTCAGGAACATGAGACAGACACCATCGGTACGCTTCACATCGTTCACGCCTTCCTGAATGATATTGGCAAGCTGTGCTTCGTCCTCGTTGTTGAAGATGCGCCGGTTCAGTTCCAGAATCTGCCGCATGTTGAAGGTGGTGAGGATGTGGTTGCGGTAATAGACCATGAAGTAGATGATCAGTCCCAGCACGAACAGGGTGATGACCAGCAGGAGGATGGTCTGTTTGTTGGAGTTGGCTTCCTTGATGTCGTTGCAATACTGCTCGAGCGTGGTGTCCTGCGCCATCAGTTTGTAGAGACGCGTGTAAATCTCGTTGTTGTAGTAATAGACATCGAACTTCTTCAGCGCCAAAGCCGCAATGGCAGCCTCGTTGCGGATATCGAGCACGATGTGATAGTCGGTCACGAATCCTTGCTTGCGGAGGTCGATCTCAGGCATTTCCACGGAGTCGATGAGATGGAGCAAATGCCGTCCTTGTGGACGCTGCTGGAGGTAGTATTCGTTGAGTTTGCCACAGGCAGAATCGATAAACTCCAACGCCTCGGCATAGTAGCCATCGACATTGGCGAAGTAGGCGCTGTCGGCAAAGCTGGAAGCTTGTTCGAGCAGAGGATCGCTGGGCAGCGGCATCGACTGGTTGGGCTGTCGGTCGGCAGAGAGTTTCGATCCGCAGGATGCGGCAGACAGGACCGTCATCACACCCAGCACCCACAGGCTGATTTGGCGCACCACTCCCTTGGGCAGACGGAAGAAGAAACGGCTGCCCTTGCCCAGCTCACTCTCGATGCCGAACTGGCAGACGGAGAAGAGGCTGTTGGTCTTACGGTATTTCTCGATGATTCCCTTGCAGTTCATCAGTCCGAAGCCGAAACCTTTGTTGCGCTTCAGGTCGGCATCACTGTCTTTCTCGCCAATCTTGCTGGAATCATAGACTTTCTCACCCAGAATCGTGCTGACATCCTCAGCCGAGAGACCCCGACCGGAGTCGCTGACGGAGACCTCCACATAGTCGTCGGCAGCGGTAGCCTTCAGTTCCACCTGTCCGCCTTCGGGCGTGTATTTGCGTGCGTTCTCGAGGAGGGTGTTCATCATGAACAGCGTCAACGCCTTGTCTGCCTTCACCACGCCGTCGGTTTCGCCTATCGTGAAGTCTATCTGCTTGTTGCGGAACACGTTTTGGCTTTTCTTCATGATATCGAAAAGGGGCTGGAGTTCGAAGTTCTCGATATTGAGCGAGACGCTTCCCTGCCGCACTTTCACCCAATGAGTGAGGATATCGTTGTACTCGTTGATTTTGTCAATCAGTTCGGAGAGATAGGTCAGGTTGATCGGAGTCTTATCGGCAGCGTGGACGGCACGATCCAAGAACGGAGTGACGGCATAGACCAAAGACAGGCACGTCATCTTGTCGATGTACTGACGCTTCTGGTCTTCCAGTCGCCGCTCGTTCATGTAGCGTTCTGCCTCCACTCCTTCCTGACGTTCTTCCAACGACGAGAAATCCTGATCGGAACGGGCACGCCAGCGTTCCATTTCCTGCTCAACGGCTTTCTGCTCCTTCTCGTAGTTGTCACGATAGTTGGCACGGATGCGACGGCTCAGATACAGCACCAGCAGCACCAGCAGCACCACACCCGCCATTGCCATCAGCATGGCTCGGTTCACACCCTGTTCTTCTTCCTGCAAGGTGGCGAGACGCTGCTCCATACGCTGATCCTGACGGGTGGAATTGAGGATATCGAGATAGGTGTTGCGGTTTTCGTCTGCCTCCTGCTTCATGCCCATCGCACTATAGACGAGGCAGTAGTGTTCCATGACGTCGGCCCGCCACTCAGGCACTTTCTGGGTTTCAGGCATGAGGGCTTTGTCAAGCAGTTCGAGAGCTGCCTGATAGTTTCCCCGCAACATCTGGAAATCGGATAAGGCGATGTAGGTCTGCGAGACATCGAACAGGGAACCGTAGGCCTGGAACACATCGAGTGCCTGTTCGCTCAGTTCGACACAAAGCATGGAATCGGGCACTTCAGAACCTATGTCGTAAAGTTCGCGCAGATAGGCTAATCGGCTGGGTCGCCACTGTTTTCCTCGCGTCATATCCTCTGCCAGCGAGGTGAGCGCCTTCGACTCCACATAGCCGTAACCGCCCTGATGACCCACAGAGACGGCTCGCATCAGGTGGTTCACGTCGTCGTTTCCCAACTGGTTGTCCACATTGCGGCTGTTGCCGACGAGGAAGTAATAAAGGGTGAGCTGAGCGGAGTCGTTTTCCAACCACTCCATGTGTCGGGCCACTTCGTCGAAGGCTTCGCGTCCCTGCTCTTCCTGACGCAGGTAATAATAATAGGTACTGAGGGTGAGATAGAAGTCGCTGCGTGCATAGTTCCACAACACGAGTTGGTGGGGCGTCATGTTCTCCACGTTCTCCTCCATGCGTTCCACCCGCTTGACAGCGCTGTTGCGGAAATCATAAAAATCTTTGTTGGCAGACTGACGCTGACACAGACGCATCATTCCCACGTCTGCCACCAGCTTCAGGAGTTCGTTGCGAGAGTCGGTCAGTACTTCCTTGTAAAGGTTCTCGCTCTTGGCATAGTCCATCCGCATGAAGGCAGCGAAGGCCAGATGGAGTTTGGCTTCGTCGCTTCCGTCCACGTAGTTTCCTTCTGTTTCGGAAAGTGTTAAGGCTTTTTGTGCCTGCCGCTCCGTCTCGTCGAGGGAACGGTAACGCTCCGCGTATGCCAAAGCGTTGAGCGAATCCACCTGCTCACGCCTCTGCTTCGTGGTGCTGCTTGTGCATGAGCAGACCACAGCTATCAGAACTATGTAGAGCCACCCTTTCACGATTCTGTCATCTTCACCGTTTTCTTAAACTCCAAAGGCCCCACACCTGTGCGTTCCTTCAGCCATTTGCCGAAATAAGACTGGTTGGGGAAATGGAGGATTTCCGACACTTCCTTCACCGTCTTCTCTGTCTCTGTAAGTAAGCGTTTGGCATCAGCCAAGAGGGCGTTGGCAATCCACTGGCTGGGCGTACGTCCCGTCCTGCCACGAACCACGTAGGAGAAATAGCGCATGGTCAGGCATTGACGTTCGGAGTAGAAACTTACCTCATGCTCTGTGCGATAGTACTTCTGGAGGTCGGTAAGGAAACGTCCCACCAGTTCGTCCTTGCGGTTCACGGCGTTCTTCGGACCCGAAAGTCCATGACTGAACACCACAATAATCTGGAGCAGCAGACACTCGCGGATGTGCTCAGCCTGCATGTTGGTGAGCTGCCACAGACGTTCGTGACCTGCGTCGGCATAGAGGCGTTCCATTTCTGTCAGTTCTATGTACAAGTCGATGAATTGACGGAGATGCTGCACCTGCTGGTCTGTCAGCTGGGCAACAGGATGTTGGCGCACTTCCATCAGGCTGTCGATGTGCATCACACGACTCACCAGAGGCTGCACGGAATCCATGTCGGTCGTCATCACGATTCCGTCGAGGTCGTCGGAACGGTACAGCACGTCGAGATGCGACATGGGGAAATACACACAGAGATTATTGGCGGAGAGGTCAAGCTCCACACCATCAATGCGGATTTTCGCATTTCCTGCAAAACAGAGGAACAGTCCTCCCCTGTCTTTCAGCACCATCTTGGCACCTGCCGACAAAGGGTCGTTCAGGTTGCCTACGATACGTTCATGTGTTGTTGTAGAGGTAATCATACCTGCAAATTAACACACAAAAAACGAAATAACCAAACTTTTTGACCAATAAATGACCAAAATCATACAAAAACACGCAACAACCGACTCAGAACCACAAAAAAAACGTTGCAACCTTTACAGGCTACAACGTTTTTATAGTGTATAGTAATTGTTATCTATGCGAGATGCACTGATAATTACTTGAGAGCGTAAGCAAATGGATCCTTCTCGTCGTTGGTCTCAGTTACTGTCAGCTTGTCCTCACGGAGCAACCAACCAATACCAAGGTTGAAATCCTTCTCAGCCAACTTAGTTGTTTTCTTAATCTGCTTGAAAGTCAAGCTTGCATTTGCCTCTGCCAATGCATTCCAAATGAGACCGGCGATGTTACCAGCTTTTTCCTGCAACATAATCTTTTTGAGTTTTTTTGTTAAACAATTGTTCCCTTTTTTAAAGGGCTTACCTTAAAACTGCTGCAAATTTACGGCTTTTTATGGAATAAACATTCACTTCGAGCGAATAATTTACAAATTCCGCCAAAAAAGTAAAGTTATTTAACATTCTGTACGCTTTGACATGCAGAATTTAACACAAATTTACATTGTGTACGAACACAACGAGGGATAACATGTAAATAATTATGCACTCAGGGTGTTAAAAATTCATGCGTTCGCGTTCCTGCCGTTCGCGTCGAAGCTGCTGGCGTCCCTCTCGGGTTCCCCACAGGTTGAAGCGATAGATGAAGTGCACCATGAAGTAGGAATAGACAGCGTTGCTTTCAGAGTCGGTACGGCTCATGGCGCTGATGGAGCGGCTGATGTTGCTTCGCTTGTTCAGGATGTCGTATGCCTGGAGCGAGATGGTGGCCTGGCGCCGTTTGAGGAAGCGGTAGCTGGCCTGCGCATTCCAGATGAGTTCGTTGGTGTTCATCGCAGCAGAGCTGTAGCCTCGGCGACTGCTCATCGAGATGTTGGTGGAGAAAGCGAGTCCGTTTTCGAAGGTGTAGTTACCCTGGAAGCCATAGGAGAAATCGTAGGTGTCGCGATTGTTTGTCGGCACCAGCACAGAACGAGTGTGGTTGTAGGAGAGGCGGCCTGTGAGGCTGACATCCCACAGATCCTCGCGATAGTTCACACGGAGGTTCTCACCCAGGGTGGTGCTGCGTACCTTGTTCTTCAGCGTCTGCTGGTTCTGATAGATGTAGCTCACGTTGTTCTGATAGCGTCCACTGGTGGTGGTGCTCAGCGTGAGGTTATCCCAGTAGATCGGTGTGGTGAAACCGAAGTTACCGTTCATGTTCCAGTCGCCGTTGATGTTCTCAGGACGGGTGATGCGTCCACCGGTTTCCTCGTTATATGCCGTACGGTTCTCTATGTTGTTCAGTGTGTTCTGGAACTGCAGACGTGCATTGAAGTTCTGGAGCGTTGTCGTCAGGTAGTTGTTCCAATCGATGTTTAAGGAGTTGGTGAACGAGGGCTTCAGGTTGGGGTTACCCTCTCGGATGTTGAGCGGGTTGGAGTTATCCGTCATGGAGAACATATCGGTGATGTTGGGTTGCTGAGTATTGCCTCGATAGGTCACACGGAGGGTGTGCTGACGCGAGAAGCGCAGACGCAGGTTGAGGGTTGGCGACACACGCATGAAGCTACGTGAGGCAATCGTGTCCAGACCTTGATACTGATAATCCACACGTTGGTGCTGGTGTTCAGTCCGCACACCTACATTCAAGTTCACCAGTGAGTTCACCCATCGCAACTGAACGTCCAGCGTGTTGATTTTGTTTTCGTTGTCGGTATAGCGACTCAGATCCTCATCGAGGAAGCGGTTGTAGTCGTAGGGCAGGAAACCTGCTCCGACAGCACGAATGGAATCGACGAGATACTCTATGTCACCCATATCGTAGGTTTTGCCGTCGCTATGGCGCTTCTGGTAGTTGAAGCTGTAGTTGGTCTGGAGGAAGAGGGTCTTGGCAATGAGCGGCTCCGAATAGTTGAAACCTGCCGTGATATTGCGCGAGGAGTTGGGTGTCGTGCGATAGCGGTAAGTGAGGTCGATGGAGTCGTTGCGCTGGAAGTAGGTGACATCGCTCAGCGAGTAGTTCTTGCTTTCGTTGTCAGAATAGTTGCCGTTGAGTCGGATGGAGAAGTTACGTCCCACGTTGTTCAGACGTCGGTTCAGGATGAGGTTTCCGCCGAAATTCACGTTGTTGCCTTTCGAACGGCTGGAATTCTCGTTCTGGTTCACCTTGATGTCGTGACTGATGAGTTCCATCTGTTCCAACGGATTGGTAATCTCTACGTCGGTCAACCCTTCAGCCAGATTCTCGGTGTCGTAGGGGTCGGCATTGAACGTGGCGCTCAAACCTTGGCTCTTCGAGTTGCTGTTGCCGAACGAGAAGTTGGGGCTGAAGTTGAGCGTTGTCATCGAGTCGGTCTTCCACTCTATGCGGAAGTCACCGTTCACGTTGCGGTTCTTGTTGAGATTGTCGTTGAAGTTGTTGGAGAACGACGAGTTGGTGGTGACGAAGTTCTGGCTGGACGACTTGCTCCACGAGTCACGCTTCGATCCGTTATAGCGCACGTTGCCGCCGATTTCCCATTTGCCGCGCTCCAGCGCCATATTGAAACCGCCCATGTGAGTGGTCGTCGTTCCGTTGCCGCCTGTATTGTTGTTCTGACCCACAAGCGAATATTGGGTGCGGTCCTGAAAACGGTTCAGCATCACACGCTCGGCATAGAGTTCCTCCGTTCCTACCGCCAGGTCGGCATTGCCGAACCATCCCTGCTGCATTCCCTTCTTGATGGTAAGGTCGAGCACCGTTTCCTCCTCACCGTCGTCAATGCCCGTCATACGCGCCATATCGCTCTGCTTGTCGTAGGCCTTCACCTTGTCCACAATCTCCGTAGGCAGGTTCTTCAGCGCCATATTGCGGTCGTTGCCGAAGAACTCCTTGCCACCCACCAGAATCTTGCTGACGGTCTTTCCGTTGAACTTCACCGTTCCGTTGTCCTCGACCTCAATGCCAGGCATCTTCTTCAGCAACTCTTCCAGCACGCTTCCCTCCGGAGTCTTGAAGGCATCGGCATTGAAGATCAGCGTGTCCTCCTTCACTTCCATCTGACGCATCGTAGCCGTCACAGTCGCTGTCTGCAGCATCGCCGACGAAGGTGTCATCATGACCGTACCGCCCTGCACCTCCTTCTTCGTGCCGTCGATGGTCAGCGCACGCGTGAAGTTGTGATAGCCAATGTAGGAAATACGCATCACCCACTGCCCCTTCGGCACCTGAATGGAATAAGCGCCTGTGGTCGAGGTAACACCTCCAGCCACCAGTCCCGTCGTGTCGCTGCGCATAATCTGAACGGTAGCATGCACCAGGGCTTCACCCGTATCAACGTCGAGCACACGGCCAGACACCTTCACTTTGGTTTCCTTCTGTTGTTTTTTGTCCTGCGCATAACCAGCCGTTGCCACCAAGGCCAGCATCAGGAAGAGTAAAAATCGTTTTGCCATAAGGGTTGGATTGGGGTTCTTGCGATGTCGTCGCAGAAAAGTTCTATACATTATAATATATAAGGACACTTGTGTTTGTGGTACACAATACATGCATGCTGCATTACACCTTCAGACACAAAAAAAACTCAAAGGTTTAATTGTGCATCCCAATCTTTCTCCTCATGATTCTCTCATCACGTAAAAAAGATACAAAAAAACGCTAAGCTTCTTTCGAAACTTAGCGGATGGATGGTTGGGATACTCGGGCTCGAACCAAGAATAACAGGACCAGAATCTGTTGTGTTGCCAATTACACCATATCCCAATCGGAGGCGTCTCAAACCCTGAAACGCTGCATCCCTTTCAGAAATGCGGTGCAAAGGTAGATGTTTTTTGTGGAATGACCAAACATTTACGCATTTTTTTCTCAAAAAATTGCATTTTGAGATGCAAAAACACAGATTTACGGGTTTCCTTACCTCATAATCGGACAAAAATCACTAATTTTGTAACTCCAAAGCGAGAAGCCCCTTTCTTATCACCCATGAAGGGATTTTTGCATTATAAGAAATCTATGATTTAACAATGAATAGACCGCTGATTTTAATTTCGAATGATGACGGATACGACGCAAAAGGGATCAATGACCTTGCTGAGATGGTGCGTCCGTATGGTGATGTGGTCATCGTCGCACCAGAAGGTGGACGTTCAGGCTCAGCGATGGCAATGACGAGTGCCGAACCTGTCAGATTACGTAAGATTAAGGAAGAGCCAGGACTGCAAGTCTATGCCTGCACAGGTACGCCCTGCGACTGCGTGAAGATTGCCTTCCACTCCGTACTCACTTCCCCACCCGACCTGGTGCTGGGTGGCATCAACCACGGAGACAATGCTGCCATCAATGTTCACTACTCAGGAACGATGGGGGTGGTGCTGGAAGGATGCCTGAAGCACATCCCCTCCATCGGCTTCTCCAGCTGCAAGCGCGACCCTAACGCTGACTTCTCGGCGCTGCGTCCATATATCCAGAAAATCGTGCAGCGAGTGCTGGCTGACGGCTTGCCTCCACAGGTCTGCCTGAACGTGAATTTCCCTGTACGCGAAGAATTTAACGGTATGCGTATGTGCCGCATGGATGTGGGCAACTGGCTGAAGGAATGGGAGGAACGTACGGATCCACGTGGACGTCAGTACTTCTGGCTGACGGGCTATTATGAGGCAGGACAACCTGACGACGATTCCACGGACCGCTGGGCTTTGGATCATGGTTATGTGGCGATTACACCCGTTCAACTCGACATGACTGCCTACTCGGCAATGGAAGGGCTGAAAACAAGCCTGATGGGGTAACCTTAAGAATAAGAGAAGATGAAGTACTATCTGATTGTCGGAGAAGCGTCGGGCGACCTGCATGCGTCGAACCTCATGAAGGCTTTGCTGCAGCAGGATCCTCATGCCGATTTCCGCTTCTATGGCGGTGAACGCATGGCAGCCGTGGGCGGTACACAGGTGAAGCACTACAGGGAACTGGCTTATATGGGCTTCATCCCTGTGCTCATGCACCTGCGCACCATCCTGCGCAACATGAAACGCTGCAAGGAGGATATCGTGGCGTGGAATCCCGATGTGGTCATTCTGGTGGATTACCCAGGTTTCAATCTCAAGATAGCCCAATTCCTGCGAAAAAACACCTCCATCCCTACCTATTATTATATAGCGCCCAAAATCTGGGCATGGAAAGAACATCGCATCAAGAACATCCGTCGCGACATCGACGAGTTGTTCTCCATCCTCCCCTTCGAAGTCGATTTCTTTGAGAAGAAGCACCACTACCCCATCCACTACGTTGGCAATCCTTGCGTAGATGCTATTGCTGCCTATAAGACGGAAAACCACACAGCGAACTCCAGTTTTCCCACCCCGTACATCGCTATCCTGGCTGGCAGCAGGGAGCAGGAAATCAAGGATAATCTGGCTCGTATGGTGAGAGCAGCCAGCCGCTTCAAAGCATACCGTCTAGTGTTGGCTGCAGCTCCCAACATCAGCTTAGAGCTTTACAAGAAGTATATTCCGCAGGGAACTGATATTCAGATTGTTTACGACAAGACATACGACGTGGTCGAACATGCTGCAGCAGCCCTCGTCACATCGGGAACAGCCACACTGGAGACCGCCATCCTGCGTACGCCGCAGGTAGTTTGCTACCACCTCAGCATGGGTAAGATTTATCGTCTGCTCAAACGTCTGATCCTCAAAATCCAGTGGGTGTCGCTGGTCAATCTGGTGGTGAACCGCGAGATAGTGACAGAACTGCTGGGCGACCAGATGAACGAAGAAAACGTAGCCAAAGAACTGGAAGCCATTCTGCCTAGAGGCAACCGCCGCGAACAGATGTTGAAGGACTATGACGAGATGAACCGGAAGCTCGGTCCGGCAGGAGCGTCGGAAAGGGCTGCCCAGATTATGATTCAAAAATTAAGAAAGAAAGATGAAGAATGATGGTTTTGTAGCAAAGTATAAGAAAACTTATACGATTGAAGATGCAAATGAACTGAAAGAATGGATTGCCAAAACGAAACCGACCGGTTCATTTGATATGGGTCATGGCATCAAGGTGAAGGATGCCACAGACTATTGTGAGTCCATCCTTGAAGTGTTAGAGAAGAGCTATGACAACGTCACCTTCTCCGGAGAGATCTATACATTCCTTCTGTTCAGGCAGTTATGGGAGGAGCAGCATGGTCAGACCTCAGCTCAGGCTCCAACAGATTCGTCAGATCAATAAACTCCTGTACGGATAACTGTTCAGGACGACGAGTCAGCAGCGAAGAATGAAGCGTGAAGAATGAAGACTTTGCGGGTAGCAGCTGACGAAGACTGACACGAAGCATCTTTCGCCGCTGATTGAACGTGGACTTGACTACTTGTTTGAAAAGCTGCTCGTCGCATCCCAGTTCTGACACTTTGTTGCGAGTCATGCGGATGACGGCACTTTTTACCTTTGGTGGCGGATTGAACACATGCTCGTGAACTGTGAAAAGGTATTCCACATCGTACCAAGCCTGCATCAGTACGGACAACACGCCGTATGTCTTGCTGCCAGGAGCAGCTGCCATCCGTTCTGCCACTTCCTTCTGAATCATACCTGTGCAGCAGGGAATTAAGTCCTTATATTCCAGCATCTTGAAAAAGATCTGGCTAGAGATATTATAAGGATAGTTGCCCGTCAACACGAACGGCTGTCCCCCGAAGACAGCGTTCAGATCCATCGCCAGAAAATCAGCTTCTATTATCTTGCCGTCGAGTTCAGGGAAATGTTCCTGAAGGTAAGGCACCGACTCGCGGTCTATCTCCACCACTTTCAGCGGACGTGATTTTTTCACCAGGAACTGAGTGAGCACACCCATACCCGGTCCTACTTCGAGGACTGGAATTGCTGGACAGGCATCCACCGTGTCAGCGATATCGGAAGCTATCTTCAAATCTGTCAAAAAATGCTGTCCTAAGAACTTTTTAGGGCGAACTTGGTTCATCATCAGCGATAATTAATAATTTTTAAACGTAGTTTTACGTTTATTTGTGGAATAATTAGTATCTTTGCAATAAATTTGCGCTCAGAAAGAGAGTGCAAAGTTAGCAATTATCAACAAAATATGCAAAAATCCACAAAAAAAACTCTCAAGATTATCCTTCCCATCCTCTTGGGAGGTGCAATTCTGTGGTGGATGTATCGCGAATTTGACTTCCGACGCATCTCCGACACACTGATTCGTGACATGAATTGGTGGTGGATGGCTTTTTCGTTGGTTTTTGGTGTAACCGCACAGGTATTCCGAGGACTTCGTTGGCAGCAGACCCTCGCTCCGTTGGGTGAGAAACCACGTCGCAGCACCTGCATCCACGCCATTTTCCTCTCCTACGCCTCCAGCCTGATTATTCCCCGCATCGGTGAAGTGACACGTTGCGGCGTTTTGAGCCGTTATGAAGGGACTTCCTTCTCAAAATCCTTAGGCACCGTCATCACAGAGCGAATCATCGACTCGATTCTCATCCTTACCATCCTGGTGGTGGTGATCCTTTCACAGCTGGGAATTTTCAGTCATTTCTTCCAGCAGACAGGAGTGAACATCAGTAAGACACTTCGCAGTTTCTCCACAACTGGCTACATCGTCACAGCTCTCTTGCTAATCATCACGGTGGTCTTCCTCTATCTCATCCTGCGTAAGTTCACCGTTCCTACCAAAATCCGCAAGATGGCTTCCGACATCAAAGCCGGCATCCTCTCCCTGCGTGACGTAGAGAACAAACCCCTGTTCGTATTCTACACCTTGGGAATTTGGGTCAGCTATTTCCTCCACTTCTATCTTACGTTCTTCTGCTTCTCCTTTACTGCCAATCTGGGCATTCAGACAGCCTTAGTGGCTTTCATCGTAGGAGGCATTGCCGTGATTGTTCCCACGCCCAACGGTCTGGGACCTTGGCACTTTGCCGTCAAAACCATTCTGGTGATTTATGGAGTGGCTGCCGTCCATGCTGAGACGTTTGTATTGATTGTCCACTCCATCCAGACGGCACTGATTCCCCTCCTCGCCGTCTTTTCCCTCATCGTTCTCAAGAAAAAATCAATCACCACATAATTTCTTCACACATTCATTCGTTATTCCATTCATCCATAATTCCATTCATCCGTAATTCCGATAATCCGTTATCCAGCCCATGCATCGCTTATTCCATATATGCCTTTCTCTTGTCGCTCTCATCCTGTGCGTATGTACAGCCTGTACGGATATCGACGGCGATTTCACCACCTCCCCCACCGCTCGACTGACGATGGAGATGGACACTGTGCCGTTCGACACCGTCTTCACAGGCATCACTTCATCCACTCGGCGCGTCAAGGTGTATAACCACAACGACAAGGATTTGCGCATCACACAAGTCAGTCTGTCACAAGGCGAAGACAGTCCTTTCCGCGTGAATGTGGATGGGCAGTCGGTGGGAAGCGGCATCGGTAACCTCGAAATTATGGCGCACGACAGTTTGTTTGTGTTCTGTGAAGTCACCCCAAAGGACAACCAAAGCGAATTGCCTACCGTCGTTCGCGATTCCATCGTCTTTCTCTTGGAGAGCGGTGTGGAACAGTATATGGTGCTGGAAACCTGGGGACAGGACGTCGTCATCCTTCGTGCACCACGCATCGAGACCGACGAGACTTGGGCAGATCCGCGTCCATACGTCATTTACGACAGTCTCGTGGTGGAAGAAGGAGTTACTTTCATGATTGAGCAAGGCGTTACGCTCTGTTTTCACGACAAAGCATTCATGACAGTCCGCGGACAGCTCTTGATTGAAGGAGAGGAAGACAATCCCGTCACCCTGCGAGGCGACCGCACCGACCGCATCTTCTCTTACCTCCCCTACGACCGTATGGACGCCCAATGGGGCGGTATCACACTCACCTGTCGGAGTAAGGACAACTATATCGCCTATACCAACCTGCGAGCAGCCACTTGGGGCATCGACCTCCAGCCACAGGACGAAGATGTCATGACAGACAATCCTCAGCTCACCCTCGTCCATTCCAGCATCCACAACGTGAGAAACGATGGTCTCCGTGCCCGCTACACCAGCCTCTATGTCGCCAACTCAGAAATCTCGAATGCTGGCGGCAATTGCGTCAGTTTGCTGGGCGGAAGCGCCTTGTTCGTCCACACCACACTGGCTCAGTTCTACCCTTGGAGTGGACAGCAAGGTAAGGCACTCTACTTCACCAACATCATCAAGGCATCCAGCGAAGAAGAGGGTGACACCATTTTGCCACTGCATCAGGCAGAATTCCAGAACTGCCTCATCACAGGCAAAACCACTGACGAAATTCAGGGAACCAGTGTGGAAGACCGAGAAAACATAGATTTCAAGGTGAATTTCCTCAACTGCCTGGTCAATATCGACTTGGGCGATGTGAACGACGAGAAAACTGCCTCTGCCCGCTCCCTGTTTACCAACTGCGTGAACGAGACAGAAGCTTTTCACCAGAAGGAACGTCCGGAACAAAGCCAGCTCGACAGTCTGGTGTGGGGAAAGAAGAATTTCCTCACCATCGACAATGAGAACTACTGCTATGATTTTCAGCTCGATTCATTGTCGAACGCCAGAGGAATAGGTGCAACAGAACCAGCCAAACTCTTCCCATACGACAGATATACACGACCTCGTCCCGAAAAGAACCCAGACGCAGGCTGCTATCAATACTTTTTGCAGGAAAAAGAAGAAAATAAAGGAAGTAATAAAAGAAAATAACAAATGACGCAAATGAAAACAATTCGTATCATCCTAACTGTATCATTATCCCTCTTCATCGGCTCGTCCCAAGCTCAGGATATAGCTTCAACGCCAGCACCCCGTGACACCATCTCTGGCAAGCATACCACACCTCCCAATATGCCCCAAACCGAGATAGGCAAAGACACGGAGGAGGGGCATGCCGTCACGCTTGCCGACTCTATCATTGCGGAAGCCAAACGGCATCTGGGCAAACGCTACGTTCATGGCACAGCCGGACCGAACACCTTCGACTGCTCCGGATTCACTTCCTATGTGATGTCGGAATTCGGCATCAACCTCTCACGTTCCAGTTCCTATCAATATACCCAGGGTATACCAGTCAGCCGTGATCAGCTGCAGCCAGGCGACCTTGTCTTCTTCAAGGGAAGAACGGCCCAACGTGTGGGACACGTAGGTCTCGTCGTCAGCGTAGAACCCGAAAACCGCTCTTTCCATTTCATCCATGCAGCCACTTCACGAGGAATCGTCATCAACGACTTTGCATCGTCGGCTTATTACATCCGCCGTTATGTCAGTGCCAAACGAGTGCTACAAATGCGCAAGCCTCAACTCCCCTCAAAACCAGCCGCAGAGGCCAAGAAATAACGATTTATGTGGTTTTTTAAAAAAATATCGTCGAAAAGATAGGAAAACACAGTTTTTTTAACTATCTTTGCTACGAATTTCAGAAACTGCTGAAATGACAGGTTTCTATCCATGAAGTCAACATTAAAAAAACAACTATATTATGGAAATCTACGATCTTGAACCCAAATGCGTCTGGCGCAATTTCCATGCGCTGACTCAGATTCCCCGTCCATCAGGACATACGGAACAAGTAGCTAACTTTCTTGTCGATTTTGCACAGAAGAACGGTGCTGAAGCTCACATCGACGAAGCTGGCAATGTGGTGATGCGCAAACCTGCTACACCTGGTTATGAAAACCGTGAGACGGTGGTACTCCAAGCCCACATGGATATGGTGCCCCAGAAAGTGAAGGAGAGCAACCACAACTTTGAGACTGACCCCATCGAAACATACATCGACGGCGACTGGGTTCGTGCCAAAGGAACCACATTGGGCAGTGACGACGGTATGGGTGTGGCTGCGGCAATGGCTGTACTGGAAGACCCCAATGCTGCTCACGGTCCACTGGAAGTACTCATTACCAAGGACGAAGAGACGGGCATGTATGGTGCCTTCGGGCTGAAAGCCGGTGAACTGGAAGCCAAGTATATGCTCAACCTCGACTCTGAAACCCTGGGTGAAATCACCATTGGCTGTGCTGGCGGTATGGACGTGGTGTGCAGCATGGAATACCAGCCGCTGAACATCAATGCCGAAGGTATGGAGGCCTTCCGTATCACGATGAAGGGACTGCGTGGCGGTCACTCCGGTCTGGAGATCAATGAAGGAAGAGCCAATGCCAACAAACTGATGGCACGCCTGCTCTTTGCTGCCGTCAACACGGAATGCGCGTGGGTTTGCAGCTGGCACGGAGGAAATATGCGCAACGCCATTCCTCGTGAAGGCGAAGCCGTGGTTGTAGCTCCCAAGCAGAAAGCCGACGATCTGAAAGCGCTGGTGGAAAAATGCCGTGTCCTCTTCAACAAGGAGTTTGAAGAAATTGAGCACGGAAACATCGAGCTGACCATTGAGCCGACCGACATTCCTGCCACCGCCATTCCTGAAGAGATCCAAACCAACCTGATCAACGCAGTGATGGCAGCCCACGACGGCGTACTGCGCTATATTCCTACGATTCCAGAAATCGTGGAGACTTCGTCGAATCTCGCCATCATCCATGTAGAAGAAGGCAAGGCCGACATCGCCATTCTGGCTCGCAGCTCTGCCGACAGCATGAAACTGTGGCTCTGCAACTCGCTGATGGCTTGCTTCTCGATGGCTGGCATGAAAGTGTCGTTCGAAGGCGGCTACAGCGGCTGGCAGCCAAACACCAAGTCCCCACTGGTGGCAGCTATGTCGCAGGTCTATGAGAAGATGTATAACGAAAAGCCCATCGTCCAGGTTTGCCATGCAGGTCTGGAATGTGGCATCATCGGTGTCAACTACCCAGAGATGGATATGGCTTCCATCGGTCCGACCCTCCGTTCACCCCACACACCCGACGAACGCTGCCTGATTCCATCCGTCGGAAAATTCTACGATTATGTGCTGGAGATGCTGAAAAACATCCCTGTAAAGGCTTAACTCATAAAACGTCAATCATTATGGCATTCAAACCGAGCAAAGAACTCAAACTCTACTACTCCATCAGTGAAGTGGCAAAGATGTTTGAAGTATCAGAAACCCTGCTGCGTTTCTGGGAAAAGGAATTTCCCTCTCTCTCTCCTGTCAAGAGCGGAAGAGGCATCCGACAATACTCTAAGGAAGACGTGGAGGAAGTACGCATCATCTATCACCTCGTGAAAGAACGCGGAATGACCCTCGAAGGTGCACGCAACAGCATGAAAAGAAGACGTCAGTCCACCAACAAGAATATCAGCGTGATTGACCGCCTCACACGAGTTCGCGATGAGCTTCAAGCTATCAGCAAGGAATTTAACGCACTGACATAATCCTTTCATCGTCATGGAAATAACTCAACAAACCAGTCAGCAACTGGCAAAGCTCGTCAACGACACACTCGCACGAATCAGTCAGGAAGAAGAGGAACTCATCACCGACTTCCACATCACCACCAACGCTGAAAACGGAGAAGTCACCATCTGTGACGACAACGACAACGTATTGGCTGTCACCACAGTGGAAGGTTACGAAGAAGCCGACGAGGCTGAATTCAGACAACTGGTAGGAAAAGTCATCAAGAAAGAACTGGAAACGCTGAACAAAGCCAAAGCGTTCGAGTCCTTGAACATTTTCCGCCCCTTCTCCTTCGTGCTGGTTGATGCCGACTACGAAACCATCGAGGACTTGCTGGTCGTAGACGACGACACCATCATGGTCAGCGACGAACTGCTGAAGGGACTGGATGAAGAGTTAGACGACTTTATCAAAAAACTACTCCAATAACATCAACCATGAAAATTCATTTTTCCATTCAATACAAAACTCAGTGGGGCGAAGAAATCCGCGTGAAGATAGGCGAGAAACTCTTCCCCCTACAGACATACGACGGCAACCTGTGGACTGCCGACATCGACCTCAAAGCCAAGGAAGTAGGCGACGCCCTGACGTATCAGTATGCGCTCTACCGCAACGACGAACTCGTTTGGACTGAGTGGGATGTAGCTCCACACATTGTGAAACTGAACGGACAGAAAGCCTACAAGACGGTTGCCGACGACGACCAGACCTTTGTTCTCACAGATTTCTGGCGACCCATCCCCGAAAATCTGCCGTTGTTCTCTTCCGCCTTTACTGACGGTGTGGCTTCACACGGAGCGCCCCTCAAAGAGGCTTTGCCGTCTTTCAACCAGACGCTCCAGCTCCGCATCGTGGAGCCACGCCTGCTTCGCAACCAGCATTTGGCAGTCTGTGGCAACACCTCCCAACTGGGCAACTGGACGACACCTGTCCGTATGTCACTCATCGGATTACAGGAATGGGGACTGAATATCGATGCCAACCAAATCTTCCATCCCATTGAGTATAAGTACGTCATTGTTGACGATTCGGGTAATATCACACATTGGGAAGACGGACCCAACCGCGCCATCACTTCCCTCAAACTGAAGAATGGAGAGACCTGGATCAAGACGGATGATGCAGCACGCTTCACGCTGCCAAACTGGAAATGTGCCGGTGTGGTGATTCCCGTTTTCTCGCTCCGTACAGAAAAAAGCTACGGAATCGGTGACTTTGGCGACCTGAAGGAGATGATTCGCTGGGCTGCTTCCGTCGGAATGCACGCTGTTCAGATCCTGCCCATCAACGACACCATGATGACAGGAACCTGGCAGGATTCATATCCTTATAATTCCATTTCCATCTATGCTTTCCACCCCATCTACTGCGACATCAACGCTTTGCCACGACTCGCTGACAAACTGAAGATGGAGACCTTCATGATGGAGCAGCAAGAACTCAACGCCTTACCACAGATTGACTACGAACGGGTGCTGAAACTCAAGACAGAGTATCTGCGACTGATCTTTGAACAGGAAGGGAAGGAAGTGCTGGCATCAGCTGGTTTCAAAGCTTACTTCGAAGCCAACAAGGATTGGCTCGTTCCTTACGCTGCCTTCTGCCACTTGCGCGACACCTACGGCACACCCGACTTTTCCACTTGGGCAAAATTCAGTACCTATGATCCGACTGCCATCAGCCGGCTCTGCTCACCTCGAGGAAAGAACTATCACAGCATCGCCTTACATTATTATATACAGTACCAGCTCCACCTCCAGCTTACCAGTGTTCACGAAACTGCCAAGGAGGAAGGTATCATCATCAAAGGCGATATTCCTATCGGCATCTCCCGCACCAGTGTGGAAGCATGGGCAGAGCCTCGCTATTTCAACCTCAACTCACAAGCCGGTGCCCCACCCGACGACTTCTCTGCCAACGGACAGAACTGGGGATTCCCCACCTACAACTGGGACACCATGCTGGCTGACGGCTGTTCCTGGTGGTTGCGTCGTTTCCGCAAGATGGCTGAGTACTTCGATGCGTACCGTATTGACCACGTGCTGGGCTTCTTCCGCATCTGGGATATTCCGCTCCACTCCGTTCACGGACTGCTCGGACAGTTCTCACCATCTATGCCAATGAGTCAGAGCGAGATCGAAAGCTACGGTTTCAGCTTCGATCGCGAACTCATGACGCGCCCGTACATCAACGACAACGTGCTCTTCAGCATTTTCGGCTATCGGGCTGAACTCGTCAAGACCCTCTATCTCAATGTGCTGAACACGGAAGACAAACAAGAATCGTTCAATGCCTTCGGAGGTTCGAACTCCTTCTACTGCATGAAGCCTGAGTTCGACACACAGCGGAAAGTTCAGGCTGCCTTTGCCCAGAAGACGGACAAGGAGGACCTGGATTTGCGCGACGGACTCTATGCCCTCATCAGCAACGTGCTTTTCGTTGTGGACAGACACAACCCGCAGACCTATCATCCGCGCATCTCTGCTCAACTCGACTTGGCATACCGCGAACTCAGCGAACAGCAGCAGCAGGCTTTCAACAACCTCTACAACGATTACTACTATCGCCGTCACAACCAGTTCTGGTACAACGAAGCGATGAAGAAACTCCCACGCCTCACGCAATCCACCCGCATGTTGGTGTGCGCAGAGGACCTGGGAATGGTACCCGACTGCGTACCTTGGGTGATGGAACAGCTGCGAATGCTCAGTCTCGAGATCCAGACTATGCCGAAAGCCTTGGGACTCACCTTTGGCATTCTCTCCGACAACCCCTACCGTTCTGTCGCCACCATCTCCACCCACGACATGTCAACCATGCGCCAATGGTGGGACGAAGACGAAGAACGCACCCAGGCTTTCTACAACCAGGCACTTCATATCGACGGGACAGCACCCCATCCGCTTCCAGGCTGGCTGGCAGAGGAAATCGTCAACCGACATCTCTACTGCCCGTCTATGCTCTGCCTCCTTTCTCTTCAGGACTGGCTGGCAATCGATGAAAACCTGCGCAATCCCAACCCCAACGCCGAACGAATCAACATCCCGGCTAACCCGCGTCACTACTGGCGTTGGCGCATGCATCTGTCCATCGAGCAACTCAACCAAAGCGAAACGTTCAACCATCATGTCCGTTCTATGATTGAACGAAGCGGAAGATAGGAAGTATGGCAAAACTGACAAAGCCTGCATACAACCGCACGAAGTTCCTGCTGGTATTCACCGTCACGGTGTTTCTGCTGGCAGGACTTCGTGCTTTGTTTGGTTTCAACATTCCTCCTTATATAAAACCAGAGGCAAAGACACATAAGAAGAAAACGGAACCGTCCCAACCTCATCAATCTGTTTTTGCGCAGATCAGTCCATCTGCGCTCACTCAGCCAACGACATCGGATGAAAATCCTGATGACGAAGACTTCCGACAGCATTTGTGGACGCCTTCCTTCCGAGGAAACTGGGGCGAAGCCTTCGCCGACAGCCAAGCCGTTCAAATCGAGGCTGCGGAAACAAACGGCATACAGCCTGTCAGCAGCCGAGAAGAACTTCAAGAACTGGTGGCAGCCCATCGTTTGGTGGATGTACGCCTCTCTCCTCTGTACCAAGTTGACAGCCTGACACATTCTGTCCCCTATCTTGTTCCAAAGGCACAGCAACTGCTTCACGAGATTGCGGTCAACTTCCTCGACACGCTCCAGGCCCGCCACCTCCCTCCTCACCTCATCATTGTCAGCTCTGTGCTTCGCACCGATGAAGATGTGGACAAACTCCAGAAAGGAAACAAGAATGCCACAGACAATTCCTGCCATCGCTACGGAACGACAATCGACATCACCTATCGTCGGTTCCAGCCGCTCACAGGCAATCCCAACGACGAAGCCACCCTGCAGGACGAGAAACTGAAATTGGCTTTGGCTGAGGTGCTTTACGACCTGAAGCAACAAGGACGCTGTTACGTGAAATACGAAAAGAAACAGGCTTGTTTCCACCTCACTGTCAGGTAAAGCTAACGATTTTAACAGAAGGAACGGCAAAAAAGGCGAAAAGTACTGGCTGCCTTTGGCTATGTTCCACATTTTTCGTAACTTTGCACTCAAATTGAGCATACCGCTCAAACTGTGCTCTGCAATTCTGTTGCAGAGGAAACTCAAATTGAAGCAAACAACTAAAAATACTGAATCACAATGAACGTAAGTTATAAATGGCTGAAGGAATACGTAGATTTCGACCTGACTCCTCAAGAAGTTGGTGCAGCACTGACCAGCATCGGCCTTGAAGTAGAGGCTGTGGAGGAAGTGCAAAGCATCAAAGGCGGGTTGGAAGGTCTGGTGGTAGGCCACATACTGACCTGCGAACCTCACCCCAACAGCGACCACATGCACGTCTGCACGGTAGATCTTGGCAATGGTGCAGCGCCTGAGCAGATTGTCTGTGGTGCTCCCAACGTTGCAGCCGGCCAAAAAGTGATTGTCGCAACCCTTGGTACAAAACTGTACGACGGCGACCAGGAGTTCACCATCAAGAAGTCAAAACTGAGAGGCATAGAGTCGAACGGCATGATTTGTGCAGAAGACGAAATCGGTGTGGGCACCAGCCACGACGGAATCATGGTGCTGCCTGCAGAAACGCCTGTCGGTATGCCTGCCGCCAAGTATTTCGGACTGGAAAGCGACTGGGTGATCGAAGTGGATATCACGCCCAACCACTCTGACGCTTGCAGCCACTGGGGAGTAGCAAGAGATTTCTACGCCTGGCTGAAGCAAAACGGCCACGAGACTTCCCTCCACCGTCCCAGCGTGGACACTTTCAGCATAGACAGTCACGACCTGGACATCGACATCGTCGTGGAGCAGCAGGAAGCATGTCCCCGCTACTGTGCCGTGACAGTGAAGAACTGCGAAGTGAAGGAGTCACCGAAATGGCTGAAAGACTACCTCACCACCATCGGTCAGCGTCCCATCAACAACATCGTTGACATCACCAATTATATTATGATGGCTTTCGGCCAACCGCTCCACTGCTTTGATGCCGATATGATAAAGGGCAACAAAGTCGTAGTAAAGGCGATGCCTGAAGGCACTCCGTTCGTGACCCTCGACGGCGTAGAGCACAAACTGAGCGAACGCGACCTCGCCATCTGCAACGCCGAGGAACCGATGTGTATCGCCGGCGTCTTCGGAGGAAAGGGTTCAGGCACCTACGAAACCACCAAGGACGTGCTCTTCGAATCCGCCTATTTCAATCCGACATGGATTCGCAAGTCTGCACGCCGTCACGGACTCCAGACGGATGCGTCCTTCCGCTTCGAACGTGGTATCGACCCGTCAGGACAGATCTACGCCGTGAAGCTCGCTGCCTTGATGGCAAAGGAACTCGCTGGTGGTGAAATCGCAATGGAGATCAAGGATGTTCGCAACGACCAACTGCCACAAGATGCCATCGTTGACTTCAGCTATCAGTACTGCCACGATCTGATTGGTAAGGAAATTCCTGTAGCCACACAGCAAAGCATCTGCAAGAATCTGGGAATGGAAATCCTCGAACAGTCGGAAACCGGCATGAAACTCCGCGTTCCTGCTTTCCGCGTAGATGTGACCAAACCCTGCGACGTGGTTGAAGAGATTCTGCGTATCTATGGCTACGACAATGTTGAGATCCCTTCTCAGGTGAAGTCATCCCTCACCGTCAAAGGTGAGCTGGATCGCAGCGTGAAACTCCAGAACCTCATCGGTGAACAGCTCGTAGGTTGTGGATTCAACGAAATCCTGAACAACTCGCTGACCAAGACCTCCTATTACGATAATATGGAGACGGTCTGCAAGAGCGAGAACCTGGTTCGCCTGATGAATCCGCTGAGCCAGGACCTGGGCGTGCTGCGTCAAACCCTCCTTTTCGGTGGTTTGGAAAGCATCAGCCGCAACACCAACCGCAAAATGGCAGACCTGCGTTTCTTCGAGTTCGGCAATTGCTACTATTTCAATGCGGAGAAAAAACAGGACACAACTGGAGTCATTCCTTCAGGAGAGACGTCAAAGCAGATTCTGGCTGCCTACAGCGAAGACGAGCACCTCGCTCTCTGGCTCACAGGTAAGCGGGTAAACGGCAACTGGGCACACCAGGATGAAGACACATCGGTATATGAACTGAAAGCCTACGTGCTGAATATCTTGAAACGACTGGGTGTTCCCTTCGGAGCTTTGGTATTCGGTGAGGAGAGAAACGACATCTTCTCCAAAGCACAGACCATCAGCAACAGAGGCGGCAAAATCATCGCCACCTTCGGAATTGTCAGCAAGAAGCAGACCGCCAAGCTCGACATCGAAGCACCGGTCTATTACGCAGACATCAACTGGAAGAACCTGATGAAACTGCTGAAGAACAAGAGCGTCAGCTACTACGAACTGTCAAAGTTCCCGGCAGTCAGCCGCGACTTAGCCCTCCTGCTCGACAAAAGCGTAGAATTTGCGGACATTGAGCGCATCGCCTACCAGAGCGAGAAGAAGTTGCTCAAGGAAGTCAGCCTCTTCGACGTCTATGAAGGCAAGAACCTTGAAGAAGGAAAGAAGAGCTACGCTGTCAACTTTGTCCTTCAGGACGACACCAAGACCTTGAACGACAAAGCCATCGAGGCCATCATGACAAAGATAGAGCAGAACATCTGCAAACAACTCAACGCAAAAGTCCGAGGTAAGTAGCCCGTCCCGCCCATTGCTGTACCGCCTTACCCCGTCCCGTATATTGCTGTATTACAGCAATCATCCGTCCCGTATATTGCTGTATCACAGCAATCCGTCCCGTATGTTGCGACTGAGTCGCAACAAAAAACAAAAAAACAACTAAAAACTATAAATCCAATGGGAAGAGCATTTGAATTTCGTAAAGCCCGCAAGCTGAAGCGCTGGGGCAACATGGCAAAAACATTCACCCGTCTGGGCAAACAAATCGCAATCGCTGTAGCTGAAGGCGGTCCAGAGCCAGAAAACAACTCACGTCTTCGTGCCATCATCGCAACATGCAAGCACGAGAACATGCCAAAAGACAACATCGACCGCGCCATCAAGAACGCAGTCGGTAAGGACAAGAACAGCTGGAAGACCATGACCTATGAAGGTTACGGTCCTCACGGCGTTGCCATCTTTGTCGATACCCTGACCGACAACCCCACCCGTACCGTAGCCGACGTTCGTTCCATCTTTAACAAGTTCAACGGAAACCTCGGAACGATGGGATCGCTGGCATTCCTGTTCGATCACTTCGCACAGTTCACCTTCAAGCCGAAAGACGGAATGGATATGGATGAACTCGTACTCGAACTGATTGACTACGGAGTGAACGACGAGTTCGATGAGGAAGAAGACGAAGAGACAGGAGAGAAGAGCATCACCATTTACGGAGACCCCAAGAGCTTCGCACAGATTCAGGGTTATCTCGAAGAGAACGGCTTTGAAATCACTTCTGCCGAATTCACCTACATCCCCAACGACCTGAAGGAAGTGACGGATGAGCAGCGCGAAACCATCGACAAGATGGTTGAGAAACTCGAAGAATTCGACGACGTCCAAAACGTCTATACCAATATGAAGTAAAGAACAGATAAACAAACAGAAAAAGGAGGGCCACACCCTCCTTTTCTGTTTATCTATACAAATTCTCCTCCCTCATCCATCATCCATCATTTCTCTTCTTATCAGGGATTTTACGGGATTTATAAGGATTTTTCCCTCTTCCTTCTTACTTCTTACATCTTACCTCTTCCTTCTTACATCTCCCCTCTCTTTCGGAGAGGGGTTGGGGGAGAGGCTTCTTACATCTTACTTCCGTAAGCCAAGTCACCGGCATCGCCGAGACCAGGAACGATATAGGCATGTTCGTTCAGGCAGGGATCGATAGCTGCACACCAGAGAGTGACATTATCAAACTCCTCAAAAGCCTTACGTACATAATCCACGCCTTTTTGTGAAGCAATCACGCAGCAGAGATGAACCTTCGCTGGCTGCCCCTTCGTACAGAAAGCACCATAACCCAATTCCATGCTGCCACCCGTTGCCAACATCGGATCAGCGATAATCAGTGTCTTACCCGTCAAATCCGGTGAAGCGATATACTCGATGTTGATACCCACGTTTTCGCACTCCTTATCCTTATAATAGCGGTAGGCAGAGACAAAAGCGTTTCCTGCTCTGTCGAATACATCCAAGAAACCTTGATGGAAAGGCAAGCCCGCACGGAAAATCGTGCCGATGACAAGTTCGTCGTCGTGGGTGTTCACTTTCGCGATACCAAGGGGTGTAGTGACTTCCTTTTCCGAGTACGTCAATTCCTTACTGACTTCAAAGGCCATCAGCTGACCGATTCGGGTAAGGTTCTGGCGAAAGCGGAGCCTGTCGCTTTGAATATGCACATCTCTCAACTCAGCGACGAACTGATTCATCACCGAAGGACTGTCTGCGAAGTTCACTACTTTCATTAGTCTTCTTTTTTATGTTTCCAGAACATCCACTTAGGATATGGTGGAGTAGCGGGTACCAATTCTTCACGCACCTTCCTACGGACAATGCGCTCATAGCTGACACCCTCAGAAATGATCTTATAGATTTCAGGCCAGGTGGGCAGTCCGCCGATATTGCAGTCGTCAATGAAGACATCAGCATTCAGCTTACACGAGAAGTTCTCGTTCTTGGCTTCTTGGAAGCGGTCAGAGGAGTCGCTGTTGACAGCATAGAACTCCACGCCGCGTTCACGACACCATTCCAACGCCTCATCCAGGAGTTCTCCCTCACGGACAGTCCAGAGGATTAACTTGTGGCGGTCACGTATCAGCATCTTCAGCACCTCACAGGCAAAAGGACGTTCCTCGCCTATCTCTGGATACTGATGCCGGACAATCGTTCCGTCAAAATCTACTGCGATGACCATATTCCTTAAATTTCTTCAAGTTTTTCACCGTCTTTCAAACCGTAGCCATAACCATAACCATAGCCATAGCCATAACCGTAGCCCTTACCCTTGCCATAGCCGTAACCATAGCCACCATAGCCGTACTTCTTGCCGTAGCCGTAGCGCTTGCCGTAGCCGTAGCGTCCATAGCCGTAGCCACCGCCGCCGGCACCACTCTTCTCGGCATTGAAGATGATATTGAGGTTGGGCAGACGGTTCTCGTCGTGCAGCTCATTCAGCAGGATGGCGTCAGCCTTCAGCGTGTAGTTCTCACGGATCACATAGATACAAGCATCTGCACACTGGGCGATGGACAGCGTATCTGCCACCATACCCACAGGAGCGGTATCCAGAATGATGTAGTCGTACTTGTCGCGCAGATAATCGATGGCTATCTTCAGGTTCTCACGCTCCAGCAACTCTGCGGGGTTAGGTGGAATAGGACCTGCGGGCAGAATGTCGAGGTTCGGACTGATAGAGGTATGCTGAATCAAGGTGTCAATATAACCCACATCTTTAGGATCGTGTGACAGGAAACTGGAAATACCGCGTTCCGTATCCTTCAAGTCGAACAGTCCAGCCAAACGGGGTTTACGGATATCAAGACCGACCACTAGCACCTTCTTTCCCACGAAGGCAATACTTGCACCTAAGTTAGAGGCAATCACCGTCTTACCTTCACCCGAAGAACTGGAGGTAAACAGAATGACGTTCTGTCCGGGTTCGAGGATGAACGGCAAGTTCGAACGCAACGTTCGGTAAACCTCCATCATCAGAGAGTTGCGGTTTTCCTGAATCACCACCGTACGATCGCCCTTTGCCAAAGCCTTGATGAAAGGAATGGTTCCTAACAGCGGTACGTTGGTACGCTTCACAAGATCCTCGCGGTTCTCAATGCGGTAGCGGAACATCTGACGCAGATAGTAGATACCGAACGGAATGGCCATACCGATGATGAAGCCCAGCACATAGAGCATACGATTATCTACAGAAATCGGACCTGAGATAATCGGTTCTTCAATAACCTTTCCCTTATAGGCAGCCGAAGCCATCGTGATGGCGTTCTCCTCTCGTTTCTGCAGCAACATTAAGTACAGCTCTGCCTTCACTTCCTGCTGACGATTGATGGCAGCCAAGTCTTTTTCGTAGGTTGGCGCCTTCGTCACACGTCCGGCGTACTTCTCGTACTGGCCCTGCGTCTGCTGCTGCTGGATGGCCAACTGACGGCGTGAGCTGACAAGCGAACCCTTGATGTTGATCATCAAGTCGTTGGCTTTCTCTGTCAACGAAACCACCATTGCGTTGTCCTCAGATGCGTTGCGCAGCAAGCGGTTACGTTCCGTAATCACATCGTTGTAGGCTGTAATTGTGGCAGTTAACGACTGGAGGTTCTGAGACATACCCGAAGGCAGCACAGAAGGAATGATCTGGTAGCGGTTGCCTGGATTGTTCACATAGTCGGAGATGAAGTCGAGCATGCTGATCTGGGCACTCACTTCCACCAACTTCTGCTCGTAGGCGGTACGTTGACCCACATCAGCCGTAATATCTTGCTTACCGTCGATGATGCCCGACGCAGTCTTATAGCTGCGGATCTCGTCTTCGGTCTGGTTCAGTTCACCAGAGATGAGGTCGAGACGTTCCTTGATGAATTCTTCAGTGCGATGAGCTTCTTCCAGGTTATCCTGGTTAGCATCTTCGTTGTAAACGTATGCCAGGTGGTTCAAGAAGTCACGTCCACGTTCTGGAAGGTTATCCGTAATGCTAACATTCGCAATGGTCGTCAGCTTGGACGTAGGCGAAACGCTCAGATTCGCATGGAAACGCTTTGCTGCAGCATTAAGTGGAGTGAGAATGGCGATAAGCGGACGGTTCAGCTTATAAGGCTCTTTGAGACCCTCGATATACTGCAACGTATCGTTACGCATAATGGTAACATCGCCAGCTTCAGTCTTCACAACAGCTGGGAACTGGGTGATCACCTTCGTCATTGGGTCCAGAACTTTTCCGTCCCCGAACTCAAACTTCGCTTCGATGCCGTTGTCTTTGTCCGTCATTGTGATGCGAATGGCATAAGCGAGCGAATCAAGCTGATCCTGGTCGTAGTCAACTTGATAGGGCGCATACTTGCCGTAAACCTCGTGCTTTCTCACACGACCTTCAGCATAATAAGAAGCATAAAGCTTCAGGTCGCGAACCACAATCTTGCTCAGCATTCGAGTAGAAAGTACTTCCACCTCGTTGTCGAAACCATTACTGCTGTTCATGAAACCCAGCTCGGCAAAGGTGGCGTTGATGGTTCCTTGGCTCGTAGGACGACGCTGTTCCTTATCCTTAATCAGAATCTTCGAATCCACTCTATAAATAGGAGTGCGCATATGGGCGTATAGGTAAGCTAAACCTACACAAATCGCAACTGAAAGCAAAAACCAGTACTTAAATCTCACGATCAAGTACCACATCTCTTTCAAATTAAAACTTTGTTCTTCCTCAACAAACGCACTCTCCTGTTTTACATTCTCAGTACTAACGTTGTTTGTTTCGCTCATAACGTTAATGAATTTAGTTTTTTCGTCGGCACATCCCTCTTCATTGGCAGGAACACGCCTTATCTGTTAAACAATTCTTATTTCTTCATTCGTCTATGCAGACACTTCAATTGTCTTTTCAGACAAAGGAACTGGAGTCACTCGTGACTTCAGACCCTAAATCCGTGCAAAGTTAGGAATAATTTTTTGAATCTCAGCAAAAAAATCCAATTATTCACGTTCTAACCCCAAAAATTGCAAAATCCACTTGACAAAACGCACAAATCGGAGCAACAAAACAACAAGCTTCCCACCAAACAACACCAAAGCCAAACGCCAGGATGAGTTCGCACCAATTCTCCCTAATGCACGCACAAATTTCCACCAATGCACGCACAAAATCTCCCCAATCTTAACTCAAAATAAATTTTCAAGTACTTAGTGGAAAAATTCTAAGTACTTAGAAAAAAAATTCCAAGTACTTGAAAAAAAAATTCTAAGTACTTAAAAAAATATTTCCAAGTACTTGGAAATTTTGCCACACTTAAGACGTAGGAAATTTTGAGTGCGCACGACGCTTCCAAACAGTTAACATTCAGTTTTTTACAAACAAGGTAAAACAAGGCTAAAACAGAAGCTCCAAAAACATACATACATGCACCTCTTTTGTATCAAACAAGAACGATTTGGGCGAGGTGCGAGGCTCTTTTTAGCTTTTCTCTAAGGTTTTTTGCAAAAATGCTTCGGAATTTGAGAAAAAAAGTGTAACTTTGCACGATTTTAGACTTTTGTGGCCTCACGAGTGGGGTTTGCAAGAGCTGATGTCACACGCTACATATTAATAAGGTATAGGACGAAATCAACAAAAAACATACAAAAAAATGGCAAAAAAACAGAAAAAAGACGAGAAGCCCATTGAACTTGACGTAAAACTGAGCAAGTCGGAGGCTTTCATTGAGAAACATTACAAAAAGATTCTGGTTGTACTCGGCATCATCATCGTGGTCGTTGCCGGTATCTTCATCTACCGTAACCATCGCGCCAGCGTAGAAGAGAAGGCTCAGAGCGCCATCGCACAGAGCCAGGTGCTCTTCATGCAGGACGATTTCGAGAATGCACTCAAGGGCGACGGCAAGAATTCGATGGGTCTGCTCAAGGTCATCGACCAGTTCAGCGGCACAAAGACTGCCAACCTCGCCAAGTATTATGCCGGTCTGTGCTACTACAAGACTGGCAAGACTGACGAAGCTATCAAGATGCTTGAGGATTACGACGACGCTGGCGACATGCTGGTTTCTCCATCCGCCAAGGCAGCACTCGGCGATTGCTACGCAGCCAAAGGCGACAAGCAGAAGGCAGTTGACCTCCTGCTCGAAGCCGCCAAAGACGCTGACAGCCGTTCGGAGAACAACGAAAACACTTCGATTGCGCCCATCTTCATGAAGCAGGCAGCTGTGATTTATGAAGACATGAACCAAAACGACAAGGCCCTCGAACTCTATCAGAACATCAAGAAGCGTGTCAACTCTCCTCTTTCTGAGGAAATGGATGCCTTCATCGAGCGTCTGAGCAAGTAAAAAAGCCGCTCCCCCAGCCCCTCCTCAGGCACATCCGTCTCCACCGATCTCGGGGAAGACTCAACAAGAACCAATAAACACGGAAGACCCAACAAACCAAGCGAGTCTTTCGTGTTTTTGGATAAAAGAAATAGAAACAAAACTAACAACAAAAAATGGCTACCAAAAATCACAACCTCTCCGAATACGACCCCACGAAAGTGCCAAGCGGCAAGGGAATGCGCTTTGGCATCGTGGTCAGCGAATGGAACGAAGGCGTGACCGAATCGCTCCTTCGTGGCGCCTTCGACACCTTAATGCAAAACGACGTAGCACCTGAAGACATCACCGTGATGCACGTGCCCGGCAGTTTCGAACTCATCTATGGCGCCACCCAACTGGCGAAGCAGGAGGTCGATGCCGTCATAGCCATCGGATGCGTCATTCGCGGCGATACGCCCCACTTCGACTATATCTGTCAAGGCACCACCTACGGACTCGCTCGTCTGAACACCGAACAGCCCAAGCCCGTGATCTACGGACTCATCACCACCGAAAACCTCCAGCAAGCCCTCGACCGTTGTGGCGGAAAACACGGAAACAAAGGTGACGAATGTGCCATAACTGCCATCAAGATGGTGGCGTTCAAACATCAATTACCCCTTTGAGAAAGTTCGGAAAAATCCTTCGTCGCACCATCAGCATCCTGCTTGCGCTCTACATCGTGCTGATCCTCCTGCTCCATTTGCCGTTTGTGCAACGGAAAATCGGAGAGCAGGTGGCTTCCGCTTTGTCTGAGAAGCTTGGTAGCAAGGTGACGGTGGAAAGCGTGAACCTGGGATTTCTGAACCGCGTTATCATCGACGACATAGAGATAGAGGACCTGAAGGGCAAACAAATGCTCAAAATAGCTCGCGCCTCGTGTTCCTTCGAACTGTTCCCCTTGTTCTCAAGGAAGTTCTATGTATCTACAGCTCAACTCTTTGGCGTCAATGCCAACCTCTACAAAGAGACGCCGGAGTCGCCTTACAACTTCGATTTTGTCATCAAGGCGTTTTCGTCGAAGGAAGATAAAGAACAGTCGCCTCTTCAGTTGCGCATCAATTCGCTCATTGTCCGACGGGCAGATATCCACTTCGATGTGCTGTCCGAACCTCACAAGGAGAAAGGGCAGTTCGATGCCAACCACTTCTTCCTGCAAAACACAGGCATCACAGCTGCTTTGAAGGAACTGGACGGAGACAACGTCAATCTGGTGCTGCGTCGTCTCTCGTTCAAGGAAGCGAACTCTGGCTTCGAACTCAATCGCCTCGCCACCCATTTCGAGAAAACGAAGAACCAGGTGCTTCTGAGCGACTTCGAAATCGAAACCGCTCATTCCCAGCTGGATATGGACTCTTTGCTACTCAGGCACTCCGACCAAGCTGAGAACCGGACATTCACACTCAAGACCCGTCTGGAGGACGCAGTCATCCTGCCTGCCGACTTCACAGCCTTCGCACCCAAGCTTCAGTATTTCGATACGCCCTACACCATCAGCTGCGACGCCCTTCTCACTCAGGACGACTGCCAGTTGCAAGGTCTGAAGATCGACTCCGAAGCCGACGACCTCAAGCTCTTAGCCGACATCCACATCAACACGAAGGACAAGCAACAGCCCGACGTGAACGTCAACATCGAAGGCTTAACCCTCCTCGCAGAGAAAGCTCAGGAGCTCATTTCCAACTTCTTAGACGACGAACGCATCCTCAACCTCCTGCATCGCATTGGAGACGTGCATCTCAGCGGTCAGGCTTCGACACAAGGCGGACAGACTGAAGGCAGCCTCAACATCCGAACGGACATTGGCGACCTCGTGGCTGAAGGCAACTTCATCAACAAACAGCTCGTCGCCCACATCGAGACCGAAGGTCTGAACCTCGGTTCGCTTCTCGACAATCCCCAGCTGGGAACGGCGATTTTTAATCTCGACATCGACGGCGACCGCGATAATGCGGACATCACAGGCGTCGTCTCTTCGTTCGACTACGCCGACTACACCTACAAGGACATCGATATTGCTGGTCAGGTCAGCCCTCGCGGTTATGACGGACATTTCAGCATCAACGACGAAAATATCAACATGGTGTTCGACGGAAAGCTGAGCGGTTTGGACACCAAACAGCTGCTGGCGAACCTCGAACTCGACATCGCCAACTTCAACCCACACGCCCTTCACCTTACAGAAGCTCACGCAGGAGAGTCTTACTCCTTCCGCGCCAAAGCCGACCTGCAAGGCTCTAACCTCCAAAATGTTACGGGTGAACTCCAGCTCGATTCCATCCATCTGGTCCGTCCCGACCGCTCTATATATATAAATAATGTACGGGCGCGCGCGAAAGAAACGGAGGGCAAACACAAGCATTTGGAAGTGGAAAGCGATTTCCTGCAGGCAACACTCGACGGCGACATCGACTACAGGGAAATTGTGCCCAGCCTCACTACCCTACTCGCCCAGCATCTTCCTTCGCTGGTGAAAGCACCTTCGCACAAACCAGTCAACAGCCAGTTCACCTTCGAGGCGGAATTAACAGACGCGCCCCTGCTCCATCTCCTCCTGGACAAGGACTTTGCGTTCCATCAGCCCATCCAGCTCAAAGGCGACGTGAATGTGCCCAATGCCGGTTCGTCGCTCCGTCTGAGCGCTCCGTCCGTGAACTACGAAGGCAGCATCTACGAGAACATCGCCCTCAATTATAACGGAACGAGCCAGCAATGTGATATGGACGTATCGCTCCATCAGCTGGACCAAGACAATAACCGAACGAAGCTTAACATTTCCGCTAAGGCCCACGAAGACAGGATCTTATCGCAACTCAAATGGGATAAACGCGGAGAGAAGCCTATGCGTGGCGACATCTCTGCCGTCGCGACTTTCGTGGACAGTCTGGGCATCACGAAATCGCACATCGCCCTCCAGCCCTCCACGCTCTCGCTGAACGACACGCTCTGGCAGCTAACTCCTTCGTTTATCGACATTTACGGCAAGAAGATTACCTGCCACCACCTGAAGCTCTCTCACGGATCGAACCGCTTTATCACAATCAACGGACAGGTTTCGGAACAACCTTCCGACGCCATAACCGCAGAACTGAGTCAGATTGACGTTTCCTACCTCCAGGCGTTAACCCGTTTCAAGAATGTGAAGTTCGGTGGTCTGACTTCGGGCACAGCCCGAGTGAGCAATGTGTTTGCTGAACCGCAGCTGGATGCCAACCTCCACCTCACGGACTTCACCATCCGCGATGGCGTCATCGGCTCCGGCGATGTCACCGCGAAGTGGAACAACGCAGAGAAATCCATTGTGATTGACGGTGTGCTCCACGATCAAGACGAAGCAAATATCCCCAGCACCACAACAGTCAACGGATTCATCGTGCCTTCCACCAAAGCGATGGAACTCAACATCGGAATCAAGGACACCAGCGCAGAGTTCCTGAACGGATTCCTGGGACGTACCTTCCGCGACATCAAGGGAAAGGTGAATGGCGAAATACAGATCCTCGGTCCCACCAACGATGTGAATATCGTCGGCAACGTCAGTGCCGACATCGACATGACGCTGAAGGCAACAGGGGTTACCTATCATGTGGATCCACGCGATTCGCTCCACATGCGACCCTTTCTCTTCAGCTTCGACAACATGCGCATTTACGACAAGCATCACAACCAGGGCATCGTGAACGGAACCCTGGCACACCGCAACATGAAGAACTTCGAATACCATTTCGATGTCGATTTGTCACGGATGCTGGCATACGAAGCCACCACCTTCAATGCCGACAAGTTCATGGGAACGATTTTTGCAAACGGACACATGACGGTAGATGGACACGACGGACATCCGCTCCATATCAACGCTGATATGACACCTACACGTGGCAGTATGTTTGCCTACGATTCCGCTTCTCCCGATGCCGTCACGAAGACTTCGTTCGTCACCTTCCGCGACCCTTTGCTTTCTTCCCTCGACACAACTTTGGTCGCCTCCGACCCAACCTCGGACTACACTTATCGTGGCGACATCTACATGGACGTCAACATCCACATGACTCCTGACTGCGAAATCAAACTTCGCATGGACAACGTGGAAGACGGTTATATCTCCACACACGGAACTGGCACACTCCAGGCTCATTACCACAACAAAAGTCCCTTCACACTTAATGGCGTCTACGACATCACAAGTGGTAGTTATCGCCTTTACTTACAAGATGTTATCCACCGCGACTTAGCTCTCCAGCAGGGTTCGCGCGTGGTCTTCAACGGAAACCCCTTCGATGCAGATATCCATCTGATTTGCTGGCACACCCTCAACTCCGTTCCTCTGACGGATCTCACGCCAACTGCCACCTTTAATAATAATAAGGTAAAGGTGATCTGCATCCTCGATATCACAGGACAGCTGGGAAACATGGCGTTTAACTTCGACCTGCAACTGCCAAACGTGAGTGACGAAACAAGACAGCTGGTGCGTTCGCTCATCTCAACCGAAGAAGAGATGAACATGCAGATGATCTATTTGCTGGGCTTGGGCCGCTTCTACACCAACGAATATGCCCGTGCAATGGGTGAAGGCTCTTCGTCCAGTGCCGTCAATTCGTTGCTGTCCTCTACCATCAGCGGACAAATTAACCAGATGCTCTCCAACGTCATTGGCACAGACAGCAAATGGAACTTCGGAACGGGTCTCTCGACTGGAGAGCTGGGATGGCAAGACCTTGATATCGAGGGAATTCTGTCAGGCCGCTTGCTCGACGACCGCCTGCTCATTAACGGAAACTTTGGTTATCGAGATAACGCCCTGACGCAGAACGCCAGCTTCATTGGCGACTTCGACGTAAAATGGCGCATCCGTCCAAATGGAAACACATACTTGAAAGCCTACAATCAGAATAACGACCGGTACTTCACGAAGTCAACCCTTAACACACAAGGAATTGGCATCAGTTACCAGAAGGATTTTGACAAATGGCCCTCTCTGTTCTCTCGCAAAAAAAAGAAAGCCTTATGAACTACGGATTTATCAAAGTAGCATCGGCAATTCCTGCCACAAAAGTGGCGGACTGCCAATCTAACATAGTGGAAATCAAGAGACTGATGGACGAAGCACAGCAACGTGGTGCCCAGCTGATTTGCTTCCCTGAGCTCTGTGTCACCAGCTACACTTGTGGCGATCTTTTTGCCCAGCAGCTGCTCCTGCGCAAGGCAGAAGACGCAGTTGCCTGGCTGTTAACAGAAAACCGCCAGAGCGGGAACGACATCATCGCCGTCATCGGTGCCCCCGTTCCCATGAACAACATGCTGTTCAACGCTGCTTTGGTCATTCAACGAGGCACTATTCTCGGCATCGTCCCCAAGACTTATCTCCCCAACTACAAAGAGTTCTACGAGCAACGTTGGTTTGCATCTTCCGCCGGCATCCCCCCCACAACGGTAACCTACGCCAACCAACCCTCCATCCCCTTCGATCCCCACTTCCTCCTCCGCATAACTGAAGCTGAGGAAAGTCCCGTCTGTTGCGATAGCATCGCAACTTCAAATCCAGTGGCCAGCGCTTCCCCCGTTTCCCCCGATCCTTTCGAGGCAATCCTCGGCATCGAGCTTTGCGAAGACCTCTGGTCTCCTATCCCCCCCAGCTCTTACTTAGCCCTTGAAGGCGCAGACATCATCTGCAACCTCTCCGCCAGCAACGAAATCATCGGCAAGAACCAGTACCTCCGCAGCCTCATCGCCCAGCAGTCGGCCCGCACCATCTGCGGTTACATTTATTCTTCTTGTGGTTACGGAGAATCCACTCAGGACGTCGTTTATGGCGGCAATGCCCTGATTTACGAGAACGGCAAGCTCCTCGCTGAATCAAAGCGCTTCGACTTCCAGCCCCAGCTCTCCATTGCCGACATTGACATCGAGCGCCTCCGCACCGAGCGCCGCATGAACACCTCCTTCTCCGCCTCCATCCACAACCACTCCCCCCAGTCCCGTCTGTTGCTGTATCACAGCAACCCCAATCGTCCCGTTTGTTGCGATTCCATCGCAACCCCAACCACTGCAGGCAGCGGTTTCCCCGCTGCCAATGTTACCCCCACTGCCAAAAACACCCTCGACCGCTGGGTGAACCCTCACCCCTTCGTTCCTGGAGGCGCAGCCCTCAACGAGCGTTGTGAGGAAATCTTCTCCATCCAAGTCGCAGCCCTCGCCAAGCGAATCCAGCACACCTTCGCCAAAACTGTCGTTCTGGGCATCAGCGGCGGTCTCGACTCCACCCTTGCCCTCTTGGTCTGCGTTCGCGCCATTGACAAGCTTCAGCGTCCCCGTACCGACATCGTCGGCATTACGATGCCTGGCTTCGGCACCACCGATCGCACCTACAACAACGCCCTCTCCCTCATGCAGTCCTTGGGCATCACCATCCGCGAGATCTCCATTCGCGAAGCCTGCCTCCAGCACTTCAGCGACATCGGTCACGACCCCTCGAACCACGATGTCACCTATGAGAACTGCCAGGCACGCGAAAGAACCCAGATCCTCATGGATGTCGCCAACCAGATGGGCGGCTTTGTGGTAGGAACAGGCGACCTCTCCGAGCTGGCGCTGGGTTGGTGCACCTACAATGCCGACCACATGTCGATGTACGGTGTCAACACCTCCGTTCCCAAAACCCTCGTAAAGCACCTCGTCCGTTGGGTAGCCCTTCAGCCCAGCCTCGACGAAGCCTCCCGCACCACCCTGCTCGACATCGTCGATACGCCCATCAGTCCCGAACTCATCCCTGCAGATGAGCAAGGGAACATCACCCAGAAGACGGAAGACCTTGTCGGTCCCTACGAACTGCACGACTTCTTCCTCTATCAGTTCCTGCGTCACGGCTTCCGTCCTCGCAAGATTTACTTCCTCGCGCTCCAAGCCTTTGCTGGAGGACAAACCTACAAGAACACAGGCGACCAGCTGACCGAACCCGTAGGCCACTACGACCCAGCCACCATCAAGCATTGGCTCACCAAGTTCTGCCGCCGCTTCTTCACCCAGCAGTTCAAACGCAGCTGTCTGCCCGACGGACCCAAGGTCGGAAGCGTGAGTCTCAGCCCACGTGGCGACTGGCGAATGCCTTCTGATGCCAGCTATGCACTGTGGCTTCAGGAATGCAACGATTTGTAGTTCTAAAAACCGCGAAATTGTAATATTCACTTGTCAAAACGGCCCAAAACGCAAAAAACTGAATAAAAATCACAAAAAAGTTTTGCAGTTCAGGAAAAAAGCACTACCTTTGCACTCGCATTTCAAAAATGCTCCATCTGGTGCGTTGGATGAGTGGCTTAGTCAACGGTCTGCAAAACCGTGAACGGCGGTTCGAATCCGCCACGCACCTCTTTAATGATACGCAATAGACATCCGTCTGTTGCGTTTTTTCGTACTTCATACCTTATGAAACATAGTTTCATACTTATGCAGTTTTTCCTCCAATTATTTGGTCATTTCGCTAAAAAGCACTAACTTTGCAGTCGATTCTTAACTTTTCTTTAGAAAAGTGTCAAGGAATCACAAATGACAGATGAGATTAGTACTCATTTATGTTGCTGAATATCAGTGCAGAAGATGAAGTGTAATCACAGCGAAAATAAAGACAACTGGTGCCACTTAACCCATAAAGTGGTGTCCCTCTCTTTTGTGCTTTATTGAACTGAACACCCCCTCAGTTGACGAAATGGACACACAAAGCACAAAATTGGAATGGTTTCCCATGCGGATTACATACAATCGGGAGTTGAAAATCAAAAATCGCTTGGAGCAGGAAGGCATAGAGAGCTTCATCCCTATGCAATATGAGTTTGAAAAGACCAGCGACTGGAATGTAAAAAAGACCTTAGTACCAGCCATCCGTGGTCTGATCTTCGTCCACTCCTCCCAGCAAGAACTCACCAGGCTCAAGATGTACAACCCAGATTTTGAACCAATGCACTACACCACCAATCATTTCTCAGAGACACAGCAGGACCGCATCCTCCGAGTGCCAGACCGCCAGATGGAGAACTTCATGCGCGTAGTGGCAGTTCAGGATGAACGGATTACCTATCTGGAAATGAATGAATACCTCCTGAAACCCGGACGCCACGTCCGGATTACAGACGGAGACTTCAAAGGAGCCGAAGGCGTCATCAAACGAATCAAAAAGCGCCAGTGTGTCGTTGTTCAGATTGAAGGCATCGCCGCCGTCGCCATCACCTTCGTCCCCTCCGCCTGGCTTGAGGAGATCAAATGACAGAAAAGTGGACAGGAGTTTTGAAGGCTTAGGAGTTCAGCTACAAGCACGCATTTATGATGGAAGATGTGCGAGATGATGGATTCCGAGAGCAGATTCAAAGAGCAGCTGTAAGCATCATGAAGACAAATCATTTCAGTGGAAACCCCCTGTTTTAACTTTTTAGTGGCAGGTCCACTGGATTTTAATTAATTACCATTTAATAACAAAAAAAGTATGAGAGTAATCATTGAACCCGACTACGAAGCCCTCTCTCGCTGGGCTGCGAACTATGTCGCAAACCGTATCATCGAGGCCAACCCAACTCCAGAAAAGCCTTTCAAGCTGGGATGCCCAACTGGCTCTTCCCCACTCGGTCTCTACCGCGAACTCATCGCCATGAACAAGGCTGGCAAGCTCTCTTTCCAGAACGTGATCACCTTCAACATGGACGAGTACGTAAAACTTCCTGAAGAACACCCAGAGTCTTACCACTCCTTCATGTGGAACAACTTCTTCAGCCACATCGACATCAAGCCTGAGAATGTCCACATCCTCAACGGCAACGCAGAAGACCTGACCAAGGAATGTGAAGACTACGAAAAAGCCATCGAAGCTGCTGGCGGCATCGACCTTTTCATGGGCGGTGTAGGCCCTGACGGCCACCTGGCATTCAACGAACCTGGTTCTTCTCTGTCCAGCAAGACCCGCATCAAGACCCTCACCACCGACACCATCCACGCTAACAGCCGCTTCTTCGAAGGCAACCTCGACCTCGTTCCCAAGCAGGCGCTTACCGTAGGTATCGGTACCGTGATGGCAGCCAAGGAAGTGCTCCTTGTTTGCAGCGGCCACAACAAAGCTCGTGCCCTCAAGCACTGTATCGACGGCTACATCTCTCACAAGTGGACTTCTTCCATGCTCCAGATGCACCCCCATGCCATCGTGGTTTGTGACGAAGCAGCCTGCGACGAGCTCACCGTCGGCACATACAAATATTACCTCGACAAAGAGCGCGGAAACCTCTAACCAACCTCCCGTTTACCTCCAGTAAAATTGCCAAATTTATCGTCACTTTCAAAAAATTCATCAGTTTTCCAAAGAAACCAAACAACCACTCTGCCTTATGAAGAAAATCATTCTTGCTTTGTTTGCCGTTTGTTCGTTGCTTTCTTGTGAGAAGCTCGATTTTACAGGTGACTATGAGACTGGGAGCCTCACGGTGAAAGTCTTCCAGATAGAGCAGACCCCTTTTGCCAGTCTCACTCGCACGGAGGTAAAGAATGCTTGTTCCCACTTGAACTTCGCGATCTATGGCACAGACGGAACTCGCGTCAAGCAGGTCAACCAGTTGGTGAGCGAGTCGAATTTCGGAACCGCCTCGTTCCAACTGGAAGAAGGTACCTATCTGATGGTCGTCGTGGGACACAGCTGCAATGGCAATCCCACGATGACCGATCCCAACAAGATTCAGTTCACCAACGCCACCGGCTACAGCGACACGTTTCTCTACAGCCAAACCGTCACCATCGGTGATGAGCCTCTGGAACTGGACATCTCCCTCGACCGCATCGTCTCCCTCTGCCGCTTCGTCGTCACCGACGACTTCCCTGCCGACGTAGCAAAGATGCAGTTCTACTACACAGGCGGAAGCGGTGCCTTCAATGCCTCTACAGGTCTCGGCAGCGTAAACAGCAAGCAGACCGTCACTTACAATGTGAACGCAGAGCAGAAGCAGTTCGACCTCTACACCTTCCTGCACGACACGGAAGGCACCATCGACCTGAAGGTCTCTGCCCTCGATGCCAAAGACAACGTCCTGCGTGAGCGAACCTTCACCGTTCCCCTCACCCAGAACCAAATCTCCTGGCTCTCCGGTCCCTTCTTCGACAGCTACAGCTCCGCCGCCTCATCCGCCATCACCAGCATCGATGTCCACACCGACTGGGCCGCCGAGCACCACTACTCCTACGAGTAACCGTGTGCGGCGCATTTCCGCCGTAAAAAGTCCTCCTCCCTTTGTCCTTTGTGTTGCGATTGTATCGCAACTCTAAATAAAAAGAATCATGCGTACCCTCATCATCACCGGCGGAGCCGGCTTCATTGGTAGCCACGTCGTTCGCCTCTTCGTCAACAAATACCCCGAGTACAAGATCATCAATCTCGACAAGCTCACCTACGCAGGTAACTTAGCCAACCTCAAGGACATCGAAGACAAGCCCAACTACCGCTTCGTCAAGATGGACATCTGCGACTTCGAAGGTGTGCTCAAGTTGATGCAAGAAGAGCACGTGGACGGCATCATCCACTTGGCAGCCGAAAGCCACGTGGACCGCTCCATCAAGGATCCCTTCACCTTCGCCCAGACCAACGTGATGGGTACCCTCTCCCTCCTCCAGGCTGCCAAAGCCTACTGGGGTTCTTTCCCCACACCCTACATGATGCCCGTAGCAGAAGAATACGGTAAACAGTCAACGGTAAACGGTAAACCAATCCCCTGCCGCTTCTACCATATCTCCACCGACGAAGTCTATGGCGCCCTTGAGATGACACATCCCGAAGGCATCGAGCCACCGTTCACTACAAAAGCATCAAGTGGCGAGCACCATTTGGCATACGGCAAGAAGTTCTTCACCGAAGACCTAAAATACCAGCCCCACAGCCCCTACAGCGCAAGTAAGGCCAGCAGCGACCATTTCGTCCGTGCCTTCCACGACACCTTCGGTCTCCCCACCATCGTGACCAACTGCTCCAACAACTACGGTCCCTACCAGTTCCCTGAAAAGCTCATCCCGCTCTTCATCAATAACATCCGCCACCGCAAACCCCTCCCCGTCTATGGCAAGGGAGAAAACGTCCGCGACTGGCTCTACGTAGAAGACCACGCCCGTGCCATCGATCTGATTTTCCATAAAGGCACTGTTGCTGAGACATATAACATCGGTGGCTTCAACGAATGGAAGAACATCGACATCATCAAAGTATTGATCAAGACCGTTGACCGCCTCTTAGGTCGCAAAGAAGGCGAGGACATGGACCTCATCACCTACGTCACCGACCGTGCCGGTCACGACCTCCGCTACGCCATCGACAGCACCAAGCTCCAGAAGGAACTGGGCTGGGAACCGAGCCTCCAGTTCGAGGAAGGCATCGAAAAGACCGTCCGCTGGTACCTCGACAACCAACCCTGGATGGACAACGTCACCTCCGGCGACTACCAGCGCTACTACGACGACATGTACGCAGGCCGCTGATCCCCTACCGTGTGCGGCGCTTTTCCGCCGCAAAAGAAACAGCAACCCCAAGTATCCTCCCTTCGTCCTTTGTGTTGCGATTTTATCGCAACGCCACCGTGTGCGGCGCTTTTCCCATCGCAAGTCTCCCCTCTTCGCCACCGTGTGCGGCGCTTTCCCGCCGCAAAAGAATCACCCCCTCAAGAATCTTCCATCATCCCTCCGACATCAGCCATCGTTTAGCGGCACAGAGCCTTCAGGTCATTACGCGCAGCTTGAAGCTCTTGACAGCAGGAACCTGCGGCATTTGCCGCGAGGCCCGCTATGCCGCAAAACCGATAAAAGTAGAACACACATATAGCAATACAACATGGGAGTACACGAAGAACAAATAGTACCAATCAAGATCTCTCGGTTGGCAGAGTATGTGTCCCAGAGGAAGCGTATTGCTCTGGAAGATGCTCTTGTGTACATCTATTCCAATCCGATGTACGACCGTCTTTATGACGAAGGGGCCAAGTGGTGGTATCTGAGCACCGAGGCGCTTTATGATGAGTTTGAGGCGGCGCGTACTGCGAAAAGCCGGAACATATCACATGAGGAATTTGAGTTCTACACCTATTGCTTGGAGAAATATGCTCAGGCAAAAGGTCTTACAGGTCTTCAGGCACTTGCACGGCTGAAACGTTATGGTGCGAATGATTATCTGATTGACCATTACGACCTACTTCACACACAAGGCACAGGTTATGTGATTGATGAGTTGGATCGCTTTATACAGAGGAGGAAAAGAAGATGAGACTATATCACGGCTCAAATGTTGAGGTTCGCAAGCCCAGCCTGCTTAGGAGCAGGAAGAAGACCGATTTTGGCCGCGGCTTTTATACAACAACTCAGAAGGAGCAGGCCGAGCACTGGACCTCCATCAAGATGGACAGAGCAAGAATAGGCCGAAGAGTGGTGTCGGTTTTTGAGATGGACGACGAGATCCTGACTAATCCCGAGTTGAAGATTCGCGAGTTTCACGGATCTGACGAGGCTTGGCTGAACTTCGTGGTAGATAGCCGTAAAGGTATAGAGCACGACTACGACCTAGTGTTTGGCCCGGTAGCTAACGATAAAGTGTTTACCGTGGTGAACCTTTATGAAAGCGGTGTCCTTGATGCCCCTGCGGCCATTGCCGAGTTGAAAGCCTATAAAACCTACAACCAACTCTCCTTCCATACATCTCACGTCATCCAGGCCTTGCGATTCGTGGAGAGTTACGAGGTGAAAGAGTAGACTCCGGACATCTTACATCATACATCTTACATCATCCATCTTACGGTCTTTACGCGCAGCCTAAAGCTCTTGACAGCAGGAACCTGCGGCATTTGCCGCGAGGCCCGCTATGCCGCAAAATCGATAAAAGCATAAGAAAAAAAATGAAACACTTTTCTGATGATAAGTTGATGTTATTGGAATCATGTTGAAAACTTGTTTTCAGAAATGATTCAAAAGAACAGCAACCTTTGTTCCCAACAAAGCAGACCAACGGTCTGTCATCTGAAAAGAAAAGATTCGTCCAATTCGTGAGATTCGTGTTCGTAAAAAACAACATGAGCTTTTGGAGCAGCGAGAGCATTGTCAATGCTAGCTTGAATAATGCCGAGTCGTGACAAAAGTGCATAAATGAACAACGTGAATTTATGAAAGGAATTGTACTTGCCGGTGGTTCTGGCACAAGGCTTTACCCGATAACAAAAGGAGTCTCAAAACAACTCCTACCCATTTATGACAAGCCGATGGTGTATTATCCCATCAGTGCTTTGATGCTGGCAAGTATAAGAGACATTCTCATTATATCTACACCATTCGACCTGCCAGGTTTCAAGCGCTTGCTTGGCGATGGAAGTGATTACGGAGTACACTTCGAATATGCAGAGCAGCCCTCCCCTGATGGCCTCGCCCAGGCTTTTATCATTGGCGAGAAGTTCATCGGAAATGATAGCGCTTGCCTCGTTTTGGGCGACAACATCTTTCACGGAAGCGGCTTCGTTCCACTGCTGGAGCAGGCCGTAAAGGATGCTGATCAAGGCAAAGCTACCGTCTTCGGTTATTGGGTGGCAGACCCTGAGCGCTACGGTGTTGCAGAGTTTGACAGAAACGGCAACTGCCTCAGCATTGAGGAAAAGCCTGCCAAGCCCAAGAGCAACTATGCCGTCACGGGCCTCTATTTCTACCCCAACAAGGTGGTGGAGGTAGCAAAAACCATCAAGCCCTCCGCCCGCGGAGAGTTGGAAATCACCACTGTGAACCAGCGCTTCCTGGAGGGTGGCCAGCTCAAAGTCCAAGTCCTGGGCCGCGGCTTCGCCTGGTTAGATACCGGCACCCATGACAGCCTGTCTGACGCTTCCGTCTATATTGAAACGGTTGAAAAACGCCAGGGCCTCAAAGTGGCCTGTCTGGAAGAAATAGCATACGAGAAGGGCTGGATCAGTTCCCAGAGATTGAAGGAACTAGCCCTGCCCATGCTGAAGAACCAATATGGCCAGTACCTGATGAGGCTGGCGGAAGAGTAAAATCAAGCCCGAGGGGACAAGCCGAATACCTCGAAAAAGGAATAGTGAAGTAACATCTTACATCTTACATCATCCATCATACATCTCTCTCCCATGACCCAGTTATCTTACAACGAACATAAAGCACAGATGGCAGACATGGCTACGTTTGATGAGCAGATGCCGTCTGTGGGTATCTTCTGGTATGACCCCGAAGATAAAACCTTATTCGGTGTCCGAAAGAAAGAACTCACCCCAAAGATGGTTGAAGAAGCAGCTGAAAAGGGTAAGCCCTTCATTAATTATCCGCAACTGCATAGGCAGGTGTGGGCTAAGGAGTACTTCCGTGCCCAGGCCAAGCATTTGGAAACAAAATTCAAGGGTGACTACACTCAGATACCTCGAGGTCGCGTGGCTTGGACAATAGATAAATTCATAGTTCTTGTAGGTAAATGGGCTGAACCTATACAAGATGAACTCACCGAGTTACTGGAGGCCGAGTTCTCCCTGCCCTACTTCGAATTCGTTTACGATAATCATTGGGATCTTGGCCACGGTTGGTCTGGTGACATGCCGAAATAAAAGGATAAACGTTCCATCCCAGCCTTCAGCCCTCATACATCTTCCATCATACACCAGACATCGCAAGAATTGCGGCACAGAGCCAACGGCTTTTACGCGCAGCCTGAAGCTCTTGACAGCAGGAACCTGCGGCATTTGCCGCGAGGCCCGCTATGCCGCAAAACAAATAGTTAATAAAGAATAAAAACTTAACAATATCATTATGCCAGAAGCAAAAGTAATAGCAGAGTGTATATCTCGCGATGGAAAGGCGGCATATCGTCGTGCGAGGAATAGTGGCGGAGCTTATACTGTCCGTGGTAATTCCATAGTTCGTATTAGTGCCGATGGTTCAACTATTGTCGTCAGG
>CAJOHO010000008.1 GCA_905234555.1 uncultured Bacteroidaceae bacterium
TTTCTATTTTTTCAGTAACTTCGCAGCCAAATCTCAATAAGCACCAAATATATTCAAAATTCTAACTTAAATCATAGGCTCCACAGGCTTCATGATTTTTCAATTCTAACGATGAAAAAGATTCTTTTGGCTGCCCTGCTTCCGCTACTGGGACTGACGGCAAACGCACAATTGACTGAGACGACTGACCGCCAGCAGATAACGGTAAAGAACCCGTTTATCTGGGCTGACTGCCCCGACCCCGACATCATCAGGGTGGGGGAGTACTACTATCTGGTGACGACCACGATGCACATGTTCCCTGGTGCTCCTATCATGCGCAGCAAGGACTTGGCTCATTGGGAAACTGTATCCTATCTGTTTGACGCCATCAAGGACACCCCTCGCTACGACCTGCAGGAAGGAACGGTATATGGACGCGGACAATGGGCTACGACCCTGCGTTACAACAACGGGACATTTTGGGCGCTGTTCGTTGCCAACGACGATCCGCACAAGTCGATGGTGTTCCGCACAGACGATCCTGCCAAGGGCTGGACGTTGCACAGCCGTCTCCCTGCCTACCACGACTCCTCGCTCTTCTTCGATGAGGACGGACGTGTGTATGTGTTCTCGGGCAGCGGCGACATCCGTCTGGTGGAACTGACTGCCGACCTCACGGCTGAAAAGCCAGGCGGCATCCGCAAGACGCTGGAACTGAAGGGACGTCCACAAGGTTTGCACGAAGGCAGCCGTTTCATCAAACACGACGGTATGTACTATCTGTTGTGCATTGCCTGGCCGCGTACAGGACGTGAGGAAATCTGCTACCGCAGCCGCAACATCGAAGGTCCGTATGAGTCGAAGGTCATCCTGAAGAGCGACTTCGGCGGATTCCCGCTGGCTGGTCAGGGTACCATCGTCGATGGCAAGCACGGCGAGTGGTACGGCGTGATGTTCCAGGACCGTGGCGGCGTGGGACGTGTGCTGACCATCGAACCCTGTACGTGGATTGACGGCTGGCCTGTGTTGGGAACGAACGGCGACGGCATCATCCCCGAGACCGTAAAGCTGGACGGCGACTGTGCCTGCCATCAGGAAGCTTACTATGCCAAGATTGAGAAGGACTTCCAGTTCAACCATAACTATCTGAAAGATAAGGTACAGGTGAAGGGTGTCGACGGCAGGTTCAGCCAACTGACTATGCCTACTACCGGAATCCGTGGACCAATCGACTGGATTCTGACCAGCGTGAAGGCTAACAACATCTATGATGCCCGCAACACCCTGACCTGGCGTACTTGGGGACCTACCTGCTCCGACACCATCTGTCTGGATGTGCGCAGGATGAAGGATGGCGACAAGGCTGGTCTGGCTGCCTTCAACGGCGACAGCGGCGTGCTGACTGTCGTGAAGGAAGGTGGACAATGTTTCCTGACGATGACGGAAGAAAACGTGCAACTGAGCAACAACACGAAGGAAATTACCGACGTGAAGTGCAAGGAAGTGGAACGCGTGAAGATACCGAAAGGTAAGCTGGGAGCCATTTACCTGCGCTTCGACGGCGATTTCCGTCCAGGTGCCCACGATGTGGCAAATTTCTACTACAGCTTCGACGGAAAAAATTTCACGCAGATCGGCACTCCTAACTACCAGATGCGCTTCGACTACAGACGTCTGTTCATGGGTACTCGCTATGCTGCCTTCTACTTCGCCACAAAGGCTGAAGGTGGACAAGTGGGACTGAAGGTGAAGTAAGTGAAGAGTGAAGAATGAAGAGTGAAGAATGGCGCAGCCATCACGAGCCGTAGCCGCATAGTCGTGACGCCCGAAAAATTGTGGGCAATTATTAGTCACGGGTGCAATCAGCGAAGGCGAGAGCGTAGCGGTAATGAAGAGTGAAGAATACATTCAACAAATCATAATTCAACAATAACAAACAAACAACAAAACACGTATGAAAAAAATGATTTTTGGGGCTTTGCTGCTGATGTCGGCAATGATGAACCCCGTACAAGCACAGTTCGGGCCTGGTAAGCAGGCGGATCCGAATTTCGGTCTGAAGGATGCCTATAAGGATTATTTCCTCGTGGGTGTAGCTGTGAACCAGCGTAACCTTTCTGACCCAGAGCAAGTAGCGATTATCAAACGCGATTACAACAGCATCACAGCTGAGAACGACATGAAACCAGGTGAACTGCATCCGGCAGAAGGCCAGTGGAACTGGGAACGTGCCGACCGTATCGCCAATTTCTGTCGTGAGAACGGCATCAAGCTGCGTGGACATTGCCTCTGCTGGCACTCTCAGTTCTGCGACTGGATGTTTACCGACAAGAACGGCAAGCCTGTGACAAAGGAAGTGTTCTACCAGCGTCTGCGTGAACACATCATTACCGTCGTAAACCGCTACAAGGATGTGGTGTATGGCTGGGACGTGGTGAACGAAGCTATCTCGGACAACGACGGCGGCGGCTTCCGCTTCGGACGTCGTGGCGGTGGCGAACCTAACCCCTATCGCGAGAGCCGTGCCTACCAGCTTTGTGGCGACGAGTTCATCGCCAAGGCCTTTGAGTTTGCTCACGAAGCTGACCCTAACGCCATCCTCTTCTACAACGACTACAACGCAGCCAATCCTGGCAAACGCGACCGTATATATAATATGGTAAAGAAGATGCAGGATGCAGGTGTGCCTATCACAGGTATCGGTATGCAGGGTCACTACAACAGCTACGGTCCTTCGATGGAAGACGTGGAAGCTGCCATCAACAAATATTCTGAACTGGTGAAGACCATCCACATGACAGAGCTTGATATCCGTCTGAACGAGGAAATGGGTGGCCAGCTGCAGTTCTCTCGTGGTCAGGCTGGTCAGGCTAAACCTCACCTCGTAGCCATGCAGACCGACCAGTACGTGAAGCTGTTCCGTGTGCTGCGTAACCACAAGGACGTGGTGAAGTGTGTGACTTTCTGGAACGTAAGCGATCGCGACTCTTGGGTAGGTGTAAACAACCACCCGCTGCTCATCGACGAGAACCTGAAACCAAAGCAAAGTTACTTTGCTGTTCGTGACTTCGACGCAAAACTCGACAAGTTCGTTCCTGCTGAGGACTTCAAACCCAGCGAACTGAACCAGCCAGGTCAAGAGTATCCACAGGTGAACTCTCAGGGTTATGCCCGTTTCCGCGTGGCTGCTCCCGATGCCAAGTCTGTGATTGTCAGCCTCGGTCTGGGCGGAAGTGGCGGTACAGTACTGCATAAGAATAAGGAAGGTGTGTGGGAAGGAACCACAGACGGTCCGATGGACGAAGGTTTCCACTATTATCACCTCACTATCGACGGTGGCGTCGTGAACGACCCAGGTACGAACAACTACTACGGTTCCTGCCGTTGGGAAAGCGGTATCGAGATTCCTGCACACGATCAGGACTTCTATGCCCTGAAGGCTGTTCCTCACGGAAATGTGCAGCAGATTCTCTTCAACTCACCCAGCACCAACACGGAACGCCGTGCCTTTGTCTATACGCCTGCCGAGTACGACAAGAATCCTAAGAAGAAGTACCCTGTGCTTTATCTGCAGCACGGATGGGGTGAAGACGAGACAGCCTGGAGCACCCAGGGTCACGCCAACCTCATCATGGATAACCTCATTGCTGAAGGCAAGTGCGATCCGTTCATCATCGTGATGACTTACGGTATGACCAACGAAGTACGCTTTGGTCGCATGAACGAGTTTGACTGGACTGCCTTCCAGAAGGTGCTGATGGACGAACTGGTTCCTTACGTAGATAGCCACTTCCGCACAAAGGCAGACCGTGATCACCGTGCGATGGCTGGTCTCTCGATGGGTGGCATGGAAACCCGTCAGGCTACATTGGCTCGTCCACAGGTCTTCGGCTACTGGGGTCTGCTCAGCGGTGGTACTTACCAGCCGTCTGACCTTGAAGGCAAGCAGAAACCAAAGCTTATTTTCACTTCTTGCGGTTCGAAGGAGAATCCTGATGGTGTGAAGAAGTCTGTGGAAACGCTCAATGCAGCTGGCTTCAAAGCTGTTTCCTACGTGTCTGAAGGTACAGCCCATGAGTTCCTGACTTGGCGTCGCAGCCTGAAGGAAATGGCTCCGCTTCTGTTCAAGTAAGGGGGGACCCTCCCCCTTGCCCCTCCACAAGGGAGGGGAGTATATACTTCGAAGACCGGTATCATCCATTGTGGTGATTCTGGTCTTTTTTTTATTAGCCATTTCCTCGATTTGGGCGGTTTTTTGTCGCATGTAAGCCTTTTGTTGCAAGATGTAACATGGAATAAAACCCGTGTAACATAGGTTTTCTCTCTATATAAGGAAAAAGGCGTAACTTTGCACCGAAATTCGTGTGGAGTCCTAAATCGTCCACATTTTTATCGTGAAAATTTCAATTAAACCAATTTATTAACAATCCAAATTCATTAACAAATCGCTTATGAAAAAAATTAACTTTCTGTTGATGCTGGGTCTGATGAGTGCTGCTTCGATGCAGGCTCAGACAACCATTGTATCTCTGGGTTTCGAACCAGGCGACGTCAAGGGCCAAAGCTCTGCTTATTCCCTGACTCCTGGTTTGAGTGAGTTCGGCGACTGGGTGAACGTGAAGGATGTCGATCTTTGGGACGAAAAGTCACAAGACGAAGTACATTCTGGCGAATACGCCCTGTATGCTGACAACTATGAGTGCGACCCTGCTGCTCAGTCGTGGGACCGTGGCTTCAAGATTGCCAAGCTTCCTATCAAGGACAACAGCGCTTACCGTGTGAGCTTCTGGATCAAGGGTACATACGGCAGCAAGCTGTCTTCATGGCTTGCAAAGGGTATTGAGAACTACGACAAGAGCATCTGTACCGCTACAGGTCAGAACTACGGCCTGGATCAGGTGACGCTGAACGGTGACTGGCAGCACATGTCGTTTGTTTCCTATTATGCAAACGCCGATGTGATGAACAACTACATCGCCAACAGCGAGAGCTGGCGTGGTGGTGCCGACTTCCCAGAGGAATTCGGCGGCAACGGCGAACAGACTTACAGCGAATTCTTCGAAGGCAAACTGCCAGAGGAGTTCTTCTTCATTGCCAACATGTTCACCAGCAACAGCGAGTACATCCTCGATGACATCAAGATTGAAGAAGGTGTGACTTTCAACCAGGCTACCTTCAATGGTGAGTACTTCGCCATCAAGCTTGACTTCGGCTATTCTACCAACATTGCAGCTCTGGCCAACGAAAACGAAGGCAGCTTCTCTCTCGATCCTTCCTGCGTGACAGTTAAGATCAACGGTACTGATGCAGCTGTTGACTACGTTGAAGGTAAGAGCGACGGATTCCTCTATATCTTCGTTTCTGAAGATGTTGTGATGAACGAAGACGATGAGATTATCGTCAGCTTTACTCCTGCTGCCGACTGCCCCATCCTTTACGATGGTGACAAGCGTCCAAGTGCTGATGCCGAGACTGAGATGCAGGTGTTGGGCTTCACGAACGAAGTAGCTTACTTCGACGGTTCTATCGATGCCCTGCCTTCTGCATTCAATCCTGCCAAGATGGTCAGCTCTGTTCCTGAGAACGAAAGCTTCGAAATCGATAAATCTACGTTGCAATACATCTACGTGACTTATGACAAGAAGGTGCAGGTTGGTTCAGCTTCTGCTACCCTGCAGTGGAAGGACAACTTTGGTGAAAAGTCTCTCGACCTTTCTAATGGCATGTTTGTAAGTGACGATGGTCTGACTGTTGTCACTCCTATCTACGGTGCTAGTCTGGAGGACGGTGAATACACCTTCATCCTTTCTAACGTTGAGAACGAAATGGGCTTCCCATGCCAGGAAGATCAGCAAATCATCTTCGCAGTTGGTGAAGACCACGACACTTCTGTATCTGAAGTCATTTATGCTTCAGATTTCGACAACGACCTGACTGAAGGTGTTCCTCCAGGATGGGTAACCTACAACGAGGCTGGTTTCCATATCTACGGATTCAACGATGATGGTTCTCAGTATACTTATCACTATGGTGGTAATCCTGGTGGTGGTGGTACTCGTTTGTTTGATGGATTCAGCGGTGACTTCAACAAGGCCATGTACTGGGGATCTCGTGGAACAAATGAGGGATATGCAGAATATGGTTCACAGGTGAAAGACTATCTGCTTCCAGGTGGAGAGATTGATCCTGACATGCCAGAGGATATCGCTCTGAAGCTCGAACCTCGCAAGTATCAGGTTACATTCAAGATGGCTGCTTGGAAAGGCGAACCTGTATTCCGCTTCACTCTTGAAGACCTCGAAGGCAATGTGTATGCTCGCTTCAACGACTATGTGGCTACACCAAACATGAATGGAAATAAGGGTAAGGTTTCGGGTACTTTGACTTGTACAACTGACTTTACCGTTGACAAGGCAGGTTACTATGTTCTTCGCTTTGCTGCACAGGATGCTCAGTGGCAGGAATTCCTCCTCGCTAATGTGAAGGTTATCACCATGCCTTCAAAGGCTGCTTACTGGAAACAGCAACTTGCTGCGGCCGTAGAAGAGGCAGAACCTATCATGGACTTAGCTTACGACGCTCTGTATAACGGTGATACCAAGACTGCTTTCGCTGCTGCTATCAACAACGCAAAGACTGGTCACTTCACTTCTCCTTCTGAGATTACGGCTCTCATCAATCAACTGAAAGAACTGGGTACTCAGATGCAGACTCGTATTGACAACATCGACACGTTTGTTAACTCTATCTCTACTGCAGCCGACGCTGTAGCTGCGCTCGAAGGCAAGTATGCAGAGTCTCCATACGCAAAGGATGCTCAGGTATTGGTTGACAAGTACGCTGGTACAGATCCAACTTCTCTCTCTGACGCGGAACTGGCTGAGGTTGCTCCAAAGCTCGCCAACGCTTCTGCTCTGATGGCTAACGTTCCTCAAGTTGTTGACATCCTCACATGGCGTGCTTACAAGGCAGCTCAGACTGCGGAGAAACTCGGCGTGGAAGGTGCAGAGAAGGATGCAGCTTACAACGTAGTTGATGATGATGACGCTGTCGTTGAGGCTTGCAACCAGGCTTCCAAGCTGGCTCTCTATCAGTGGTTTGCTCAGAATGCACAAGCTCCAGGCGTTAATCCTGAGATCGACGAAACAATGAAGACTGAGGTTCACTTCGAGAATTCTCAGAAGGCTAACTTCGATGGAGAATACATTGACATGACAGGTGATGAAATCGCTGCCAGCGGTATTGACTTCACTTGCCTTGTGAAGAACCCGCACTTCTATACCTTCACAACCAACGGCGCTGCAAACTTGCAGGATAACACTGTTGTAGGTTGGAACTGCGAACAGTATGAAGGCGGTAGCGTTCACCTTGCCAACAACGCTTCAGCAACTGAAGCTAATCCGGTTATCACAAGTGCTATCAACGCTTACGCAGGTGGTGCTGAATACAAGTTCTACCAGGTAATCGAAAACGCTCCTGTAGGTGTTTACAACGTTTATTTCGCTACTCGTACAGCCATTAAGAACCAGCTTGATCCTGACACAGGTATTGCCGGCGTATTCAACGCAATGGACGACGAAACTGGTATTTGGGACAAGTACATCTTCGCTCAGGTTGACGATGACGAACCTATCATGGTTCCATTCTCTGCCGGTAGCTCTTGGTTCGGTCACCCGACCGTGATTCCTAACGTTGAGGTGAAGGAAGGTTCGAAGCTGACCATCGGTGCAGTTGAACACTACATTTCCGGCAAGGCTTCTGGCCACGACTACAATGCAACAAGCAGCTGGGATACCAACACCTTCGTAGGTGAGTCTCGCATGTACATGGTTGCTCCTCTCCAGGGCTACGATTACGGCAAGGCTGCTGAGGATCTCGCAAACGCTATCGAACTTGTTAACGCAGAAGCTGGTCGCAAGATCGTTGGTATCTTCAGCGTTAGCGGTACTCAGGTTCCTTCTCTCCAGAAGGGTCTTAACATCGTGAAGTTTGACAACGGCAACGTTCGTAAAGTGTATATCAAGTAAAAAAATACACATTTTCGATAAAAAAAGGTGGGTCTCCTATTGGAGGTCCACCTTTTTTTTATAACTTTGCACCGTGATTTCGTTTCGGCATAGCCGATTCTTTGGAATCCAAGTAATACTAACTAATGAACGATGAAACGTTTTCTTGCCCTAATTCAACTACTGTTTGCAGGGTTCCTGTTGAGTGTTCAGGCACAGAATGTGACGCTCTATACTTCTAAACAGGGACTTTCCAATTCATATATCAGAAGCCTATACGAGGATAGTCGTCATAATATCTGGATGACGACCCAGAACGGACTCAACCGTTTCGACGGTGTGAAGATGAATGTCTATCGCCATGAACAGAACGATTCCACTTCGTTGCTGAATGACGAAAGTACTTGTGTCTTAGAGTTCGACAAGAACTGCCTGCTGGTGGGAACGGCTGGCGGTTTGCAGAGTTATGACTACAGCACGAACCGCTTCCGTCTGGTTCCCTTCCTCTCTCCCCGTGGCGACACCCTTGCTCCACGTATTCTTAATATCAATAAGGTAGAAAAGAACCGTTTCATCATCAGTTCTGACGGTTTTGGAACAGCTGAGCTGAAGGTAAAGGCTGACGGAAGTATGGAGGCACGTGTGACCAATGCCTTCAACCAGGGAGAACCCTCTATCTCTCCTTATTTTATTTATGAAGACCGAAGAAACCAGCAATGGATTGTGAACGGAAGCCACCTGCTGTTCCGTGCCAACCGAAAGGGAGGTAAAGCATATGAGGGATTGCAAGGAGTGGTGAAACTCTGTGAGAGTTCATCCGGAAAACTGTATGCAGCCACCAGTACAGACGGTATCTTTGTCTATGATGCTAAGGCTGACACCTTCACCCGTGTGGCATCGGGAGAAGAACTGGGTGGTGTGGTCTATGGCTTCAATCCCTGGGTGAGCGGACGTCTGTTTATCTGTTCGGACGGAGGCGGACTTCGTATCTATGACGAGAAGACAGGAAAGGTGTCTCTCAGCAGTATCATGGTGAAGGACTTTGACCTTGCCACCAGCAACGCCAAGGATGCCATCAGCGATGCCTACGGAAATGTGTGGGTGGGTATCTACCGCAAAGGTGTCATGATGAAACCGGTGAACCAGTCTGCCTTTGAATATATCGGTCAGAACTCCATCACCAAGAACACCATCGGCTCGAACTCCATCTTCAATATCGCCAACAGCCGTGACGGACTGTGGGTGGCAGCAGATAACGACGGACTGTATCTCATCTCTGCTGACGGCACCACTTCCCAGCATTGGGTGAAAGGACCGCAGCATCCCAACATGCCGATTTCGTTCACCGCAATTTGCGAACTTCCTTCTACGGTCACTCCTTCTCCCTCGTCGCAGCCTCCACTCTTGCTTGGCACATATTCCGAAGGACTTTGGAAGATGGAGAACGGCGCGTTCCGTCTCGTCACAAAGGAGATAGACCGTGTGTTTGACATCCAGCCAGCTGCAGAACCGCGTTGCTACTGGATTGCGACGATGGGAGGCGGTTTCTTCTATTACAATGACGACACAGGCAAATTCGTGCAATATTATCCGGACTGGAGCAAGGGCGAAAGTGGTGCCCGCATTATCCGCAATCCTTATGTTTATGCCATCTTGCCGTTTGGCAACCGCCTGTTTGTAGGTACAGCCGACGGACTTGCCATCTGTCAGGTGGAGCCAGGTAGTGTCATTCAAGAAACCAGCACCAAACTGCTCACAGGTGAATATGTCCGCCACATGACGGTTTCGGAGGACGGTTCCATCTTGTGGATTGCCACCAACTTCGGACTGGTAAGGATGGATGCCACTTCCTTGGAGATGCAGACCTATACAACTGCTAACGGTCTGCCTGTCAATAGTCTTGCTTCTCTGTGCCTGGTGGGTAACAAACTCTGGATTGGTACCGACTTCGGTCTTTCCTGCATGGATGTCAGCTCTGCTACCTTCACGAATTTCTATTTCGATGACGGTTTGCAGGATAATGAGTTCAGTCGTGGGGCTGTGGTGCGTAAGGACAATACCCTTTACTTCAGCGGTATTGGCGGAATCACCTATTTCGATATCCGCAAGATGGAGCAATGGCGTCAGAAAGGACGTACCATAGACCTGAAATTCGTGGATATCTTTGTCGGAAACCGTACCATCCACGTGGGTGACCAGTCTGAGGGATACGATATGCTGACTGGGCTGATTGACGAATATCCTCATATCGAGATGGGGCATAGCGATAACCATTTCACCATCGAACTCTGTGTGCCAGGCTTCAACAACCAGCATGTGGTCTATGAATATTGTGTCAACGGCGGACCTTGGCAGGAACAGGCCAGCAGCAACAGCCGTATCGTCTTCGACAACCTGGAATCCGGAACCTATAAGATTCGGTTCCGTGCACGGGTGATGGGTTCGCTGAGTCAGGAACGGGAACTGGTGGCAGTCATCCATCCAGTCTGGTATGCTTCTACCTGGGCAAAAATCGTCTATCTGATTCTCTTCCTTCTGGCTTGCTGGATGGTCTATGAATTTGTACGCCGCAGGGTGCAGGCACGTAGGGTGGTGGCTCGTCATCGCCAGCGTGAGGAACTCAACGAGGCACGCATCCAGTTCTTCATGAATATCAGCCACGAAATCCGTACACCTATGACGCTCATCCTGGCTCCTCTCCAGAAACTCATCAGCACGGATAAGGATCCTGAGCGTCAACACGAATACAAACTGATTCAGCAAAATTCCAAACGAATCCTCCGCCTCATCAATCAGATGATGGATGTGAGAAAGATTGAACAGGGTAAGTTCCTGCTGAACTACAAACGTGTGGAACTCGTAGGCTTCATCCAGAATATCTTCGATGTCTTCACGACAAACGCCCAGAGCCGAGACATCACTTACCAGTTCAAGCATAACGTAGACCATCTGGATGTCTATCTCGATGGCGAGAATGCCGACAAGATTGTGATGAATCTCCTCTCCAACGCCTTTAAGTTCACGCCAGATCATGGTACCATCACCATCGAACTGAATCACGAAGAGGAAAATCCTTCGCAGTTCACGCTGATTGTTACGGATTCGGGTGTGGGAATCAAGGATGAGGATAAGCCGAAGGTGTTCCAGCGGTTCTATTCTGCTAACCACCAGAACGGATATATCGGAACAGGCATCGGTCTGCATCTGACCTCTATGCTTGTCAAGTTGCATAAGGGTACGATTGACTTGGCAGATAATCCTGAAGGAAGTGGTACTCAGTTCGTTATCCACATGCCTGTGGGTAACGAATCCGATATGGTAAGTCAAGAAACACCAGCCGTGAGTAGCGGAGAACAAGAACCTATACAGCAGGCTTTACCTACAGAACAGACCGATGAAAAGCTGGATGAAGAAAACCTGCTGTCTATCGAGAAACCTTCCAACTCACATCGCAGGCGTGCACTTCTGGTGGAAGATGATGAGGCGATTCGTCAGTATGTCCACAGCGAACTGTCCAAGGAACTGGTGATTCAGACTTTTTCCAACGGTCAGGAAGCCTGGGATTACCTCATTGCCCATTCCAACAAGGTGGATGTGGTTATCAGCGACATCATGATGCCAGTCATGGATGGTATGACGCTTTGCCAGAAGATCAAGTCGAATTTCAATACCAACCACATTCCTGTTGTCCTGATGACAGCTTTGGGTTCGGATGCAGATCGCATAGCCGGTCTTACCAACGGAGCGGATGCCTATATCACCAAGCCTTTCAATATCGACATTCTCCGTTCGACGATTCTCCAGTTGCTGAAGTCGCGTCAGTTGCTGCAAGGTAAGTTCCACGGCGACAAGCAGCAGGAAGAAAGGATTGACAAAGTGGAACTGGAATCTCCCGATGAGCACCTCATGCGTCGAGTGATGCGTGTCATCAACGAGAACATGAGTAATCCGGATCTTTCTGTCGAGATTATTGCCGACAAGGTGGGTATCAGCCGTGTCCATTTCTACCGCAAGATGAAAGACCTGACAGGACAGGCTCCACGCGATTACTTGAAGTATGTTCGTCTGAAGGAAGCAGCCCGTCTGCTTTCTGCCAAGAAACTGGATATTACGGGAGTCAGCATCGCTACTGGCTTCAAGTCTCTGTCAGCCTTCTCCACGAACTTCAAGGCTCTCTTCGGTCTGTCGCCAACGGAATGGATGAAGAAGGACGATGTTCCAGAGGACACTCCTCCTGAAGAAGAGCTATAATCATCTGTTTTTGTAAAAAGAAAAATCATCATTTCATAGAGCGTGCTGCAATGTATTATGTAGCACGCTTTCTTTATATTTCCAGCGTTCTCTGCCAGAATTTTGAGCGTGCTCTGCTGAAATTTCCAGCGTGCTCTACCGAAATTTTGAGCACGCTCTGCCAGAATTTCTAGCGTGCTCTGGGTTTGGTTCTAGCGTTCTCTACTGAAACATAGAGCGTGCTGATAAAACAAAAACTCCTTTCCGTCTCGGAAAAGAGTTTTCATAACGAGAATAATACTAACTAATAACTAACTATTAAACTAACTGTCGTGTGTGTTTCTTTTTACGCTGCAAAGTTACGGAGTTTTTTTAAGATACGTTTCCTGTAGCGTTTCAATTATTTTTTGTTTCTGATAACACGTCAGATTTTTGCCGCTTTGTAACATAGGGTAAAGTAAATGTAACAAAATAAACCACCTTTCCTATTAATATTGTGTATCTTTGCAAAGAAATTTATAACAAATAACTGTTTTTTACAGAAAAATCTGTGATTATGGAAAAAAACAACAATGCACAGGAAGCAAAAGGCTTCTACAAATTGAGTTGGTTGCAACGCATCGGATTTGGTGCTGGCGACATGGCTCAGAACCTGATTTATCAAACTGTTAGTATTTGGCTGCTGTTTTTCTATACGAACGTATATGGGTTAGACCCAGGTGATGCAGCCCTCATGTTTTTAATCGTTAGAATTATCGATTGGCTGTGGGACCCTGTTGTGGGTGCATTCGTAGATAAGAGCAATCCGAAATGGGGAAAATACCGTTCCTGGCTGATTCTTGGCGGTATTCCTCTCACAGGTTTTGCCATCCTCTGTTTCTGGAACGGATTCAGCGGTTCGTTGACATACGCATACTTTACTTATGTATTGATGTCGATGGCCTATACCTTGGTCAACGTTCCTTACGGAGCATTGAACTCATCTCTGACTCGCGATACCGATGAAGTAACCATCCTTACTTCTACACGTATGTTTATGGCTAATGCAGGTGCTCTCATCGTGAAGACATTACCTTTGGTGATAGCATTGTTTGCTCCCGTTGTGAACGGTAAACCCGTTACCAACACGCCAGATTCAGCATCTGCGTGGTTCATTACGATGACGATCTTCTCTTTGTCGGGTTTTGCGCTGTTGGTGTTCTGCTTTACACAAAGCAAAGAACGGGTGGTGATGGACAAGGCTGAAGCTGACAAAGTAAAGGCCACCGACCTCTTTACGGAGTTTGTCCACAACCGTCCTCTGAGAATTCTGGCATTCTTCTTTGTAACTGCCTTCTCCATGATGAGTGTCAGCAACGCTGCCGATGCCTATTTCATGACTTACAACGTGGGTGCCGATGAAGTGATGACTACGGCGTTCATGTGGCTTGGCACTATTCCTGCCTTCATCTTCATGCCGCTCGTTCCTGCCATTAAGCGTAAGGTCGGCAAGAAGGGCATGTTCTACTGCTTCCTTGGTACCGCAGTCGTGGGTATGCTTATGATGTATATCTTCGTTCAAGTACCGGCATTAAAGCAGTTCTGGCTCCTGTGTATTGCTCAGTTTGTAAAATCTACAGGTGTCATCGTGGCTACTGGCTATATGTGGGCCTTGGTTCCCGAAGTCGTTTCCTACGGCGAATACAAGTCTGGTAAGCGAATCGCGGGTATTGTCAACGCACTCACAGGTATCTTCTTCAAACTGGGTATGGCTCTGGGAGGCGTTGTTCCTGGCTTGGTTCTGGCCATCGTGGGATTCGATGCAAAACTGACACAGCAGACTGCATTCGCAGAACAGGGTATCCTCTGGCTTGTATGCGTCATTCCTGCCATTCTGCTCTTCCTTGCCATGTGGATTATCTCGAAGTATGAACTTGAAGATGATGTCATCGATAAGATTAACAAGGAAATCGAAGCACGTTCTAAGGAATAGGCATGGTGCTACCAACTGCTTTCGTTCTTAGTAAGGTGAATTCTTAACCAAAACAGCATTCGAAGCATGAAGAAAATACTTTTCCTTGCAGCCGTATCAGCTCTCTGTCTGAGTTGCAGCAAAAAGCAGGCTCCTTCATCCTTGCAGGAGGCTTACAACGACTATTGGCGCACAGGTGTAAGTGTGAACCAATGGGAAGTGCAGGCCGAAAAGGCGATGAAAGAAGGCGTTGCTTACTCTGGTGCCACCAGCCTCGACCAGACTGCCGACTATCCCATGATTGCCCAGCATTTCGGTTGGGTGGTTCCTGAGAACTGCATGAAGTGCGAGGTCATCCATCCAGAGGAAGACCGCTACGACTTCACTTTGGGTGATCAGTTGGTGGAGAAAGCGCTTGCCAACGGCCAGCATGTGGTGGGACATTGCCTCATCTGGCATGCACAATGTGCGCCTTGGTTCTTTGTAGATAAAGACGGTAATCAGGTTTCTGCTGAAGTGCTCAAGCAACGTATGCGAGACCATATCTTCACCATCCTCGACCACTATCGTGGAAAGGTGGAAGGCTGGGATGTGGTAAACGAAGCTTTCGAGGAAGACGGCACGTTGCGTAAATCTCCCTTCTACGAAATCCTGGGTGAGGAATTCATCCCCTTGGCTTTCCAGTATGCGCACGAAGCCGATTCCACCGTCGAACTCTACTACAACGACTATAGCATGTACAAAGAGCAGAAGCTGAAAGGGATTATCGACTTCTTCCGTCCGCTCATTGCGAAGGGAATGCATATTGATGCCATCGGTATGCAGGCACATCTCTTCCTTGGCGACGAAGACTATGCGGCGCTATACGAGAAATCCATCAAAGAGATTGCGAAGCTCGGACTGCCTTCACAGTTCACAGAGCTGGATCTCTCCGTCCTGCCCAATCCTTATCGGATGGCAGGTGCTGACGTCAATGCCAACTTCGAATATAGCAAGGAACTGGACCCCTATACCGACGGACTTCCTGCTGAAGTACAGGAGCAAGCGGATGCTTTCTGGGTAGATTTCTACAAGATGCTCATCCGTAACAAGGAGCACATCCTGCGTGTCGGCTTCTGGTGCTTCAACGATGCCAACTCCTGGCGCAACGACTGGCCTGTGAAGGGACGCACAGAGTATGCCACTCTCTTCGACCGCAACAGCCAGCCCAAGCCCACGATCCAAAAACTCATTGATCTGGTTGCTCAATAACGGCGCCTCGCGGTTAGCCACCGTGCCCTCGGCGTCAGCCGTGGGTTATCTACCGTGCCTCGCGCTTTTCCGCGAGGAAAATCTTTAAACATTAAAACATCAAACTTTAAACAATTATAATTATGGAAGGAAAGAAATATCTATTCCCATCCGACTACATGGCAGATCCCGCTGCCCATGTGTTTAACGGAAAACTCTTTATCTATCCCAGCCACGATTGGGAAGCTGGTGCAGAAGAGGACGACGATGGCGGTCATTTCCAGATGAAGGACTACCACGCACTCTCGTTCGATGACTTGGAGAACGGCCAAGCCACAGATCACGGCGTTATCTTCGCTGTGGAGGATGTGCCTTGGGCAGAAAAGCAGTTGTGGGACAGCGACGTGGTGGAGAAAGATGGTAAGTACTACTATGTCTTCTCAGCCAAAGGCTACGACGGTGTGTTCCGTCTTGGTGTAGCAGTTGCCGACAAGCCTGAAGGTCCGTTCTTACCACAACCTCAGCCAATCCGCGGTTCTTTCTCCATCGATCCCTGCGTGTTCAAGGACGATGACGGTTCCATCTACACTTACTTCGGTGGACTCTGGGGCGGACAGCTACAATGGTGGCAGCCACAGGCACCAGGTTTTGCACCCGTTCATGGCAAGCATGGTGACGAAAACGGACTCGTCGATATGGGTTCTGAACCTACCCGAAAGGGCGAACTCTTTGCTCTGCCCGATGCCCCCGCACTTCCCAGTCTCGTGGTGAAGATGAGTGACGACGTCCTGCAGTTTGCTGAGGCTCCACGTCCAGTACTGATTCTCGACAAGGACGGAAAGCCTTTGAAAGCCAGCGACCCACACCGTTTCTTCGAAGCTTCTTGGATGCACAAGTACAACGGTAAGTACTATTTCTCTTACTCTACAGGCGACAGCCACTTCCTCTGCTATGCCATTGGTGACAATCCTTACGGACCTTTCACCTATCAGGGCGTGATCCTCACTCCTGTCGTAGGTTGGACCACTCACCACGCCATCGCTGAGTACAAAGGCAAGTGGTATCTCTTCCACCACGATTGTGTTCCTTCGAACGACAAGACTTGGCTCCGTTCCCTCAAAGTGGCTGAACTCCACTACAACCCAGACGGCACCATCCAAACCATCGAAGGCTTAGATTAGTCCCCTCGTTAAAGTGCCCTGCGGTTTCTCCACAGGGTTCCCATTAACCCCATCAACCCCATTAACCCCATTTAACCCATAAAAAATGTTTCTTTTAGGTTACGACATAGGTACGTCGTCCGTGAAGGCGGCGTTGGTGGATGCTCAGACTGGGCAGACCATCGCAAGTGCACAATATCCCGACGCTGAGGCTCCCATCACAGCCAAGCAACCAGGTTGGGCAGAACAAGATCCTGCCATGTGGTGGAATGAACTCAAGCAAGCTACAGCTCGTGTGGCAGCTAAGGCTGGTTCGCTGGCTGACGTGAAGGCCATCGGTATCTCTTATCAGATGCACGGACTGGTATGCGTAGATAAGGAAGGCAATCCTCTCCGTCCCTCCATTATCTGGTGCGACGGACGTGCTGTTCCCTACGGCAACAAGGCATTCGAAGGTATCGGAGGCGAAAAGTGTCTCCAGCACCTCCTCAACTCTCCTGGCAACTTCACAGCTGCCAAGTTGGCTTGGGTGAAGGAGAACGAGCCAGACATCTTTGCCAAGATCGACAAGATTATGCTCCCAGGCGACTACATCGCCATGCGTCTCTCTGGTGGTGACAAGAAAACCACCGTTTCCGGTCTTTCCGAAGGTATGTTCTGGGACTTCCAGAACAACGAGGTGAGCAAGGATGTGATGAACTTCTTCGGATTCCCCGAATCTATCATTGCCGACATCGTGCCTACCTTCTCCGTACAGAGTACCGTTTGTCAGGCAATTGCCGACGAACTGGGCATCCCTGCTGGCACACCTATCTCTTATCGTGGTGGCGACCAACCCAACAACGCCCTGTCACTCAACGTGATGAAGCCTGGTGAAATTGCCGCTACAGGTGGTACTTCTGGTGTGGTTTATGGTGTGCTGGGTGAAGTCAACTACGACAAACTCTCTCGCGTCAACACCTTCGCTCATGTCAATCATGGTGAGAACGGTGCTACCCGTCTGGGTGTGCTCCTCTGCATCAACGGTACAGGTATCTGCAATGCGTGGATGCGTCGCAACGTGGCGCCGGAAGGCATGAGCTATCCAGCCATGAACGACCTGGCTGAAACAACTCCCATCGGTGCTGAAGGTCTCAGCATTATCCCCTTCGGCAACGGTGCAGAACGTGTGTTGCAGAATGAGAACGTGGGTGCATCCATTCACGGCATCAACTTCAACATCCATACGAAGGCACACCTCATCCGTGCAGCTCACGAAGGTATCGCTTTCTCCTTCGCCTACGGTATGGAGATCATGAAGCAGATGGGTATGGATATCCAGACCATCAAGGCTGGTCACGCAAATATGTTCCTCAATCCGCTGTTCTGTCGCACATTGGCAGCTGTTACAGGTGCAACCATCGAACTGTACGAAACAGACGGATCTGTAGGAGCAGCTTATGGTGCAGGAATCGGTGCCGGCATCTATAAGGATAGCGACGACGCCTTCAAAACCCTCAAGCACATGCAGACCATCCAGCCCGAAGCCGACCGTGAACCATACATTGCCGCTTATCGTCGTTGGGTGGAGTGTCTCAATCACTAAAAATGCCCTGCGGTTTTGCCGCAAAGGAAACGGTTTCCGTACGGAAACAAAGATTATTAAACATTAAACGTTCAACAATAATTATTAATCATTATCAAATTATGGCAAAAGAGTATTTTCCAGAGATCGGTAAGATCAAGTTTGAAGGCAAGGACAGCAAGAACCCAATGGCCTTCCATTATTATGATGCAGAGAAAGTAATCATGGGCAAACCCATGAAGGATTGGTTGCGTTTCGCTATGGCTTGGTGGCACACCCTTTGTGCAGAAGGTGGCGACCAGTTTGGTGGCGGCACCAAGACCTTCCCTTGGAACAAGGGTGGCAACGCCGTTGAAATCGCTAAGCAGAAGGCTGACGCTGGTTTCGAAATCATGCAGAAACTCGGCATTCCTTATTTCTGTTTCCACGATGTCGATCTCGTTTCTGAAGGTAACAGCGTTGAGGAGTATGAGGCAAACCTCAAGGAAATCACCGACTATCTCGCAGTGAAGATGAAGGAAACAGGCATCAAGCTCCTGTGGTCAACAGCCAACGTATTCGGCAACGCTCGCTACATGAACGGTGCCAGCACCAACCCAGACTTCGACGTAGTGGCTCGTGCCATCGTTCAGATCAAGAACGCCATCGACGCTGGTATCAAGCTGGGTGCTGAGAACTATGTGTTCTGGGGTGGTCGCGAAGGCTACATGAGCCTGCTCAACACCGACCAGAAGCGTGAGAAGGAGCACATGGCTACCATGCTGACTATGGCTCGCGACTACGCTCGTGCAAAGGGCTTCAAGGGCACATTCCTTATCGAACCAAAGCCAATGGAGCCATCCAAGCACCAGTACGACGTTGACACAGAGACTGTGATTGGTTTCTTGAAGGCTCACAACCTCGACAAGGACTTCAAGGTGAACATCGAGGTGAACCACGCAACACTCGCCGGTCACACCTTCGAGCACGAACTCGCTTGCGCTGTCGATGCTGGTATGCTTGGTTCTATCGACGCCAACCGCGGTGACTACCAGAACGGTTGGGATACCGACCAGTTCCCCATCGACAACTACGAACTCACACAGGCTTGGATGGAAATCCTCCGTGGTGGTGGTCTCGGCACAGGTGGTACGAACTTCGACGCTAAGACTCGTCGTAACTCCACAGATCTCGAAGACATCTTCATCGCCCACATCGCTGGTATGGACGCAATGGCACGTGCACTCGAGAGTGCTGCCAAGCTCCTCGAAGAATCTCCTTACAAGGCTATGAAGGCAGCTCGCTACGCTTCCTTCGACAGCGGTATCGGTAAGGACTTCGAAGATGGCAAGCTCACTTTCGAACAGGCTTACGAATATGGCAAGAAGGTTGGCGAGCCTAAGCAGACCTCAGGCAAGCAGGAACTCTACGAAGCCATCGTAGCTATGTACGCTTAATCATCGTGCATCATATCAAGAAAACGGGAGCGCCATTCGTGGTACTTCCGTTTTTCTTGTCTGTCGGAGAAATGCTGGGCTTACCGCCCATTTCCCGTTTTCGTTAATAAGCAGAGTTTATTTCTTCTGGAGAAGCTCACCCATTTTCGAAGCTTCTGCGTCTTTTTCGTCGAGCTTGAAGACCATGAAGTTGGGACTTTCTGCTGTGCAGGGTTTCCAGCCGAGGCTCTTGCCGTCCTTACCGTTAGGATCGCTATACTTGGCAAAGTTGGTCCAGGCGGTAAGCATCTTCTCAGAGAGATCCCAGTCACCTTTGGTCCAAGGACGCCAGCAATGTTTCAGACTCTTGAACACGAACCAGAGGTCGCTGGAGTGGAAAGCACCTTTCAGACGCCGTGTCACCTCAGGATGAGAGCCGTCATCGGGCAACGGACGGGCAAACTGATAAGCCCAAGCCTTACCGCCCTTCTGCTGACGCACCTTACAGAACTCAGCAATATTGGGAGCCATATTGCCCATGTCGTTAAGGGTAAAGCCAATCATATAAGGTACGTCTGCGAGCGTTCCCTCACGAGTGGCATCGTCGAAACTCTTGAGGCTGACATAACCGTCAATCATTGGCATGAAAGGCAATCCTCTGCGCATAAACGGCATACCACCGCCCTGTTGCTGACCTTCTACAATCTGGTAGTAGAGGGTGTTCAGAGCAAAGACGGTCTCAGTACTTGCCTGACGCATCTTCTGCAAATCAGTAAGGCCGGCCCAGTCAAACACCTTCTTGGCGTTGGCTTCAGCATCAGCAAACGAACCACCGCTGTAGCGGGCACCCATCGGATTGCCGTTAGCATCGGGAATAGAAATACCCTGCGCACTCATGATGACAGCCTTATGGAAGAGACCACGAGCCAGTGGACTCTCACACAGCGTACGAACACTACCACCACCAGCACTCTGTCCGAAAATAGTTACGTTATTGGGGTCGCCACCAAACTGAGCGATATTCTTTTTAATCCATTTTAAAGCCTCAATCTGGTCGAGGATACCGTAGTTGCCGGAAACTTTGTGTGGGCTTTCTGCCGACAAAGCAGGATGTACGAGGAATCCGAAGACGCCTAAGCGGTAGTTGATGCTGACGAGCACCACATCCTTCGCACCCCATTCCTGTCCGTCGAACTCAGGTTCAGAACCGAAGCCCTCGCGATAGCCGCCACCGTGAATCCACAGGGCTACAGGCAGTTTCTTGTTCACCTGACCAGGAGCCTTTGTCCAGACATTCAAATACAGACAGTCTTCGCTGAAGGCTGCTTCCTTACCATAACCCCACTCCGTATAGTAGCCACCAGTGTATTGGATGGCCTGATAACTCGGACGGCCAAAAGTGTCGCAGATCTTCACACTCTTCCAAGGAACAACGGGCTGAGGTTCCTTCCAACGGTTCTCGCGGATGGGAGGTGCAGCATAAGGAATGCCACGATAGACAAACACATCAGGATGGTCATCTGCCAAGACACCTTGCACCTGACCACCTTCAATGGTTAACACGGGGTTGTTCTGCGCATTTGCAGATACTGCTGCCAAGAGCAGAAAGGACAAAAAGATTTTCTTCATGGAAAACATTATTTAGTTGAACAATGAATGAATTTTAATTCTTAATGTGTACTTTTGTCGTGCATGGATTGCAAATAAACCATAATCTGTCGCAAATATACGAAATTTATTCTTAAAGAATGTTTATAATCAAAATTATTTGTATGTATGGCATAAAAGTTAGGATAAAAAACATTAAATTTGCAAGGTAAAGGTTTCTTTGTGAGACCCAAGAAAGAGATTTTTTACACGACAATCAATAACAATATGAAAAGAGTATTCTTATTTTTATGGGTGCTGTGGGCGATGTTGCCGATCGCAGCACAAGTTACGTCTGTTCGTTCTGGCGAACTGTGGCCGGACGATCAGGGTCAGCACATCAATGCACACGGAGGCGGAGTCCTCAAGTATGGCGACACCTATTATTGGTTCGGAGAACATAAGTCCGACCACACTTCCGATGCGCTGGTGGGTGTGACGTGCTATTCATCGAAGGACTTGTTAAACTGGAAGAACTGTGGCGTTGCCCTCAGCGTCAGCGACGAACGAGGTAGCGACATCGAACGGGGTTGCATCCTCGAACGTCCGAAGGTCATATATAATAAGGTAACGAAGAAATTCTGCATGTGGTTCCATCTTGAGCTGAAGGGACGCGGCTACAATGCAGCCCGTTATGGGGTGGCGGTAGCCAATCGTCCGGAAGGTCCCTATAAGTTCCTGTACTCCCAGCGTGCCGATGCCGGTACGTGGCCCATTGAATTCGGCAGTCAGGAACTGGCAGTGGTCGATACGCTCAATGCTCGTAACTTCAAGGAGTCGTGGACGCCAGCTTGGCTGAAGGCAATCGGACAGGGACTCTACGTGAAACGCGACTTCGGCACAGGTCAGATGTCGCGAGATATGACGCTCTATGTGGACGACGACGGAAAGGCCTACCATATCTTCAGCTCAGAGGAAAACCTGACGCTCCACATCGCCGAACTCACGGGTGACTACCTCCACCATACGGGTCGATATACACGTGTGGCGCCAGCAGGTCATAACGAAGCGCCAGCCATCTTCAAGCACGAAGGCACTTATTGGATGATTACCTCTGGCTGTACGGGCTGGGAACCCAACGAAGCACGTATGTTCTCTGCTCCTTCCATCTGGGGACCTTGGACACAACATCCCAATCCTTGTCGTGGTCCTCGTGCTGACAAGACTTTCGGTGGACAGAGCACCTTCATCCTGCCTGTTGACGGCAAATACATCTTTATGGCAGATATCTGGCGTCCCCGTCATCCGAGCGATGCCCGCTACATCTGGCTCCCCATCGAATTTGAGGACAACAAGCCCGTCGTCCGCTGGCAAGACGACTGGAAGTTTTAAGAATACAGTCCCTCGCGCTTTTCCGCGAGGAAACTTTAAACTTTTCTTTATGATCCATTTAGAAAGTGACTACAACAACGGTGCCCACGAGACTGTGCTGAACCATTTTTGGGAGACAAACAATGAGCGGACGCAGAGCTATGGCGATGATCGCTTCAGCAATCAGGCAAGAAACCTGATTCGTGAGGCTTGTGGAGCACCCGATGCCCAGATCTGGTTTTTGGCTGGAGGCACGCAGACCAACGCCACCATCATCGACTCCGTGTTACAGCCCTATGAAGGTGTGCTGTGTCCCGACACAGCACATATCAATGTTCACGAATCTGGAGCCGTAGAGTTTACGGGACATAAAGTCATTGCGCTCCCTTCCCACGACGGGAAACTCGCTGTCGAAGATTTGCAGACCTGGTGCCAGAACTATTTTGCCGACGAAACCGCTGAACACATGGTTCGTCCAGGAATGGTGTATATCACCTTCCCGACAGAATTGGGAACCCTTTACACCGCTGACGAACTAAGAGCCTTGCAGGAAGTGTGCCGTTCTTATCATTTGTTACTGTATGTGGATGGTGCCCGTCTGGCCTACGGACTGGCTGCCAGCCAGGATGTCACCTTGCCGTTGTTGGCTCAACTGGCAGACATTTTCTATATTGGCGGCACGAAATGTGGTGCTCTCTGTGGCGAAGCAGTGGTGTTTCCCAAGGGCGACGCACCCACCCACATGCTCAGCCGCATCAAGCAACATGGTGCCCTGCTGGCAAAGAGCCGCGTGGTAGGTGTGCAGTTCGAAGCGCTGTTCACACCAGTGAACGCCAGTGGTTCAGAAAAGCCTCTCTACCTTGCCATCGGTCAGAACGCTGTGACCTTGGCGATGCGTCTGCGTCGTCTCTTTGTGGAGAAACTGGGCTATCAGCCCTTTATCGACTCACCCACCAACCAGCAGTTCTACATCCTTCCGAACGACCGGATGAAGCAGCTGCAGCAGGTGATTGGATTTGAGAAGTGGTGTCCCGTTGACGAGAACCATACAGCTTGCCGTTTCGTGACCAGCTGGGCAACCACAGAATTCGAAATCGAGGAAATGGAGAAGCTTCTCCTTTCATTGTAGCAGAAATATAATTTTTTTGATAAGCCAAATGACCAAAGCAAAACTTGTTTTAGCTTTGGCATGGCGAGAAAACGTCTGATGTTAATCGAACGATAAAAAAACATAACTCATGAAACGTATATTTCTTTTTGCCTGCAGCTGTCTGGTGGCAGTGAGCAGCTTTGGTCAGCAGCAGCTGAACCAGCGTCCACGTGTGAAATCGCCTGTGGTACATGCCGACGGCACCGTGACCTTTAACTTCTATTCTCCTTCGGCACATCGTGTGAGCGTAGGCGGAGATTTCGATGAAATCAGCAACAAACGGATCAACATGACGAAGCAGGACAACGGAGTGTGGACGGTGACCACCGATCCGCTGAATCCGGAGCTATATTCCTACGCCTTCTGGGTGGATGGTCAGCGGCTCGTCGATCCGGCTAACAGCTATGTGAATCGTGATATCAACACGCTGAGCAACATCTTCATCGTGACGAAGAGCGACGACGACAAAGGACATCTCTATGCCGTCAACAATGTGCCTCACGGAACGCTCTCAAGAGTGTGGTACGACAGTCCTACGTTGGGTCAGCAGCGTCGCATGACCGTATATCTGCCTGCTGCCTACGACGGAAAGAAACGCTTTCCTGTGATGTACCTGCTTCATGGCTTCGGTGGCGACGAGACAGCCTGGGGCGATTTGGGTCGTACCTCTCAGATCATGGACAACCTCATCGCTGAGGGGAAGTGCGTGCCGATGATTGTGGTGATGCCCAATGGCAATCCCACCTGCAATGCAGCTCCTGGTTGGTGGCACGAAGGTATGTACGTGCCCGACGGCAACGCCTTCCGCGATCGTGGTGCAAAGGCATCTATGGAAGAGAGCTTCATGGATATCGTCAACTTCATGGACAGCCATTACAAGACCATCAAGAAACGTAGCGGACGTGCTGTGACGGGCCTGTCGATGGGTGGCGGACATACCTTCGGCATCTCGCGACTCTATCCTGAGACCTTCGACTACTATGGCTTACAGTCAGCAGCCACGATGATGGCAATGGGCGGTTGGGTGAACAGCCAGGAACCGCAGCCCGACAACGAATACGACAAGCAGATGGCACGACTCTTCAACTCCAAGCCCAAGCTCTTCTGGATTGCCATCGGTAAGGACGACTTCCTCATGTCGCAGAATACGAATCTTCGGAAGTATCTGGATGCACATAACTATCCCTATGAGTATTACGAGAACGACGGTGGACATATCTGGCGCAACTGGCGCATCTACCTCTCTTTGTTTGCCCAGAAGATTTTTAAATAATTCAACAACATACAAACAATTCGTCATAGACAAAACAGAAAAAACACGACGTATGAGAACTTTATGGTTCGTCCTTGCTGTGTGGCTGTTGGGTACAACCGCTGCGCAGGCACAGGACGAAGACAGACGGCAGACCATTCATGGTAACATATTGGATGCCGATGTGAAGGAACCGCTGGACCTTGTGACCATCCAGATGTTCCGTGCCACCACGAACGACAGTTCGTTCGTAACAGGAACCGTGTCGAACGACCGTGGAGCCTTCTCCATTGATGTCCCTTCGAACGGAACATTCCGTTTGCGCTTCACGTCAATGGGCTACAAGCGGCTCGACCGCGAAGTGCTGCTTCGCAAGAACCAGAGCGCAGACCTGGGAAACATCCTGCTCGAACCCGACTCCAAGATGTTGCAGGAAGCCGTCATCACCCGTCAGGCAGCACAGGTGGTGGTGAAGAAAGACACGCTCGTCTATAACCCTGAAGCCTACCGCACACCCGAAGGGTCACCCATCGAGGAACTCATCAAGCGAATGCCTGGTGCAGAAGTCGATGAAGACGGCAACATCACCATCAACGGCAAACAGGTGAAGAAAATCCTGCTCGACGGCAAGGAGTTCATGCTGGGCGATGTGGAGACAGCGTTGAAGAACATCCCTGTGTCCATCATCCAGAACGTGAAGTTCTACGACCAGCAGAGCGACCAGGCCCGCATCACCGGTATCGAAGACGGAAACAAGGAGACCGTGCTCGACTTCACCATCAAGAAAGGAATGAACCGCGGCTATATGACCAACCTCGATATCGCTGGAGGAACCAAGGAACTGTACGCCACACGAGGGATGGGAAGCAGCTTCACCGACAAGACCCGCTTCGTCTTGATGGGCAATGCCAACAACAAAGAGGAGAATGCCGGATGGTGGAACCGTCGAGGTCAGAATACAAATAAAATGCTGGGCACCAACTTCAATTATGATGACAACGAGAAGCTGAAGTTCGACTTCAGCATTCGCTGGAACCACCGTACAGGCGACAACCGCAACGACAACTCACGTGAGAATTTCTATAGTCAGGATTCCAAGACTTTCTCCAACAGCCATTCCAAGAACCTCTCCCGCAACGACAACTGGAACGGAAACGTACGCGTGGAGTGGAAACCCGACACACTCACCAACATCCTCGTCCGTGCCAACGGCAGTTATGGAAAGAGCGACGGAATCTCTACGTCCGCTTCAGCCACCTTCAACGACGACCCCTATCTCTACGTGTCCGACCCGTTGACACCCTACGATCCTGCCAGTCCGTTAAGCCCCTATTACGTCAATACCAACTCCAGCGCCTCGCTCTCCTACGGCAAGAACAGGAACTTCTGGGGGATGATGCAGTTCTATCGTCGCCTGAATCCGCGAGGACGTAACATCACCGTTCGGGCAGAAGCCAGCGGAGGCAAGAACCAGCAGCGCAACGCCTCAAACAACGATGTGCATCTGTTCCTTGTGAAGAACGCAGCCGACGAGGATTCCACCTACTTCACGGCTCGCTACAACACCACTCCTTCCGACAACAGCGGCTATGTCCTGAGTGCCAACTACAGCGAACCGCTTTGAAAAGGTGCACACCTGCAGGCAAGTTACGAGTTGCGCTACAACCAGAACAAAAGCGACCGTCAGACCTTCGACTTCAGCCACATGAACCTCAATCCCTTCGCTGGCATCGTACCTGCCTATCGCGAGTGGGATCCCTGGATTGGAGACCTCATGCCGCTCGACGACTATCTTGACCGTAACCTGAGCCGCTTCTCGGAATATAAGAACTACACCCACAACATCCGTCTGACCCTGCGCCACTGGCAGGAAGAGTACGACTACAACGTGGGTGTGCTGCTCCAGCCACAGCGCTCCAACTTCATTCAGGACTACCGAGGCGTCTATGTCGATACCATCCGCAACGTCGTAAACTTCACGCCGACAGTCGATTACCATTATAAGTTCAGCGACCAGCACGATATCTGGCTCCACTATCGTGGCGATACCCGTCAGCCCGACATCACACAGCTGCTCGACATCACCGACGACTCCAACCCGCTCTACATCACACAGGGTAACCCAGGACTGAAACCACAGTTCACCAATTCGCTGAACGTCTATTACAAGAACTACATCAGCAAGTACAAGCGCTCCATTGTGCTTTACGGAAACTACCGCCACATCCGCAACTCCATCTCCAACCTCGTCCGCTACAACGCCGAGACCGGTGGAAGTATGTCGCGACCGGAGAACATCAACGGCAACTGGAATGCCGATGGCGGCTTCACCTTCAATACCGCCGTCGATTCGTTGGGCCACTGGAACCTGGGAACCGACACACGTGTGCGTTACAATAACTATGTGAGCTATGTGGCACAGCGACAGGCAGATGCAGAGAAGAACACCACCCGCACCACCAATCTCAATCAGCGCCTGAATTTCAGTTTCCGCAACGACTGGCTGGAAGTGACACTCGATGGAAACGTCAACTACCAGCACACACGCAACAAGCTGCAGCCCAATGCCAACCTCGATACGTGGCAGTTCAGCTACGGCGGACAGATCCTGCTGCGTCTGCCGGCAGGGTTCGAGGTCAGCACCAACATCCGCGAACACAGCCGTCGGGGATATAACGACCCGTCGATGAACACCAACGAACTCATCTGGAACGGACAGATCTCCAAGTCCTTCCTCAAGAGCAAGACCCTCATCGTGGCACTCAATTTCTACGACCTGCTCCAGCAGCAGAGCAACTTCGAGCGTTGGATCAACGCCAACACCCGTAGCGATACCCAGTACAACAGTATCAACTCCTATGCCATGCTTCATGTTCGCTACCGTCTCAATATGTTCGGCGGCAAGGTCGATACCGAAGGCCGCTACGACAAAAAATGGGGTCGCAGATGATGTGAATTTTGTGCTATTCAATTTTTTAAAAGCGACTTTGTATAGGATTGTTACTCAGCAGGTTACACGTTTCCAAATTTTGTGTTAAGGCAAAGTGATTTTTCCCTTAAGGCAAGCGAAAATTAGTGTTAAGGCAAAAATATTTTTCTCTTAAGGCTAAATTTCGTTTGCCTTAAGTGTTTTGAGCACTTTGCCTTAACACTTATTTTTTGAACCCCGATTTTAACATTTAGTGTTAAAAACAAGTTGAAATTATGTCGTTTTGCCCTAAAAATGAGCACCATTCTCGCTGTCCGACCTATTACTTACGTGCCGCTTGTGTGTGCACGTACGAAAAATCAAGCGTGCTCTGCTGAGATTTCGTGCGTTCTCTGCCAGATTTTTGAACGAACTGGAGCGAGTGGTTAGAGCGTGCTTGAATTTTTGTGGCAACGTGCTGTGTTTTTCGAGGGATCGTGGAGAGTTAGTGGAGAGTTGCGCAAACTCTCCACTCGCTGCAGCCCCTGTATTCATGCTGCTTTCCGAGCGATGAGTGGAGAGTGGAGAGTTGTTGCGGAACTCCTATTTTTTGCCACGAAGAATCAGGCGACGTGTACAGACCTTTAAGATGATGAATGACTAATTGCTGCCATCACTCCAATATACAAGTGCTAATGGCTCAAAATCCTAATGTTCTGTTTGCTACTTGCTCGATTTTCCACGATGCCAAGTAGTCTTGCTTTCTCCTTTTTATATGGTATAGGAGCGTAAATGCAGGTTTCTTTCCCCACTGATTCTGATTCGCTTCCTTTATTCATTTGTATCCTTTAAAACGCAATTAAACATATCAAAAGAGTCTATCATCAATATTATTTTATTATTTCTACTGTTTTTTAACATTATTTAACAGGGGGGGTAGAAGTATAAAGAAAAAAATTGTATATATTTGCACATCTTAACAATCACCTTTATCAATCTTAACGTTATGGGAAAGAAACTGATCATATCGCTGCTGGTGCTGTTGACAGCCTGGCAGTCAGCGAAGGCACAAGATGAATGGACGCTGAATGAAGACCTGTATTCAGATGAGACTGTTTTCTGGTGCGACCTTTTGCAAACCGTTCCTACACCAACCTTTCACATGGAAGACTATGAAGTTGCAGCTTTCATCGATGGAGAATTGCGTGGTTTGGCAGATATGGGCATGGCCGCCAACATGGGGTTCTTTGTTATTCGTGTCAAAGGCAACGAGACGGATATGAACAAACCCATCACCTTTAAGGCTCGCCATAGCGAACAGCGCACTATCTATCCGCTAACATTGAAGGAAGCTCCCACGACTGTATATTTCGATGGGGAGACACAGAATCCGGGAACGCCTTCTAACTTGCGCCACCTTTACCTGACGGAACCGACCAGCATTTCGTTTCCGGAGAACATCAAGATTACGATTAACAAACCTGTCAACATGCTCGACTACCTGACAGTAGAGCCGGCAGATGCACCGCTGCCTGAGAATTTGATATGGAGCGTAGGCGGTCAGTTGTCTGAGGATTACTACACGTTTGTAGGAACTACGCTAACGGGTCTGAAAGCAACGGATCAGCTGCTGGTATCGTGTTCAGCTGGTAACCTGTATGCCTGGACAACCGTGATCGTGGAAGAAGTGAAAGTTTCTTTTACCCTCGACGTAGAAGACCTCGTCTTCGGAAAGGAATCCGTCATCACAGTTACGCCAGAGCCAACGGATGCAGAGGTGGATCCGTCGCTGCTGGCAGTCAATGCCTACAACGCCTATTATCCTTGGGCACAGACCTTAGGATCCCTTACGAAGAAAGGCAATCATTACGAAGCGACCTATACGCCGAATGCTCCCGGCTATACGACCGTGCTGGTGAACTATGACGGATCCCGTGTCGCAAGTGCTCTTGCCGAAGTAGGTTTTCCACTCAGTTTAGACGAAGGCTGGCAGTGGTATTCCAGCACATATGGCAATGTGGCTTCCGATCAGCTGGAGACAGCTTTCGGTGGTAACAGCCTGATAGAAATCCGCTCGCAGCGTCAGTTGCTTTACAACGATCCGGAGTATGGTTATTTCGGCACTCTGAAGGAAGGTGGCATCCGTCAGAACGTTTGCTATAAAATAAAGATGAAGAACGCCTGGAATGGTTACACGATGCATAACGGAGGCCAGAACGACGGTGACCCGGAGCTGACCATGAATGAGGGCTGGACATGGCTGGCCAACCCCTACGTTTATCGCCGCAACATTAATCGTCTGACAAATGTGACGCAGGCTGTAGGCGACCGCATCGTATCGAAGAACAGCGGTTTTGCCGAGTATGACGGCAGCCGATGGGTGGGTTCCCTGACAATGCTCGAACCCTCGCAGGGCTATATGTTCCATACAGAGCAAGCCGGTACAAAAATTTCGTTTGCAGAAGAAGAAGCTCTCACTCCCTCAGATGATGCACCAGCCTCTGGTTCTCTTTTGGGCAATCAGCTTTGGCTCTACGACCCCTCCCTCTATAGCGATAACATGTGTGTGGTGGCTACAATTGAAGGTATCACTCCCGACAGTCGCTACTCTGTAGGCGCATACGTGGATGGCGAATGCAGGGGCGAAGGTATTTACTGCAATGACCGCCTTTTCATTGTTGCTCACGGTAAACTGGGAGAAACTGTTAACTTCCTCCTTCACGACGATGATACGAGTGAGACATATAACATCAACGAGACGCTACCGCTTCAGCAGGCTGTGGGCCGGCTCAGACAGCCCGTTCGTTTCACTCGTGGGGGAGCCACCTCCGTGTGGTCTGTGTCTTCTGATTCCTCTGGAAGCAAAGCCGTCTATGACCTCCAGGGACGTTCGTTGCCCTCTCTCCACCGTGGCATGAACCTGCTTCGTCAGTCCGACGGAACCATCCGTAAGGTATATGTGAAGTAAACTCCATATATTCATGCATTATGAATTATGCATTAAGAATAGTCATAAAAACAGCCCTCTTCCTACTTTTAATTGCATCAACATCTGAGCGTGTACGTGCGCAGGACATTGTGCAGATAGCCAAGAGCGACCCGCTGATTATCTCTGGAGCCGTGGGAACCAATAACACGTTCTACCACTCCACAGGCTATAACTATGCCTCTCCACTCCAAAGCACGGTATGGGCCAACCTCAATGTCTCTGTCTATGGTATAGCCATGCCTTTCGCGTTCTACTATTCCAATAGTGATTATAAGTTCAGCTACCCACAGTTCCAGTTCCGCTTCAGTCCTACATACAAAAACTGGCATGCTTTTATCGGGCAGGGTACGATGGATTATAGTTCCTTGGTGCTCAATTCGGCTGTCAACGGCTTCGGACTGGAATATACCAGCGAGCGCCTCCGTTTTGGTGCCTTCTACGGCACCCTCCGTTCTGCCATTAACGACAATCCCGAAAGCCTCGATGCCCGTGCGCCTCAATACAAGCGAATCGGATGGGGTGCCAAGGTGGGCTATGGGAGCAGCCGTCACTTCATAGATCTCTACTTCCTCAGAGCCTATGACTGTCCTTCAAGCATTGATGAACAGTGGTGGGCTACCATCAACCCACAGAGCAACCTCGTCGTAGGACTGCGTGGTTCCACCCAGCCCTTCAAGTGGATGACACTCAATGTCAATGCCGCCACATCGGCCTTCACTGCTGACACTCGCTCTCCCAGTATAGAAAGCGGAAAGGTGCGCGATTTTGACAAGGTGTTCGATGCCAAATACACCTCAAACATGCGTTTTGCCGGCGATGCCAGCGTCAACCTTAACCTGGGACGCACAACAGCTTCGCTCTTCTATCGTTTTGCTCAACCAGACTACACGTCTCTGGGCACCAGCTATATGACGAACAACTACCATTCCCTGGGCATCAATGCTAATACTCGCCTGCTAAAGAAAATCACCCTCAGCGGAACCTTCACGGCTCAGGCCGATAACCTATCGGACAAGCAGCTCTATACCACCAAAGGTTATGTCTATTCCGTTAATGCTTCCACTCGCCTCGGCAAACAGACGCTCAGTCTCCGCTACAACGGCTATCTTCAGGATCAGGGAGACGGCACGGCGCATGTAACCGACTCTTCGCGTGTACACCGCGTTATGCACAGCATCGGTGCTTCTACTTCCCGTAACTGGCAGACCACCGACCTGAGCCACACGCTGGCCATATCTGCCGGTTATAACCAGAATAAAGACTTGAACAAATTTGCCACAGGGCGGACAGATGTGCAGACCATCTCAGGCGGTATCAACTACAGCCTTTTAGTGGAACCCTGGCACACGGACTTCTCCGCGACCTTGAGTCACCAGCAGAGCATTGGCTATCAGCGCAAATACATGAGCGATATCCTTGCCTTCACCGCCTCCCGTTCCTTCTTCGAGGAAAACCCGCTGACTGTGTCGGCAACCATTTCCACCTGCTACAACCGCCTTTCGCGAATGCGTGAAAACATGTCGCTGGGAGGAAATGTCAACGTAGGCTATTCCTTGAAGAAAAAGCATACATTCGGACTCAGCGCGAGCGTATCGCGCTCCAACGACGTGAACATCACGTCCAACGAAGATATGTATAACGTGACAGAAGTTAATGTGGGGCTTAATTACGCTTACACCTTCTCCCTTTTCGAAATCAAGCGCAAAGCTAACAAAAATAAATAAACAATCCCTTGCGGTTTCCTGCTGACCCACGACGGTGTATTTCGGTTTCCGCAGAGAAATACGACAGATATGAGACAGATTCCATATATATTATTTACATTGCTTCTGCTGGTGACTGGTCGGTCCTCAGCCCAGAATGCCTCGTCGCTGATTATCAATGTGGATCCTGCCCAGGAAATACTCCCACCAGAAGTGGGCGACTACAAAGCGAACCCTGGCAAATACTTCAGCGTGCAGCTTGTAAATATGACCAGCGAGGAGCAGAAAATCTATCTCACTATTCAGATTGAGCAGACAGCAGATGTGGAAGGGAAGCCCATGTCGCTCTCACTCAGTTCACCTCCTACACGTATGCCTGCTACGCCCATCGTGGTTCCTGCCAATGGCAATATTGACCTGACGATGGAGCAGATGCGCCGCCTCTTCGACCATGTACCCATGAAGGAAATGCAGTTTGATGCAGGTATATTGGACAAATTCGGTGGTTCTGACTTCGGTCTGCTGCCCGAAGGTCTATACCGCGTGCTGCTTACAGCGTACAAGTGGGATCCCGCCTTGATGAACCTGTCAACTGGTAAGGTCGATGTACCCATTGCCTTGAGTAATCCCACCATCACAGGAAGTGCGTTCTTCCGTGTGTGCTACCGTGCTCAGGCACCTACGTTCACCACTCCTACCGCCCTCATGGGTACAGCCAGTCTTTATAACTACGAGGCTGTGAAATTCCCATTGATGAATCCCGTCTTTACGTGGACGGAGCCAACGCTTAACTGTGTGCGCGACATGGTACCTATGTACCAATACACGCTCACGGTACGCGAGATGTACGTTATGGAGAACATCAAGCAGACCCCTGAGCAAGCTCTCAATAACCCCATCCTGTTCTCTGTGAGAAACATGGTGGCACCCCAGTGTCTGCTCGATTATTCAGCCCTTCAGAAACTGCTTGACGGGCATCTCTATATTGCTCAGGTAGAAGCCACGCCCATAGGTGCTGTCGGTATGAATTATGCCATGGTGGAAAACCGAGGCAAAAGCCCCATCATGGTATTTACCCCTCAGATGACAGGTGGAGAAGTGCCAGAGGAAGATCTTCCTGACTGGATTACAGAGGAGGAAGAAGAGGATGACGATTCCTTCGATATCTCAATGACCGGCTATCAAATTGAGATCGGTGAGGACGACTCCCTCTATGTATTCCGCAATCCCAAACTCACAAAACCCGATTTCGACGGCAACACTAACCACACACTCTTTGCCGGTAATTCCCTCCGTTCAGCGTGGGAACCTCCTGTGTTCGTAGGAGGCAAGGGAGAAAATCCCGATTCCTTGAAGTTCCACTATAAGTTGCAGATTTTTAATCTGGCAGGCCAGGAATCACCAGAAACAGCGATGGAGCAGGAACCGCTCTGCGAGTGGTATGCCAAAGGCGAGGGTGAGGTAGCTCCGCCGCTTGACAGTGAGAAAAGCTTTGATCTCCTCCTCGACACAGCTCCCTGGGAACAACTCAAGAGCTATGTGAGTGTGGCTCAGCCACTCTTGCTCCGTGTCGTTCCTGAATGCGTAGGAGCTAAGTCTGTTCGCTTCTACGACGACGAAATCAACATTCTGCCCTTTATGTATAGCGACAAGCTGAGCGATGCTTTTGGCAATGCCTGCAATAGCAAGGGTGTGATTGAAGAGAACCGTGTGCCCTGTACCTTATCCGAGAAAGAAATGCGAGGCAAGGAAATCTTTGTCGGTGAATACATCATGACGATGGGCAACGACGTGAAGATGGACAAGAAGACTAAGGCTTGGAGCGGAACAGGATTCATGCTCTGGAAACCTTTCGGGCAGAACGTGAAGGTAGGTGTGAAGTTCGATGGTATCTTTATCAATTCTAACCGCATCATGTACGAAGGAGTGGTGAAAAGCGATACCAAGTCCAACTGGGCACACATTAAGGATCGTGCTTCTGCCTACGCCAAGGAATATACCGACACGAAAGAAGTGGGCGATTGGATTCCGGACGACATCTTCACCGACTGGGGACTCGATAACCTCGTCGGCTACAACCAGCCCGAGGAGCTGAAGCTGCTGTTGGGCTACGAGACCAATACGCTGGGCAAGAAAGTGAAGGCATCACAATACTATGACTATGTGCGAAAAGGCTACGCCGTCTATGATAATTTCCAAAAGAAGGGAGTTGGTGGATTCCCCGACATAGAGGTGTTCCTGCCGCTCGAAATCAGCGATGTATATAAGACACCCGTAGATGTGCAAATTGTCTCTATGGTATTCTATCCTACATACGCACAGATGAATCTGCTGGGTATGTTCTCTCTGCCCGACAACGATATTACTGAAGACAACATCCTTATGTTCGGAGCACCCAAGGTCTGTATGGATCCCGACCGCGTGCTCCCTGGTGCCGGCTATGTCACGCTCTTAAGCGATGTGAAGCTGAAAGACCCCGATTCTTCCTTCGACTTCACATTCAAGGCTCCGCAGAACCTCCAGACACCTACCGACGGCTGTTATGTGAAGTGGGACAACGATACAATCTCAGCCCTTTCTCTCCATGCCAATGTGGCTGTGCCGGGACTCCTTGCCACAAATTCTCAAGGACATGTGATTGCAGGCAAGACTCCCCATATTGAGGTTCATGGTTGGGTGAGCGACTGGAGCGACTGGGTTGCATCCGTCAGCATTGACCCCTTCACCCACGAAGACACAAAGGGATGGGTGTTTGAGGTGAAGAAAATGAGCTACGACCACTCGGCCCGACGCAATCCGACAGGGCTGGCGTTCCCCACGTCGAACGGATATAAGAAGGAAGAAGCTGGTATCGTCAACGGTGACGACAACACATGGCAGGGACTCTATATTGAGAAAGTGAATCTGAAGTTCCCTGGTGGTTTCATCACCAAAGGCTCTTCCACCATCACTGGTGAAAAGATGCTCATCGATGCATCAGGTGTGACGCTGTCGCTCAACTACAACAATGCAATCGATGTAGATTGGGGTGGCTGGGCCATGAAGATGAAAAAAATCTACATGAACATCGTGCAGAACAACTTCCGCGACTGCGGCTTCTCAGGCAGTATGCATGTGCCGTTGATGTCGCAGAACATGGAGTTTGTCGGCAACATGTATCCCATCGAGCGTGAGGACGGCTCCTCTGACTTCGACTGCATCCTGAAGGTGACGAACGAGGATAAGTTGAAGAACATCCACTTCGACTTCATGCTCGCAGAACTGGACCTTAACCGCAAGCAAACCTACTTCCTCTTAGAGAGTCGCGCCAGCCGCCAGTCGGAAAGTGACTCGCGACCCAAACCCCGTGTGGAGTTGTGTCTCGCGGGTGACATCACCATTGGTGGAACGGCGCAGGCCAACGACTTCATTATGAGCGAGAACAACAAACTGCCGCTCAAATTGAAGATTCCAGGCATCCACTTTACTCAGATGCGCCTTGCCAACTGTGAACGCTGGATCAGCGACGACAAGATGCCCGAAGGCAAGGAAATTGCCAAGATGCAGACAGAAGCTACCAAGGCATACAATGATACCAAACTGCCCATGATGACATGGGTAAAACTTGCCGATAACAAGACCTACAGTTCGGCATCCGGTGACTTCTACTTCGAGACGGGTGCTTGGTCGGTAGCCTCAGTTGAAAAAAACATCGGTCCCTTCAAATTGGGCATCAAGGGCTATTCGCTCAACGTCGATCTTGACAACAATTTGTTCACTACCGACATTACAGGACGCTTCGCACTGGTCGATAAAGACGACAAGTACGACAACGACCTGAAAAATGCTCTCCTCTGTGCCGACATCACCATCAGTATTGATGCCACTATCGACAAGAAGACCCACGACTTCAAGTACAAAGCTACCCGTTTCAGCGAAATCTATCTGAACGCCAATTTCTGTCTCGTGAAGTTGGAGGGAAGACTGAAACTGGGTGCTGACCCCGCCACCAAGAGCAAGGGATTTCAGGGTCTCGTCAACGTCTCGCTGCCAGGCGACTTACTTACCTTCGAGGCTGATGGCGGATTCTATGAGCATAGTGCCGGCTACAAATGGGGATTCTTCTACCTTGGCGCAGGTGGACGGATGGGAGTGCCCATCACACCGCTGAAAGTCACCAAACTCGGTGCCGGCATCTATTTCAACTGCCATCCCACAGATGGCAACAAGACCAAAGTAACACCAAAGAAGGGCTTGATTGGTGTGATGGCCGATCTGGGTCTGGCCTCGCAAGATGGTGCCCTACTTTCGGGTGACTTCCATGCCAGTGTGCTCTACGACAAGAGCCGCAACCGTCTCACCACCTTCCTCTTCACAGGTAAGGCTACGGCTGTGGGCGGCATCGTTGATTCGGAGGTGACTATGAAATGGCAAAACGACAACCGCGACAAATACTTCCAGCTGACGGCGACGCTGGACGTAGCAGCTGACGGCTCTTCCATCGTCAATGCCCTTGGGCAGACCGTAGGTGCTTCTGAAATTGCCCGTCAGATGAAACTGCTGAATGACAAGTGGGAGGCTGCTAAGGGTGCCGTGACTGGTACACTGGACAAAGCGATGGGCGACCATAGTGGTGCTACAGCTGGTCATCAAACTGGTGCGAACGTCTCAGATGTCAAGAGTGAACAAAGCAAGGGACCGAAGCTGGGCGCACACGCCAACCTCGACCTCAAGTTGACGTTCCGCGAGGGAGGAAAGGATCTGTCAAGCACCAAGTGGCATGTCTATTTGGGCGAACCCGAAGAGAAGAAACGCTGCTCCTTCACGCTGATTGACTTTAATACGAAGATAGTGAAGGTAAATATTGGTGCAAATTTCTATTTCTGTGTGGGTAACGAACTGCCGAACAACGGTGAACTGCCTCCTATCCCCACTAAGATTGCCCAGTTCCTTAACGGACAGTCGAAGGGCGGTATGGAAGGTGCTGACATGAGCAAGGCGAACGCAGCACGCAAGCGATCCCTAAGCATGTTCACGGCTGACAGCGAGAATGTGGGCGGTGGTGTGATGCTGGGGGCGTCGGCTTACGGCTACGTGGATGTAGATCTCGGCATCTTCTATGGCAGCATGGGAGCCATCGCCGGCTTCGACGTAACGATGGCAAAGCTGAGATACACCGACTGCCCTGGCTACGGACAGATGGGCTGGAACGGCTGGTATGCCGAAGGACAGCTCTATGCCTACCTATATGCCAAGTTCGGCATTTATGTGAACTTGGGTTTCTGGGACAAGAGGTTCGACATTATCGATGCGGGCATTGGTGGTGTGCTCCGTTGCGGTCTTCCGCGTCCCGCCTACTTTGTGGGTGATGCACGCATCAAGCTGAAACTGCTGGGTGGACTTGTGAACATCAACCGACGCTTCCAGTTTGAGTGCGGCAAAGTCTGCAGTGTGTTCTATGGCAATCCTCTCGACAATTTTGAGCTGTTCGGTGAAAGTACGTTGGGTACGACGAACGTGTATGACGGCTGGGGAAAGAAAACCGATGTGGTGGATCCTGGCATGCAGGTTAAGCCTGTGTTTGCGACGCAGGCACCGATTGGTGAGCATTTCCGCGTACTTGATGAAAACACGCTGCACGATTTGGAGAAGAGCTATGCTGGTGATGTTGGCGACCTGGAGATGCAGTCGAAGCGTACGTTTGTATTCCGCCACGCCTGTGAGAAGAAACAGGAGGCGGTGCCGATGCTCTTAGAATATGCAACGATGCCTGACACGACGAACCTAACCACCGATCCTCACGACTTCTTCAAGCGGTTGTGGTCGGACCGAAGGGTGAAGGTGTATTATCTGACGCGCAAGGACGTAGGTCAGACTTCGTTCCGTATTGAGGATTTGTCGAAGAACCTGAAGGAGAACCGCTACTATGCGCTGGTGGTGCAGGGAAAGGCTAAGGAAATAGTGACAGGACAGGAGCAGGATCCTCTGTTCTATGAGAATGGTGGTTGGCACCGCCGTGCGTGGACTCAGACTCAGATTTACTATTTCCGTACAGGAGAAGCAAATCCTGAAGTGGAGGATGTGACGGATATCGATGCTTATGTGGCATTGGCTTACCCCACAGCGAGTGGTGCGCTGAAAGCTAACGTGAAGGAAGATGTAATTGACGACTGGAAAGACATTGCGGTGACGAACAGTTCGAAGTTCCTAGTTTATCTGGAAGATGCGCGTAACCCGAACGTTGCTCTGAGCCGACAGTTGTATTTCTACAGAGGTGGACGCCAGTATAAGAAGGCGGGCTATCCATTACAGGAGCCAGAGAATCTGTACTGGGTGTTCAAGAGTACGAACGGAAAGCGGAGTTTCCTGGCACCAGCTGAGATTGTGACAAACGGAAATAGTCAAAACATCGTGCTCAATCATGCATACGACTTCGACATCCGTTACGACAATCAGGGTATTCTCGGCTTGCTATATAAGTTCTACGAAACCAAGACACGCAGAGAACAAGAGGTAATCGGCTATACGACCAGGAACGTGGGTGGACAGACACGGACTGTTCCTGTCACCCGAATGGTGGTGAAAACCGATTCTATTCCTCACTACAAAGTGCTGATGGGCTTCCAGATTAACCCACAAAGGGAAACATGGATGACGGGGCATACTAGTTCGGCAAGCACCTACCAGCTCATCTACAGCAAGCCGTTTGTGGGTACCCGTTTAGACCGAATCAAGACGGACTATACCAGCACCAATTTTATTTCCAGAGACTGGGATATGGTACACAGTTCCACTCACCGTCTCTACGATCCCTATCTTTATCTTTCCTATTTGGCCAACTTCGTCTTCGTTGGCGGACATCCTATTAAGGCCTACGGATTCGACTATCTGTATGTACCTGTGAGCGAATCCCTCATCTATAAGACGAAAGCGGGACAGAGAAGTGGTAACTACGTGGCATCGAAACTCAACAATATAAAGGACGGATGGAACGGTATGAGGACAATGTCACTCTATCTGCCTGGCAGCTATAAGCCGGCATTTGGCAACTATCCGCTCCCTGCCTTCGACAAAGCCTCGTTCAATCCACCGCTCATCAGTGCCTCGCAGCGTACAGCTCACTTTGTCTGTGGCAGCAATGACCAAACGCGCCTGCAGAACGTGCTGGGCGACATCGCCAGCACCTATTATCTGGCAGAGAAGGCTTCTGACATGCTGATACACATTCGCAAGACAAACGGAGCGGCAAAGCAATGGTTGAAGAGTCCGTCGTCGTGGCAAACCGTATGGAACTTCAAGGATATGGATGCTAATTCCTTCAAGGCGTTCATGAAGCAGCGTAACGACCTCTACCGCGGTGCTTATCACACAGAGTCGTACAAGCGGAAAACAAGCACGGGATGGGATGAAGTGTCCATTCAGGTGCCTTGGTATCAGTTCCCGCTGACTTTTGGAGCTACGTTCAATCATGCGGGCAACACGGCAAACATGGTGCTCCAGGAGTCCATGCCGTCGATCGGCAAGTGCGACCGTGAGTCAAGCGGACTGTCGGGTTTGGTGTTCTACCGTCTGGCTGGAGGTTCATCGGGCACCTATACCTACAACAAGAAAACGAAAACGCTGACTGTGACATCGCTCTCTTACAACAACAACGGAAGGGAATATTTCGATGCCCAGAATGCAATGAAGCACATCAGCGAGGTACAGGCGTCCTACTACCGTGTGAATGCCTTCGACTGGGGTACTGGACAATACTTTGTGATACCCTCACTCGGCGGACTGACCAACAACGAAAAGACGGTGACTATCAAGAATCCGCTGAAGAGCTGGAAGAATGATGGCAATTAAAAGAAACGAATATGAACAAAGTTATTTTGATATTGCTCATACTATTGATGCAGGCAGGCAACATGGTTGCACAGGATGTAGATGAAGAACCGATGGACTCGACGCTGATGACGGACGAGAGTGTCGGACTCGTACGTTCACCCATCCACCTGCTGGCTCGCACCTATGGTGACAGCATCGTGCTTCGCTGGGCACCAGAGGACTATGTATCGTGGAAGTATCTCAACCGCTACGGTTACGACCTTTACCGTGTAGGCGAAGAAGGAATGATCGACACTCTCTTCCGTGGACTGAAACCTTTGGCGAAGGACGATATGCTGCGCAAGTATGTCCAGGAGGACAGCCTGGCGGCTATGGCAGCCGAACTCACCTGGGGCAACGGACGCATGAAATATGACCAGACACGAAACTATCCCGGCTCTATGGGGGCACTGTTGGAAATGAGCGAGGAACAGAACATGATGTTCGGATTGGCCGTCCTCCTCAGCGAGTGGCGTACCGACCTCGCCAACGACCTCGCCATGCGCTGGGTGGATAGAGATGTTAGGAAAGGTGAGCATTATGAGTATGTGCTGCGACCCACCGTCTGGGACGAGGATTCCACCATTATTTTCCAGCCAGGCATTCTGGAGGATGTGGAGAACACCATCTACAAACCACTTCCCTTTGAAATAGAAATCAACGACAGCCTCACCAGCACTTACGGACTGACACTTGAGTGGTCGCTTGAGAACTACAGCAGTTTCGAAATCGAAAGACGCGATTCCATCAACGGATGGAGACGACTGAATGCTCGTCCGTATGTGCCTTTCCTAAACGACGGTTCAGACCAGACAACCGCTCTCTTTGCTGATGCCGTTCCCACAACCGGTACATACGAATACCGCATCTTTGCCCACGACGCTTTTGGTGAACTCACCGAACCATCACCCATCCACAAGGTGAAGATTACCGATAGCGACCCACCCGTTCCCCCACTGTTGAAGTACATTGTCATCGACCGAGTGAAGAGTGAAGATAGAAGCGTGAAGAGTGAAGAGTGGGATGAAAAGATTCTGGCGCACATATTCTGGACGAAGGATTCGTTAGAGGAAGATTTCATTGGTTATATGCCCCTCTACTACAACGAACGTGTGACAGGCAAGGAATGGAAAAAACTCCTCGATCACCCTGTGGCATCGACCGACACGACCTGTGTGGTGGATGTGACAGGGTTGAGTACGGGTATGCTGGTGATTGCAGCCTATGACCGTGCTGGCAACATGTCGGCATCCATGCCCCAGCAACTGCGTATAGAAGACCTGAAGGCTCCCGAACCTCCCCAAAACTTCCGTGCCGATGTGAATGAGAACGGAACGGTTAAGCTGACGTGGACGGCACCCGCTGACGATGTAGCATACTATCAGCTGGCTTTCGCCAACGACACCACCCATACGTTCATGATTCTCAATGAGGGAGGCATCATCGATACCACCTATACCGACACCCTGGCTTTGGATGTCAACCAAAAGTACATCTATTATAAGGTACGGGCGACGGACTACTCCACTAACGAGGGTGACTGGACCCCACCACTTCAGGTGGCGCGCCCCTCGCTGGTTCCTCCATCGGTAGCTCACCTCGACACCATCTGGCACGATGCCGATGGTATCACCATGCGATGGGTGGCAGGACGCGAAGCCACGATGAGCCATCACCTCGTCTATCGGCAACTCAAAGGCGACAGCAGCTGGCAGGTCATTGCACGCTGCGATGCCGACTCCGTAAAATTGGCTGGTGACATGATTGAGATCTTCGACAACCCGCCATACAACCGAACCCGACGCTATCGCTATGCCGTGGAGTCGTTCAACACACAGGGTCTCAGTAGTGGCAAAAGCCTTATCTATACCGTGCTCCACCAAGGCTCCATCTTGCTGAAGGCCAACATTGACCTGGCTGGTCGCTATATGCCTGAAGAGAATGCCACACGTTTGTCGTGGAGCGTGAAGAGTGAAGAGAGAAGCGAAAATCCCACAGACTATTACTTCAGCATCTATCGAAAAGCTGCAGGCGATGACCTCTTCCGTTTCGTCACCACCGTCAGCAAAGGCACAACTCTCTATGAGGATGTCTTGCTGAAACCTGGCGAAAAGGCCGATTACTACGTCAAGATGGTCTGTAAGGACGGACAACGAAGCGCACCTTCCAACATCGTAACAATTGAAGCACCCCTTTCATCTGGAATGGAGGGTGTGTCCAAAGGAATACATAAAGAATGAGTTGCATCATGAAGAAAGGGTTTTACATAGTAATCATAGCAACCTGCTGTCTGTCGGCTTGTGGCGATCTGTTCGAGTACCAACCCACGGATGGCGACTGCACTATGACATTCGACCGTCATGAATACAACCTCATGGTAGGCGATACTGGCATCATTCATCCACATTTCGATCCTGACAGCATTGAGAACCAGACGGTTTATTGGATGTCAGAGCATCCCTTCATAGCTACGGTTGAAGACAACCTCCTTCTGGCACTCAGCCCCGGCGACGTGGTGATTACAGGCGTATCCGTCGCCCATCAGGTCTATGACACCTGTCTCGTTCATGTGATGCCTGAATGGCAGATTGATCCCGATCAATGGGCTTACGACATGGTGGTCTATGCCCAGCCTACCTACAAGGGGCAGCCACTTACGGGAAGTCAGATTGTGGCTGCTTTCTGCGGCGACGAAGTGAGAGGCGTTGGCGAATGGATAGCGGTGGATGGTAAGCCATTCTTATGCCTTCGTATCTATAGCCGTTTCAACCCTGCCGGACCCTTCGACTCCGAACTGAACCCACAAGACCCGCTCTATCCCTACGACGGCATTGTAGCACCCGAACGGATGTGTTTCCGGCTCTACGACCGCAAAACCCAGGAATTGGTCCAGCTACCCGACTCACTGACCTTCGATGGTGAAGCCCACGGAACCCTCTCACAGCCCTATCCCCTGGATTTTTAAGGTAGAGTCTAATAATTTTGTCGAGATGCTTTAGTGCATCAGGCACATTTCTTTATAAAAAGCCTTGTTTATGATAAAGATCCCGAATAACATAGGAAGAACCGCGCTACGTATGTCTCTCTTCACACTTTACGCTACAATCCTCACCCTTCTGACCACCTGCACCGTCTTCGACAACGACTTGCGAGAACATGCCGGTGAGACTGGCTACTACGAGGTGGCGCATGTTGAGACCGACGAATACACCCTCGACTACCAGTTTCAGGAAACAACCCGAGTGCTCAATGACCGTGACCTGAGCTACGTAGCAGGAATCGACTACGCCAAGGAGACACTTTACTTCAACGGTTCCACACCCGACGACGTGTTGCCAAAAATCGGACAAGTGCTCCATCACGGTGTTTGTGATGAACTGCCATACGGACTCAACCACAAGCCTACCGCCATCACACGCGAAGGCGACCTCTACGCAGTAGCGATGGAACGTGCCGCCCTCAACGAGGTGTTCAAGGTGCTGAAACTTGACGGAGATTTCGTGTGGGGAGAAGACTCTGTTGCCCAAGACTCCACCGAGATGGAGGAGCGAATCGACGAAATCGAAGGAGGAATGATAAAAGTCCGTTCGCCCAAGGCTCCCACCAACTACGAAAAAGACTATTTTTCCGAATGGACTGAAGTTGACCTGTTTTCCGTATTTCCACATCTGAAAGGTAAATTGGATACTGAATATGTCAACGGGTTTGCCGATATACAAGGAAGCGTCAAACTCCGATTCCGTCCAATTCTCAGGCAAAAAGTCTATCTCGACATGGAGCAAGAAAAAATAGACGCCCGGACATCTATAGGAATGGAATCGGAACTCTATCCAACTGTGAAGGGAACCCTCAAAGCTAACATCAATCTTTTAAAAGTGCTCAAACTCGCCGATAAACTCAAAGGAACTAAACCCATCGTACCCGAACTTGCTCTGTTCATTACATACGCACTGAAAGGTGATGTTGTTCTCACATTGTCTGGTTCGTTTCAATGGAAAATAGGTGAGAAAACCTATATTGATATGGGAGCACGATACGGAATACCCAAACAAAAAGACGGGTTATACATCACACCTCAAAAGAAAGAAGACAATGCCTCATGGGGAGAAGATGTCATAGAGAAGTCCACATCATTTTCAGTGGAATTACTTATAGGAGGTGAAGTCAAAGTCCTATTCGGAAGCCCCACCGAATATCCAAACGTGGGTCTCAGTCTGGCTGCATATGTCGGTCCCAGCTGCAAGATTAAGAAACCTGCATCCGAGAGTCTGATTGATTTGTACGATAGCTGTGTGCGAATCTGTATGCTGGCAAAGCTCGATGGTAAATTCTTCCTCAATATCTGGAAACACATTACCATCGACTGGAGCTATACTGATATCATCGCCAGTTTATTTGGAAAACAGGGCGGTGCTCAGTTCGACATACCAGGAACGATAAAGGACATACGTTTCTTCCCTGCTGTAAATAATACCAGCTGCGTCTGCACGAATCCCAAGGGAACGGGCAAACCGGAGTTTCATGTTAATTTCGATATGCCCGACGAGGGAATAGTATCCTCCTTCTATTACATCGCCCCCACCATACGAATATGGCCACACAAAGTAACTTCTGGTACACCATTGCTCGAATACAACTTGTCAGCCATGAAAAAATCTGGGGAAGGACATTATATGCTCGTTATGCAAAACGACAAACTCAAAAGAGATGTCGTCTATGACCTTGAAATCGTGACACGCATCGCACCTTTCTACAACAAGGATGCGTGGCGCGATGCCTGTGCAAGACGATACGCATTCACCACAGCCTCACCTACCGCCTTCATCGTAGGTAGCATGATTACCGCACAGACCCAGCGACGCGCAATCAAACCAGTGAAAAACAGCAAAAATCAAGACTTCTATCCTGCAGACTGGAGCTGGAAATTCAGGACTGGAGTGGAGATGAAAGGACGATCCGACATTCTCGAATGGGGATTTCTCGTCGGAGGAAAAAAATTTGAAGTGAAGAAAAAGCCAGAAGCTGACGCTCTCATCGTGAAGTGGGAAGTGAATGAAAGTAAAAAGTCGGAACGGCACATCACCATCACGCCCTACGTAGTATTTAAAGTAGATGGAGAGGAAGAACCGCTGACCAACCTCATGCCCTCTTATACCGTTGATCTAACATACAACCCTGAACTCAACACCTTCCACGAAGACGCCAAAGGGAAATATGTCTATAGCGGCTACGACAACGACGACCTGTATAGCTACGACGTCGATATGACCGACAAAAAACTCGCCCCCCGACGTGGAACGAGTAGCGGCAAAGGAAAAGAAATTGTAGGCATCCCCATCGAAACAGCTGACTTCGCTTTTCCCGACACTTATACTTTCGACCAAGAGAATGCCGATGACCTTGATATTCGCTTATTCGTAGAATAAAGCACAGTCCCGTTTTTTTTAGAACGAGATGTACCTGACCAAGAATCAATCAGACATATGAGAAGTGGACAGGTATTTCTATACACGCGCTTACACTTGGCATCGTGGTGGGACTAAATTTGTGCTGACATTCAGAAACGGCTCTTTTCGATAAAAAACGAAAACAGTTAAGTGATTTGCGTTTTTCTCTTAACTATTATTGCGGAATTTGTTAAGTGCGATTCCGAAAATACTTAACAAAATAGAAATAATTTGTTAAGTGATTCCACTAAAATTGTTAAGTGTTTCTGGTTTTTATTGAAAATGGATGTCAATGGAAAGGTTGATGCCATCATATCTATTCCTGATGTGCTATTTTCGATACTCTTACAATAAAAAACGGGGGAAATAGCCAAATTATGGCATAAAGGTTTCTCGTTTGTTTGGATGGTAAGAAGCATTCGATAATTTTGATTGTTCATCATCAAAATTATCATCATAAAACAATAAGAGGATGTACTCCAAAAACAGCAAGAGGATGTGCTCCATAAACAGCAAGAGGATGACTCCAAAAACAAGGAAGAGGGTACTCTCACGAGCACCCTCTTTCATTCTCAATAAGTATTAATTTTTTTAAGGTAAAAAGATTGTTTTTAGGATGCTGCAAAGTTACGCATTATTTCTGAAACACAAGCATTAAAAAACATGTTTGATAACATGTGTTTTCGCACACATTCGCACAAAACACACAAAAAACACACTTTTTTCCTCTTTCCCGCGTCAAAATGTAAAAAAACACGTTCAAAAATCGCACTTTTTCGAACCCTCAAAAACCTGCCAAAAACAGGTTCATCTCCCCCCTGTGTTTAGATTTACACAAAAACCTTAAAAACCTCGAAAAGAACGAAAATTATTTAAGACCACGAATCTAACGAATCGCACGAATCTTTTTTTACGACCACAGATTGAACGGATCAAACGGATTTATGTCACGAAGAGGGATCACTTGTAAAATCCTGCGTTTAGATTTACACAAAAACCCTAAAAACACTCACGTCAGTATGTGTCGGACTTACAGTCCTTATACGATTAAAGGTA
>CAJOHO010000009.1 GCA_905234555.1 uncultured Bacteroidaceae bacterium
TAAGGAACATGCTGAGACGGAATTTGAGAAATACCGCATAGTGCAAGATCGTCTGTTCCAAAGCGACTTTGATAGATATCTTGGTGAGCTACCATTTATTGAGGAAGTTGACAATTCGTGATACCTCATTGTGATGGCACAATGAGGGGGGCGCACAGAGCACAGTTTTCTCAGAAGCCCTTTGTCTCCCTTCATCCAGCTCATAGCCAACCTGTCATTTCCCCGATATCCAAGTGCAAGGAAATCCGTTTTCCTCCACTTTTCTCATTTTTTCCCCGAATCGCTTGGCGGTTCCATTTCATGGGGCCGTTTTGAGTTTTTACTCTTCCTCTGTCGCGACTCAGCCATTTATGCAAGCATAATGACATTCGCAGCTCCATCGGTTCTCGCCATGACAATGCTCAAACAAGTTTAACTTCGTTTTCCTCCATCTCGCTCGGAAAAGTTCAAACAAGTTTGACTCTTCACTCGCTCGTGCGTCGTTTGGCATTGCTCATTGGGCTTAAAGAAAAAATTCGCCGAAACATCTTTCAGGTGTCTCGGCGGATATTTTTCCGTGTAGGAATGCACTAAATAACTATTTCGTAGATGTCCTGGCTCATCAATTCGTTGAAAGCTCGGATGAGTTTCTGCTTGTTGGGATTGTCGTGCTTATAGTAAATGGAGACCATCAGCTCGTAGAATCCTTCACGAACATCAATGTTGCGAGACGAAAGGGTACCGTCGTTGTACAGATCAAACCATCGGTTGAATAGAACGCGTCGCTTTCCCTGCTTGCCGTCGGTGTTGTCGCATACCATAATCATAGCATTCTCCACCTTCTCGAAGAAGCGGCGCAGGATGCTAATAACGGTTGCGGCTATGCGGCGGTCGATGTTGTGGGGTGCAGTACCTTCCCGCTCAATACTGAACGAAAAAGTGTTGTCCATGTCGGGATAGACCATGGGCAGGAAGAAGGTATGGTATAGAATACCATCCTTGTTGACAAACTCGTAGTTCAGTTCGCCAATCTTTCTGATTTCATACGGGAGTAGCAAACGTGAATCCATACTTGCTTGCTATTTTTTTCATCTCCTCATGATTGGCTCCGTTCTGAATGCACTCTCTCAATTCGTGCTTGCACTTGAGCAAGTTGAGTATGAGATTCGGTCGTTTCGTTGTCTCTTTTGCTTCCATAATCGTACCAATTTATAGTTTCCGGCTGCAAAGATACAAACTTTCCTTGAATAAAGCAAGGAAAATCCCCAATAATATCAGTTTGTCTCAGCAGAACCATGGATCAGATTACCTGTCCCTCCTGATTCATATTAGAGGATTATAATTACTTGAGCGTTTCAGCCGTTTCAGTTAGTATTTGAAGGGGGTTCAATTCTCTCTTTTTATATATAATAAACTAATTATTAATTAGTTACATGCTTCAAAAAAGGGAATTTGCTATACAATAGTACCTCTGAAACTACTGAAACGCTGAAACGCTGAATTGATATTGCTACGAAAGTTTACACTTTTAATTATCCAAATTGGACTTGAAATGATAAGGAATGCATATATGTCTTAGCAATAATCAGTATAGAAACACCATCCATCTTGTCATATTAAGAAACAGGATGGATGGTGAGTGATTAGGATGAAAGTATAACGTTACTCAGTCACAAGGGTCTTCTTGCGGTTACGAATGATTATACCTTTTGCTTTGCGGCTCACTTTACGACCAGAAATATCGAATTCATCGTCTGGACTGATGGTTTTGGTTGGAACTTCAATAAAAGTATCCTCGTAAACTCCATCATGAACCTTCAAACTGCGTTCACGCTGAATGACCTTTTTCTCCACATTGCCTGCAGAGTCGGTAGCCAAAACGCAGAAGCCATAGTCAATATCATCGTAGAAACGGAAGTCGAAACTTGTAGAATCTGACTCACTAATCTTCCACCAAGGAGCATATTCGCCATACTGAGCATATAATACATACTTCCAGATGCCAGAACGATTATCAATTCCTTCAACATTTATACGCAGAATGGTATCATTCACAATCTCAAAGTCTTCGATAGCACTTGAAGGAGCTACAGCATCCACAATGTTTGTCCAGGTGGGAGTAAGTACAGTTTCATTGTTGTCAAAGATATTACCAGATCGATTAGGAATTATCGTTCCGTCTGGAAGTCCTGGTTTCAATGAAATGTTGTATGAGGCTTCTCCCAAGCCACTACCATCATAGTTGACAGGCAACACACCCACCATCGGGTCGGTCGTTCGTTCCATTGTCATTGGATCAAGGCTGGAGATATGCCAACGTACAACACCGGTGTTATCATCTATCGTTCCATGAATCTGTGCAATGGCATTGATTTCTGGACGCATATCAAGCGTACTGATAAAATTCCTTTCTCCTGTCAATTTCATACTCTTCTCACCAATAGTTATTCTCGTGGGACGGTAGGTTGAGAGGTTAAACAAGTTAACATCAAGAGTATCAGTCAGATAGATGTCGTGAGCTGGAGCTGTGGCAAATACTGTGTCGTTCTCAAACTGAATCGTATAGAACACATCTGTCAGGTCTTCCTTGATTGCCATACTACCAGATTCTGCCACATAACCAATGATTGCATTAGGATCATGTGAGTTAAAGGGAGTAGAGGTACCACCATGTGGAGAATCTGGTGGGCAATTGGGTTTTTTCTTTAATGCAGTAGAACAATTCATGATACTTGCGGGAACTGTCACCCCTCTACCCATAGTAACAACAACTTGAGCAGCTAACTCCAATTTCTTTAAAGCATCACATGATAATAAAGCGCCTATAGCAGATATGCCATTCGCTAAACCTTTAAATGAAAAGAACTTATCTTTTGGGCCTTTATCTCTATCACATGCAAGAGTTGCAGAAAAAGAAGAAGCACTGCTAATGACAGAACTTACACAACCAGCAATTTCTGAAATAACAGCACCAACTCCAGAGGTACCTGCTGTCTCTGGTGCCATAGTTGCAAGTAATAATGCTGTGATATTTGCTGCTGCAGATGCTGCGTCAGCAATGCATTCTATCTTCTCATGATAGCAGCAAAAACTTTCTACAGGTCCTTTTCGTCTTGAACCATTTGAGGCAATCAGTGCATTATCATATTGATTTGGAATTCCTGCCCATAGTTCAACTGTTTCTGTAGCATCAATTATTATTGTAATTGTTGTAGTTGAACTCGGAGACAAATTGACAAAAAAACAGGCACTACGAATAGTTATACTATCATTAATGTTTTCGTCAAAGTTACGAACTTTTACAAAATAATGATCATCTCCTATTTCATCGGATAATTCTTTTAGTTTGTTTAGTTCCGATATTGACATTTCATCTTTATCTGCTATATATTCATAAAGACTATTCAACACTAATCCGTTTATTTTTAAGTAGGAGATACCCTCTGTAGTATTGCTGGAAATGTGCATAGAAATTGGCACCGCATACGCCGTCATATTACCTTTGTTTGTTATATTGATGGTATACGTTGTTGACGAGCCACTCATAAAGGTCGATGGAAATGTCACCTCAGTAGCTAGTTCGATGTCAACGGCTTTTTCCACACTTACAACATTGGCTATATACTTATCTTCTTCGGTAAAATGGAATACGGCATTATACTTACCCAATCTTTCATCGGTGAAGTCGAAGGTTACTGATGTCTCGGCATCACTTTCATGACCGACATCAATAGAACGAATTGTGTCACCTGGGTCTATAACCAAGTCTACTGCATACAGGTCGCGAAAGCCGTTGCCCTTGAAGGTAATTGTGCTGCAACCTGCATTACCGACCTTATGCACGTCCCAATCAATCACATCGTACTTATCCATGTGCATGTAGTCGAGAGACATTGTGCTCTGCGAACCTGTCACGTCATGCACTGCAATGTAATATGTACCTTCTTCCCAAGTGTGAATGCCATCCCAATTGGTCGATTCATATTCCGAAGTCTTGAATACCTCCTCGCCATTTGGAGCAAACACCTGAATAGTCGCAGGTTGGCTCAACTTAAATGCTGTTGTATCGCCAGGTGCTGCTTCAAACGTGTACCAATGAATTTCATTAAAGCCTGGTTTTTGCATTGGCACATTGCAAGTGAACCCTTCCAAAACCTGCTCAGGTATCACTTCCTGCTTGATGCTATAATCAATAAAGTGCCTGCTTTCATCAACCCAATAGTTAGCTGCATCGTGAAAACGGATGTAGAATTCGTTCTTCGCATACGCCATTGGCAGCCCTTCCTTTATTTCGAATAGGAAATTCGATGAACGGAAAGGCTCTTTCTGCATTGGCAACAATGTAATGAGCGTATAGGGATTAGTTGCGTCATTAAGTGTCACCGTGTGCATACCCTCACTATTGTCATTTAACCAGTATTGATATTTAGTGATACGGTTTTGACCATCCTCCACAGGTTTGTCTAACATCTTCATGAAGATGCCAGAATAGGTAGATGTCAGTTGCCCGTTACTATCTACAATCTGGTAGTGCAAGGTGTGCAGTCCTGTTAACAAGTCAGAAACATCAAGAGTGTGTATGCCGTTTGCCATATTAGTAGTCTTTACATCCGTCTCGTCATCGAACCAGTAGCGCAGGCTTTGTGCGGTTGTCACCTTCTTATCTATCTCCGTCACTTTTAGAAACATACCAGATGCAGTTGAAGTAACGGAACCGAGGTCATCTACAACCTGATAGTGAACCGTATGCAAGCCGTCTAATAGGTGTGAGATATCAAGAATCTGAGTGCCTTGTGCAATTTCCGTGGAAATAACATCTGTTTCGTTATCGAACCAATACCGCAAGCTTCGAGCTGTTGTGGATATAATGTCGATGTTCATCCTCATGAAGATTGATGAATAAGCTGATGTTACGCTGCCATCACTACAAGCCACCAGATAATGAACCGTATGCAAGCCGTCTGTGAGATAAGAGGCATCCAGAGTTATTACCCCAGTCCTCATATCTACAGAAACAATTTCATTCTCGTCATCAAACCAATAGATGAGTTGTTCTGCGGTAACATTACTATTTCCTTGCATTGCTTTGATCTTCAAAAAGATATCAGAGGCAAGATATGACACCTTACCTTCAGTATCTACTACCTGATAGTGCAAAGTGTGAAGCCCATCAAAAAGAGTGGAAACATCTAGAACCTGTGTCTTTTCGTTCACATCACAAATGTTGATATTTAAATCATCGTCGAACCAATATCGAAGAGCTTTGGCTTGCGTAGGCTGAGGAAGCCTTAATGGGTCAAGTACCTCGATGGATTGTCCCCGTGCAGAAGCGTTCAGGCAGAAAGCTATAAACAATAATATGTGTCTTCGCATAATTGTCAATTATCAATTGTCAATTATTTATTTTATCACTCTGCGGCACTAACTTCAATCTCCACACTCAGTTTGCCGTCAGCCGTTGTTTTGTTGGCGACGTTCATTTTAGTAATCGTAGGATAGGAGGGAACCAAACTAAATGGATATACACCTCCATACATACCCACAGGTGTTCCATCATTCCCAAGGTACTTTGTCTTTGCTTCGTCAGTGAGGTCATTCCAAGGATTCCCGTCTGTAAAGATGGTTTTGGTTGCTGAAGTACAGTTTTCTTTGATAATCATGTCATTGAAGATTTCAATCGCATTAGTCCCGACAGCAACACAGTAATACGCAGAAGAACTGACAGGTATACCTTTATTATAGTAGCTGTAGCTCCAACCATTTTCAAGGAATAGAAAGCAATTTACAAAGATTGCGTTGTGAATTAAATTCAAATTAAGCCCAGACCCATCAATGGTTGAATGATTAATAGCACAATTTATGAAATTAACAGTGGAATTATTACCGTATCCGGATTTGGGATCACGAATATAACTATTATACAAAGTACAAGAGCTTTCATCTCCATAATATAATGAATAGTTTATATTACAATTTACAAATATGATATGTTTTGCATTTTCTATAACTCCCACGTCGTAATTAAAAGAGTTCTTCAAAAAAAGTACATCATTTGTTGTACCTTTCAATGTCACTGGAGAATTAAAACAACATCCTTCAAAACTCAATTTGTTACTAATATTTGACGGTACATTAATAGTTACCCAGCCGGAGATGATAGTAGGAAAAGCTTCAAGAGTACCTGTGCCACGAATGGTTACACCCTTTGTAATGTTGTCCACAGATTGGAAAGTGCCACCAGATAGGTTTATGACATCTCCATTTGCTGCGGCGTTGTGTGCTTGTTGTAGTGCATAAACTCCATAGAACATTTTAATCGTACTGCCGTGTGTAAGGGTTGCGACCAAGGTGCTTTGCGCAAAACTCATGATTGCCATCATCGATGCAATAAAAGAAATCAATAACTTTTTCATTTGCTCATTTTTTTTAAATTGGTTGATACTAAGTTGCCTTTGAAGATAGCGGAGAAGCACCAACCTATAAGCATAGAAAAAGCGCAGGACTCCACCATACGCACCTCAGGTCTGCGACAACCTTCAACATCCTATGGGAAGCCTGCGCTTAGCACAAGCCTCATGGATGTTGATTATTGCCCGTTCACTTTCGAGGTCGCAGTTCGAGGTGCAAATGAGCAAATAAAAAGTAGCGTGCTCCGAAGAACACGCTGCAAAATAAGCAAAAAATTCTGAATCTGCCAAATAATCAAAGGACTTTTTGCAAAGAGGCATGAAAAAAAGACACAAAGTCAAGGTTCAAATACCTTATTATTAATAAGAAAGAAAGTTTCCGTGGGGAATAGATTCCATACATACACCACATTATTAGATAAATAAGGAGTGAACAAGACTACTTGGCATCAGGGTGGAGTCAAAAGGAAATACCATAGGAATAGGTGTGTGACATGAATGACGTCTGATGGAAGAAGAAAATGTATTTTTTCTGTGTTTGAGGTGTAACATTTCTGTTTTTTGCATACTATATTGGTAGAATAGTTTTATTTTTCAAAACGAAAAAGAACGTGATGGTGAAGGTGGTGGTGAACCTGATTAACCAAAGGAACGAGTAGGCGCAAATTTGGACAGACATTCAGGAATCATTGGGGACAGGCACAATGATTCAAATAGGTGTTAGGTGAAGTGAACCCAGAAAGTTGGACACAACTGAAAGGTTCACTTCAGTTTTATTCTACATTATTGATATTAAGATAATCCAGAGGAGAGAGCACGGGTATTTCCGAATAAGGGTAATCTCTTTCATTTCGAGAGATGATATAATCTGCCCCACAATGTAAGGCGGCGTAGTACTGTACAGCATCTTCAAAATCGTGGAAACCCTGTTTTAAGGCCCAATCGATGGCAGCTGTGCCTGTTGATGCAATATGAATCAATGAACGAAGATTGTTCATCACCTCATACAATTGCTCTATTGTGCGATTTTTCTTAGCATAGAAAGAAACTGTCACCATCGTAATATCGCTCGCCCACAACTCGCAATCTCCATCCACACCCATCTGAAGGACTTTTGATGAACTTTCAACAAATGGTTCGCGATTCATTACCACGTCTATCAACACATTTGCATCAAGAAATATTTTGGTGTCCATAATTAGATGTATTTATCTTCTGTTACTGCAACAAAATCGTTCTTGTAATCAAAGTCGCCAGTCGTGGATGGAACGTCGGATAATGCTTTAATGCGGGGACTTACGGTTATCTTTTTGCGTGACGTTTTCTTCTCGCTTTTCAATTGTTCGATGAATACATAAATGCGTTGAAGAACACGTTTGTCCGTCTCGCGTTCAACGCTGTCCATAATCTTTCCTCGCAGACCACTACTTGTAGTCTTCACTTGATAGACGAGCATAGGATCCTCTACTTTCATATTAATCTGCTTTTGCTATGATTCATGAGTAATACATTACGCTGCAAAGTAACTGATTAATTTTGAAACAGCCAAATTTTTAGATAAAATTCTCACGCTCGGCAAAATAAATACATTTCTTTTGCTCTCGCTTAATCGAATTTTTGAGCAGCGAATGTAAAGAATTGCTTGCATTTTCTTTGCTGGACCGACGAACGAAACAAGGGAGAGGGCAAACTTGTTTGAACTTTGCCTTGTAAGGAGGAGGAAGACGAAGTCAGTCGTAAAAAAATTCATCTTTTAATAAAAAATCTAAACACTTTTTGCAAAGAGGCATAAAAAAAGGCACAAAACTGAGAATTATGCCGTTTTCGCTTTCCACGCCTTTCCTGTCACCCAACTTACCGTTAATAGTGTATTCAGGATTCTTATGGCCAATAGTTAGCAAAACCTGCATAGGAGACTTCTTTATTATCGCTCAATGTGCCATAAGGACCGGTGTGTGGCAAGATTTGAGTAATAAGAAGGTCACTTCTATTCACGCCCCTGGACTATATTAATAAGGAGAAAGCAAGGCAACTTGGCATCGTGGTAGAGCCAAATTTGCGCTGACATTCAGAAACGGCCTTTTTCGATAAAAAACGAAATTAGTTAAGTGTTTTGCATTTTTCGCTTAACTATTTTTGCGGAATTTGTTAAGTGCGATTCCGAAAATACTTAACAAAAAACAAATAATTTGTTAAGTGATTCCGCTAAAATTGTTAAGTGTTTCCGGTTTTTATTGAAAATGAATGTCAATAGTCTGATAGGTTATGTGCCACTTTCTGTGGAAAAAGGGGGAAATTGAATGGGTGTTCTGCAAAAAAACGGCGAAATTGTTTGTCAGTTCAGAAAAAAAGCGTACCTTTGCACCCGCGTTTGGAAGAAAGCTCGATTTTTGCAGCCGCGTGCAAGTCGGTTTTCTCTTCAACGATGGCGAGATAGCTCAGCTGGTTAGAGCGTCGGATTCATAATCCGAAGGTCAAGGGTTCAAGTCCCTTTCTCGCTACAAAAAAACCTCTTGCGAACTTGCAAGAGGCTTTTTGTTTTTTGTTCCTTTCTGGCTTTTCGGGTCAGCGGATTTCTGTATCATTCCGTCTTTCACTTTTCTGCTTTGGTCTCTGTCTTGTTGAAACGACGACCGAAGGTGAAGTTCTCTGGATCTACACGTGGGGCGACTGGTGCCTGAACGGAATCGCTGTCGGCGGCACGGGTCTTTCCGTAGTAGTAGGGATCGTAGTAGTCGTCATAGTACTCGTAACCGTAATAGGATGAGGAGTTGTAGAGGTTCCAGTCGTAGTAGCCTACGAGTTTGTTGAGACGGAACTTGAAGTCGCCAATCCAACCGGTGAAGTAGTTGTAGGAGAGGTGATAGTCGCGGATGGAGACGTCGAGTTCAGGGTTGTAGGGATAGTGGAGATAGAGTACACCGAAGTCGATGCGCCACTCGAAGTAGAAGCTCTGGTAACGGATGGGGCAGCTACGACGGTTGAAGTAATCTACTTCTTCTCCCCAGCCGCTGGAGTGGTAATTGGAATGGGGAACGAAGCGGATGTCGGTGTAGTCGGCATCGTATTCGTAGTACCCGTCGGAGAAGTACATTCCCAGATCGCCTTGCCATTCGCCTGAGAGCACGCGTGCTTCTTCCACGTCTTCTTCACAGGAAGTGAAGGTCAGCCCTATGGTTGCTCCCACGAGGGCTATCATCATGAAGTTGTAAATCTTTTTCATAAGCCTTTTTATTTTATGATTAATAATTTCCAAATTATGCATTATGCATTGTGAATTATGCATTATTTTCTGTTTCACGCTGCAAAGATAGTCCATATTTATGATACATTCCAAATCTTTTGGCAGTTAATTTTCATTCGCAGCGTTTTTTTCGGGTTTTGCCGAATTTCGCGTAGGGAAATCTCCCTCGGAGGGGAGGGAAACACACACGGGAGTTCGCCTTTCTTCTTCGGTCATTTTACAGAGGTTTACGGCTCACTAGTAAACCTCTGTGTTTGCCTACAGATTGTAATAAAGAAAAAAACAGGAAAAACACTTTTTGATGTTTGCAGCTCTTTCAGAGCTTTGTGCCAAGTACTATGCCTTGCCTTTAAGAGCAAGCTCTTACGTCAAGCCATAGCTCTTATCACATAACTCCGTTATTACAAACATCCAAAAGCAAAAACACCGTTTCGCTGCGCTACACTAAAAAAGGCTGCGCATTGTGAGAAAAATGGTTTTTCAGCCCGAAGGGCGATGTTTTTGTTAACACCCGAAATTTGAATACCTTATTATATACGCATGCGATTTAGGGGCTGAACGGGGTGTTGTTAAGGTTTTTTTGCAGTTGGAAAGAAAAAAACAGGCAGAATGTTTGGTGTATATCCAAAAAAAATATACCTTTGCAACCGAAGTATGTACAGAAAGTATCATTATTCACTCATAAAAACAATTGAAACATGAAAAAAGTTCTTTATCTGATTGGTCTTGCTGTTGCTATGCTGACAGCAAACACTGCTAAGGCTCAGTTCGACCACTTGTCAGTCGGTCTCGAACTTGGTACGACAGGTTATGGTTTCGAACTGGCTACGAATGCCACTCCATACCTGGGTCTGCGTACTGGTCTCACCACGATGCCTCGTATCGGTGCTACCGTGAAGGATGTACACTACAAGGATAACGGTGTACAGAAGAGCACAGACGTGAAGGGTACAAGTCACATTACCGACTGGAAGTTGCTGGCTGACTACTATCCATTTGCCAACAACTCCTTCCACTTGACAGCTGGTTTCTATGTAGGTCGCTCTGAGATTCTGACTGCTCACAACACCATTCCTCTGGAACTGGCTCCTGGTGACGGTCTTGAAATCGGTGACCGTATCGCTACTCCCGACGAGAACGGTTATGCTCGTGCTAACTTGAAGGTAAATGCTTTCAAGCCTTACCTCGGTGTTGGTTTCGGACGTTCTATCTCGAAGCACAAATTTAATGTTGCCTGCGACCTGGGTGTACAGTTCTGGGGCAAGCCAAAGGCTTACGCATGGTCGGACCTGGAACAGGACTGGCTGAAGGTGAGCAACACAGACGTTGAGGATGACGACTTCAACGATGCTCTCGACAAGATTACGGGTATCGGCGTTTATCCTGTGCTGAACATCCGTTTGATTTACAACATTTTCTAATTCATTCGCAAGAAATCAATTATTATCAACTTAAAAAACTAAAGAATTATGAAGAAGAATTTTTTCTATCTCTTAATTGCATGCCTTGCTTTTACATTTGCAGCATGTAGCGATGACGACGACGATTCCAAGGCTAAGTCCGTGGTTCCCGTAACTCCTCCATCGAATGTTGAACAGATTGTTGACCTGGAACTCAAGCAGGATCCGCAACAGGAGGCTAAAAAGCCACTTCCATTCCACCATGTTTCTCTGCTTGCTGAGAATCAGGTGCTGGTTGGTCCTTTCGACGACGAGGTGATTGATAACTTCCCCACCGCCAAGACTCGTAGCACCACAGATGGTGGCTACATTGCTGGTGGCAAGTACTACCTTGGCTACTACATGAACGACGATGAGCAGAACGCTATCCTGATTCTTTCTAACAAGGGTCAGAAGAGTTCGGCTGTTGCCCTCCTGCTCTTTACCAAGAAGAATGAAGCTACAGGTGTTTATGAAGGTACTGACCTCGTAGGTGTTAAGTTACTCGACACCGAAAGCGAGCAATGGGTAGAAATGAGCTGTTCTGCCAATGCAAAGAAGATTGACAAGAATGAAGCTACTGCTACGCTGTGCAACACTTGGAAGGTGGCTTATTCACGTCTGCGCCACACAGGTGACGTGAAGGCCGTTCACCAGTTCGACAAAGCTGTAACAGGTGAGAACCCTGCCAGCCTGAACGACATCCTCGCCTACGCTCTCACAAAGGCTAACATCGACCAGAAGTTCGACGAGAACATGGTGATTAGCCAGATTACTTTCACTCCAGGCCGCTTCATCATCCTCTTCGATAATGGTAAAGACTATATCGGCGACTGGGAATGGGAGAACCGTTCAAAGGGTGAACTTGCTTACGCATGGGAAGATGCCGAAATGGGTAACGCCTTCGAAAGCGGAATGGCTGTATTCGATGTTCGTCCATACAAGCAGCAGGATTACTACGCTCTGACTATGGGTGCAGAAATCGAGGATTCAAAGGCTAGTGGAGACAAGAAGCACTACACCGTAGAACTCACCTTCTTCCTCCAGCAGAAGAAGTAAGAAGTTGACACATATTGCTTAAAAGAGGATGCATCACAATGGTGCATCCTCTTTTTGTTGGTTTTCTGAATGATTTTTTTAGAATCCAGAATAATTCTACAAATCTACGGTGGGGAGATTGCTAAACGAAAGGCGTCCGCGACGAATGGGGAAACTGACGTCGTAGCGGCTCTTCACCTTTTTCTTTCCCCGTTTGGCTGGACGGAACTTCAGTTTCTTGCATACGCGCAGAGCTTCCTGATCCCAAGGCTCACCCATCTGACGAACCAAATGGGTCTCCACCACTTTTCCTTTTTCCGACAGGATGCAAGCCACAACTACCTGTCCGTCTCGTCGTTCTGCTCCCTGGGGATTGTGGAACTGCTTCTTCAGGTGTTTCTCTAAAGCGTCCTTGCCGCCCTTGAATTCAGGCTTGACAACTTTCTCCTGCGGCTGCTGTTGCTGACGAGGAGTGAAGAAAGGATCGTCGAATCCAAAGTCGAAGTTGAAGAACTGTGCCTGTGCTGCCAATGGGAGCACGAAAGCAAAAAGAAGGAATAGACGTTTCATGGGGGATGGGGATTAGACCTCGCGGAAAAGCGCGAGGCGCAGTTATGGGAACTTTGGGAATGATGGGAGTTATGGGAACTATAACGCTATTGTTTCCTTACACGGAGACCAATATCTGTGATGCCTGAGAGGGAGCTGGGTTGCATGCGATGGGAAATGAGCAGCTGATAGGACTGGTGGGCTTCGAGATGGAGATGCTTCAGGGTTTGGCGCTGTTCAGGATGTTGGAACGAAGCGCCCTGTACCTTTCCTTCAGCATCAAAGAGTGTGAAGGTAAGCAGTTGGGGAGCTACATCCTCGGTTTTCAGGGAATCCACCCGACGAAGGACGGCAGCCAACTGCACTTGCTCTGCGGTTGCCTCATGGGTGAACCGCAACATCACATCCACATCGGCTGTGATGGGTTCTTCCTGCTCAGGAAGCTGGAAGGAAAGGGTGTCGAGCCTGTCCCATCGCTGCTGATTCACTCGCTGGTACTGATGGAGGAGCGTTTCGCCTGTCAATTCCTCGGATGAGGACTCAGCCTGTTTACCTGTACAGGCTGCTATGAGCAGGATGACACTTGCGACGAGGCTTTGGCGCAACACGTCTCCAAAGTGCTGCACTCTATTTCTGTCCCTTGGCATTCTGTGCGTTGTTACGGTCGTTGTTGCGATGATTGCCGCCTCCGCGACGTTTCCGCTTGTTGCGGTCGAAGCGGTTGATGTTGTCCTGATCAAGCAAGTCGGTAGATGTGGAAATCATGGGTGTTCCGTCTTCGGTAAGGGCTTCGGGCTTCTTTCCTTCGCGATTCATGGCGATGATTTCGAAAGCACGACGAGCTGAGATGGTGTGTTCGTTGGCCAGCACATGCTTGTCGGTGGAATAGGTGATCATGTGGGAAAGGATGTCAGCCTTGAAGAAATAGTACTCGTTGTCCTGAGTGTAGAGCACAATTTCGCGCGAAGGCAACTGCTTGAGCGATTCCACATACTGATCGACCTCGTAGTTGAGGCAGCACTTCAACTTGGCACACTGACCTGCGAGTTTCTGAGGATTGAGCGATATGTCCTGGAATCGGGCTGCGCTGGTGGAGACGCTGCTGAAGTTCGTCATCCATGTGGCACAACAAAGTTCGCGTCCACAAGGACCGATACCACCGATACGACCTGCTTCCTGACGGGCACCGATCTGTTTCATCTCGATGCGCACACGAAAACGTTCTGCCAACACCTTGATCAACTGACGGAAATCGACACGCTGGTCGGCGATGTAGTAGAAGATGGCTTTGTTGCCGTCGCCCTGATACTCCACATCACCAATCTTCATGTCGAGACCCAAGTCTTTGGCAATCTGTCGCGACTCGATCATGGTCTCGTGTTCATGGGCTTTGGCTTCGCGGAACTTATCCATATCCACCGTGCGGGCCTTGCGATAGATGCGCTTCAGCTCGACGTCGGGCTTGAGGTTAGCTTTCTTCAGCTGGAGAGGAACCAACCGTCCGGTCATCGTCACCGTTCCGATATCGTGTCCAGGACTGGCTTCCACAGCCACGATGTCGCCAATGGTGAGATTCAGGTTGTTGGCATTGATGTAATAACCTTTACGCGGAGGTTTGAACTGCACTTCTACGATATTGCAGGCGTCTGCATTGTCGGGCAGATCTGCCAGCCAGTCGTAGGCATTGAGTTTGTCGGTATGCGGGGCACATCCTTTGGCGCAGAGTCCTCCACGATGACAGCAAGTATTCATATTTTGTTTAATGTTTAACGTTTAATGTTTTCCTCGCGGAAAAACACGAGGCACTGGTTATCTGTTTTTGATGAGTACAATCATTTTGAGGGCGAAGTCGAAAAAGACAATCTTGGCATTGGCATTCTGCTCGATATCGCGCTGGGCAAGCGAGAGTTCCTGCATGATGCCGATGACGTTGCGTTCATTGATGAATGGCGCAAACTTCACGGCAAACTGCGACTCCTGCTCGTTCATATAGTTGAGTTCGGCTCGATGGAAGTTATACATGAAGTTCTCGCGCACCATGTGCTGGCAATAGACGAGAAAAGCCTTCTGACGTTCACGACCCATCGTTGCCACCTGTTCGCTCCACAGTTTCATTTCCTTCACCTTACGCATATAGCTCAGGCGCATGAGCGAGACGAACGACTCGAAGAACTGCTCTTCCTCGCTGTTGTCGGTAATGCAGCGAAGAGCTGCCGTCATGCTGCCTCCAGCACTATGGGCAATACGTTTGGCTTCAGCCTGCAGGATGCTGTGACGTTCCACCAGCGCTGTCTCGATGTCGTTCTGCGACAAAGGCGGCACTTCTATCATCTGCGTACGGCTGCGAATGGTCTGAATCACCAGGTCCGGACGTTCGCTCACCAGCAGGAAGACCGTCTGTGCAGGTGGTTCCTCCAGCAGTTTCAGCAGTTTGTTGGCACAGGACTCATGCATCTTCTCCGGCAGCCAGATGACATAAACCTTATAGCCACCCTGACTGGATTTCAGCGACAACTTCTTGGCGATGGCGTCGCTTTCCTCCACATAGATCACCAGCTGCTGGTTGTCAGCACCAATCGCCTGCATCCACTCCGCATAGCCAAAATAGGGATTCTGCAAAACCGTCTCGTTCCACTCTGTCAGGAAATCCTCGCAGAAATTAGGCTTACCCGACTTCCGCTTGAAAATGGGAAAGGCGAAATGGAGGTCTGGATGCTGAAGCTTTTCCGCCATCAGACATGAGTTGCATTTTCCGCAAGCGTGATTGAGGGGTGCAGCGGGTTCTACGTCACCAAACATACTCAAACCAGCCGGTTCAGGGTTCTTTCCTGAACAAAGCAGGTACTGGGCAAAGGCGATGGCAAGCGGCAACGCACCACTACCCTCCTTGCCACAAAGCATCAGCGCATGGGGCACTTTGCCGCTCTGCGCTTCGCTCAACAAGCGTTGCTTCACCTGTTCCTGTCCTATGATATCAGAGAAAACCACTGGTGTGAGTTTGTTAGTTTTTGAGTTTACCAAACGACGTTGCATTAATAGATGGCTTCGGCGATGCGTCGGATGCTTTCTGTTGCTCCCATCGTGTAGAAATGGATGCTGGGGACACCACGACTCATGAGTTCCTTGCACTGGGCTATTCCCCACTCCACTCCCAACTGCAGTACGTCGGCATCGCTCGTACAGAGTGCAGCTTCCGAAGTCAGTTCCTTGGGAATATCCAAATGGAAGGTCTTGGGAACGACCGAAATCTGCGAGAGTTTCGTCATGGGCTTGATGCCAGGAATGATGGGGATGGTGATACCTTCTGCACGTGCTCGTTCGACAAAGCGGAAATACTTCTCGTTGTCGAAGAACATCTGTGTGATGGCATAGTCGGCACCCAAGGTCTGCTTCATCTTCAGCACCTGGAGATCGAAGTCGGGATTTGGAGCTTCCTCATGCTTCTCCGGATAGCAAGCCACACCAAAGGAGAAAGGTTCACCTGGTTGTTTGATGGGACTTCCATCCACAAACTCGCCACGATTGAAGCGGTTGACCTGCTCTATCAGCTCTGTCGTGTGGCTGTAGCCATCCTTCACAGGTGTAAATCTCGCTTCATCCTTTGCTTTGTCGCCACGCAGCAGGAGCACGTCGCGAATACCCAGAAACTGCAAGTCGAGCAGCATATACTCCAGATCCTCGCGTGTAAAACCACTGCACACCACATGCGGCACCACCTTGATATCGTATTTCTGCATGATGGCACTCGCTACAGCGATGGTGCCAGGACGGCGACGTACGGCAGAACGCACAAACGAACCGTCCGCCTGCTCCGTATAGACATACTCAGAGCGGTGGGTAGTGATGTTGATGTAATGCGGATGGAACTCGCGCAGCGTGTCAATCGTGCGGAAAAGGCTTTCGGTGCCTGTTCCCTTCAAGGGAGGCAGCACCTCGAAAGAAAAGCCTGTCTTATGGTCGTGACGGATAAGTTCTGATACGGTCATGTCGTTTAACGTGGGGCGTTTAACGATTTGGGGTTATTGATTATTGAACTGCAAAGTTACAAATAAATATTGAAAGATGAAAGATGAAAGTTGAAAAACTGCTCTCAAAGGCAGAAAAACAGGTGTATCATACAAAAAAAATCGTTGAAAGCACTTGCCTTCAACGATTTTTGTGGTACCACCAGGATTCGAACCGGGGACACACGGATTTTCAGTCCGATGCTCTACCAACTGAGCTATGGCACCAATTTGTAGGATTTGCAAACTCATTCGCAACTGGCAAATCGGGAACAAAACTCGCTCTGCGCTCGCCGCTTTTTTCGTTTGCGGGTGCAAAGGTACGTCTTTTTTTTGGACTGCCAAAATTTTTCATCAAAAAAATGCCGATTTACGTTAATTTTCCTCTTTTCTCTTTCGTATTTCAATTAAAAGTCGTACCTTTGCACCGCTTTTCAAGAAAAACGCTGTAATGACGGGCAGCGGCCCAGCACAGCTTCTGAAAGCACATCGGGATGTGGCGCAGTTGGTAGCGCACTACGTTCGGGACGTAGGGGTCACGTGTTCGAGTCACGCCATCCCGACCAAAACAGAATCTGGTCACAAATTCCTTATCAACCTATGGCAAATCACTCTTTCCCTGAATTCATTGAGCACAAAGCCAACTTCAACACTGGCTGGAATTCCATCGGTGGCAAACTGATTATCACACCCACCCAACTCATTTTCCGTGCTCACGCCTTTAACTTCGGCGACAAAAGTGACCGTATCTTCGAGATAAAGGACATCGTCGGTTACAAAAAAGGCTTTCTCACGTTCCTCTACATCTCCTTCAGAGACGGTAACACCATCAAACTGACCGTCTGGGGCAAAGACGAACTGATTCGCCAGCTGGAGGAACGGCGCCAAGCCCTTGTGTAGTATTCATTCTAACGAACAATTATACACATCGCGTCCGATCATTGGTCGGGCGCGATGTGTATTTATGTTTTGTCTCACCAAATTGGGTTAGAACTGGAAGTAGATGAAGGGCTGTACTTCGGAGGATTTAATCTGAACGACGATGAAGACAAAGATGACGATGAGCAACGCTTTGCCTACCAGAGGCATAGCGGTGACACTTCGCTGGGTACGCTCTGAGATGCTGGCAGGCAGGAAATGGAGCAGATAACCCAAAGCTATGAGAAATGCCACACCTGCGTAACTCTCCACCCATTGCAAGAAAATCTGAGGTTCGAAATGGTTGAAGATCTGGCTGAGCATCAGTCCTGACTTCTCGAAACTCTGTGTGCGGAACACGATGAAACCTAAGCAGACCAGATGGAAAGTAATGAAGACGCGCAACCACCCTGGCCAGCGTTCCTGAATCTTATGGGTCGCCTTGTCAATGCATAGCAGCAAACCATGGAATGCGCCCCAAAGGACGAAACAGATGGAGGCTCCGTGCCACAGTCCGCCCAACAGCATCGTGGTGAGCAGATTGATGTACTGACGGAACTTACCTTTGCGGTTGCCACCCATCGAGATATAGATATAGTCTTTCAGCCAAGTAGAGAGACTGATGTGCCAACGGCGCCAGTACTCCGAGATGCTTTTCGACTTGTAAGGTGAATCGAAGTTCTTGGGGAACTGGAAACCTAACAAGAGGGCGAGACCAATCGCCATATCGCTATATCCAGAGAAGTCGCAATAGATCTGAAGAGTATAGCCATAGATGCCCAGGAGGTTCTCCAAACCGCTGTAGAGGTCGGGCTGTTCGAACACCCGTTCCACGAAGTTCACGCTGATATAGTCGCTGATGATCGCTTTCTTGAACAAACCTGCCAGAATGAGGAATACACCACGTCCGAACATCTCTTCCGTCACCACCAGCGGACGACGGATCTGGGGAATAAAGTCGCGTGCACGAACGATAGGACCTGCCACCAGCTGAGGGAAGAAACTGACGTAGAAGGCATAGTCGAGGAGCGAATTGAGGGGTTTGAGCTGTCCGCGGAAGATGTCGATGGTGTAGCTGAGCGACTGGAACGTGAAGAAGCTGATACCTACGGGCAGGAAGATGTCGAGCGCTGTGAAGGTGCCGCCTGTGATGCTTGCCCACACCTCACCAAAGAAGTTCGTGTATTTGAAATAGAACAGGATGCCGAGGTCGAGCGCCAGACTCAGAACGAGGAGGAAACGGTTGAGGGGCAACTTTCGTTTGCTAATTCCCTCTGCGTCCAACCCATGTCGTTCGTTGTTATGATGAATGGCTCGTGCAATGAGGAAATCGCTCACCGTGACGACGGCGAGAAGGAAGAAATAGAATCCGCTACTCTTATAATAAAAGAAATAGGAGAAGGCTGTGACAAAAAGCAGACGCAACGTCGTCTTCTTGCCCATCAGCCAATAGACAAGGGAGAATCCTAAAAACAGGAAAAGGAAAAATCCACTGCTGAATATCATCGGCGACTGGGGATCATAGACAAATTGTCCCCACAGCCGCGACCAATCTATGTCGAACATACTAAAAACTCTTTACCTTATAATACGTCTTACCTTATTATATACGTCTGTTTCTACTTATTGCTTACCTGCAAGATACTGATTATATGCCTTGAGGATAGCCTCTGCGAAGAGTTGACCCTGCAGTTCATAACCTTGGTAGGTGAAATGAATGCGGTCTGCCTGCATGAGGTTCGCCATCTGCCAGTTTTTGCAGGCAAAGTCTGCTCCTCCACCAATGCCGAACACATCCCATACGGCGATGTTGTGTTCACGTCCATATTGCAGCAGCATCTGTGCAGCTTCGTCGAGATGGGGATTAGGAACGCCTCGCAGATAGGAACCAGGAGGTGTAGTCAGCAGGAATACCACTCCTGGACATTTACGTCGAATGGCTGAAAGCAGGGTTTCGAGGGTGCGACGATGGGCTGCTACGTCGTAGTTTCCATGTGCCTCGTTGGTTCCGAAGCTCACAATCACGAGGTCAGGACGATAGGCTTCGATGCGATCCATCATGTCGTCCTCACAAAAGCGTGAAGTACGTGCACCGTTGAGTCCCAGATAGTTGAAAGTAATTCCTCCGTCCAATTCAGGAGAGCAGTCGGGGTCCACACCTTCCAGCGTCTCACTGCCCCAAGTATCTTTCAACTGAGCACCCAGAGTCTTTGGCAACACATTTCCCTTGATATGGCTGTCGCCAATATGGAGGATTCGGACATTCTTCTCAGCGTTCGCTATGGCGTAGAACACCTTGTTCAGATACTTCGCGTTCGTAATCACATTCTCGTGAGTACCACGGAAAGAACGAGGCAGAGGCGCACTCTTAACATGAACAGGGGCGGCATCGGAGATATTCTCGTATTTGCTGACATCTTCCGCTTCGATTCCGTTGTCGCCACTGTTTTCGGAAGGGCCAAAGGGCACAATGCCCAACTGGCTTTCAGAAGGGAGCATGTCGTCGTAGTTGTGCCCTACGCAGTAGGCTGTTCCCAAGAACAGGGAGCCATAGAGCACAATACCCAAAATATACAATTTCTTCTTCATCTTCTCTATCGTTTTGACCTCTTTATCGTCTCTCATTTGAACATACGTTCATTATGATTTTATGCACTCTTCATTTTCACACTTCATTTAATTATGAATTATGAATTGTGAATTATGAATTATGAATTCCTAATGTCTTCTGTCGTAGTTCTCTTTGCCGTTCATCAGCACGTCGAACAGGATTTTTGCCACATGCTTACCACCGGCAAAGTTGATGTGGGTATAGTCAAGATTCGCCTGCTTGTTTTCCTTCATCCGAGCCATCGCACCGTCACCTCCCATCGCATCGTAGAGATTCCAGAAGGCTATGTGCTCGTCGTTTGCCAGTTTCCGCTGATAATCACGCAGCTCGGTCACTCCTCTCATCGTATGAAGCTGTCCGTCGCTACCACGCTGATCTCGGTCGCTGATGCTCACCACCAGGATGCTGGCGTTGGGATAGCAAGCTTTCATTTTGCGGATGGCTTTGCCTATCTGGTTGTTGAAACCGCTGTAGTTGGTCTGCTTGGCATTGGCAACATTGAGACCATAGTGGATGACAATCAGGTCGTAGGGGCGAACCTGAGCAAACTGGCGCATCGTCTCTTCTGGAATGTTAGCCAGGAAATAGCCGGCACTGCCGCGAGAACTGAAATTATCAACCGACACACCTTGTGCTCCATCCAACGCCACTCCGTAGAAGCGTCCGCTACCGCTGGCTGTCAGGGTGAAACTGTTGATCGGTCCTGTAAATCGTTCTGCCTGCACACCGCTAACGCTGCTTTGCGCTCCTTCCGAGATTTGCTGTTCGTGCTTCACACGTACCTCACGTACCACCTTCATCGTATCGCCCTCAGCCGTCACACTGTCCACCGTCTGATAAATGGTTTCGTAGGTGGGTTCAGGGTTAGCAGGCATAGCACCTCCTCCGCGAACCACCTGTGGGTCTTCGCCGTTGAGCGAGACTGTCATGTTGAGATTGCTGCCGGCAGAATAATACACCGTTGCCACACGGGCACTTCCCAGATGGTCGCCATAGACGTTCTTCTGGCAGGTGAGGGTGAAACGTCCTGTGTTGGCAGGTACGAAGTAATGTCCGTTGACACCGGCAAGTTGCGAGTTGTAGCTCTTCGCCTCGTTGTTGTGGTGGGAAGCCCATCCGCTGCTGTTGGTACGTATTGTCTGGCGAAAGCCGCTGGCAATATGGGTGATATCCACCCATCCCACGCCCTGACCGCCAAACCGCTGCTGGAGCAGTTCACGCAGGTCGGCAGTAAAGATATCGCCCTCGATGAACGAGTCACCGTAGTAGGCAATACGAACAGGACGGCTGCCTGCCTGATTGAGGGCAGCATAGAAATGGTCCATCTCGCGATGAATACCACTGGGGTCTGCAAAGTCCTCAATCGCCACCATCCCTTCAGGCACCTGATCCTCATAGTTGAGTTTTTCCACCTGAACAGCCGTAGAGTCCATCACTTCCTCCACAATTCCTTCCTCTGAGTCTGCCTTCACCTCTGCCACGATTCGACCAGCGTCGTCGCGCTTTTGCACATCACTCAGGATGTTCACGCGTCGCAGCATCGTGTCGCCAACAGAGATGCGGGGTATATAAAAGAGTGCCAGCAAAGCTGCCACTACCATCAATGTTAACCAAAAAGTCTTATTTAACTGATTCTTCATCTTCGTTTCGCACCTTTCGAGGTGCAAAGTTACGGAAAAAAACTGGCATTTCGGCAAATCACACCCTGTTTTTAGTTTTTTACAACCATATTCTTTATTTTCTCACAAATTTTAACTAACTTCGCCACAAAATTTTGAAACAATGAAGAAAATATTGATCCTCTCCCTGCTGCTGCTCAGCACAGTAGTAGCACACGCTCAGAAACATTACTCCAAGGACATCGACGAACTGCGCCAGCCAAAACTCATCGTCGGGCTGGTGGTTGACCAGATGCGCTGGGACTATCTCACACGCTATGCCGACCGCTACGTGGATGGCGGTTTCCGACGCCTTATGCGCGAAGGCTACAACTGCAACCGCACCTTCATCAACTACATCCCTGCCATTACCGCAGTGGGTCACACCTCTGTCTATACGGGCAGCGTACCGTCCATCAGCGGCATCGTTGGAAACAATTTCTATATAGGAAAGGAATATACCTACTGCACGAAGGACACCACCGTGCTGGGTATTGGCACATATAACAAGGACGGACAGCCTGACGCCAATGTGAGCGCCGGCAAGCACTCACCCCGAAACCTCCTCGTCACCACAATGACTGACCAACTGCGACTTGCCACCAACTTCCGCTCTAAAACCATCGGCGTAGCACTCAAAAACCGTGCATCCATCCTGCCCGCAGGCCATGCAGCCAATGCCGCTTACTGGATGGACGAAAATTCCACCAACTTCATCACCAGCACCTATTACATGAAGGAAACACCACGCTGGGTGAAGGACTTCAATGCCCGCAAACAAGGAGAAAAATATGTGAAGGAACATCTCGCCATTGGCAATAAACGCATCAAGGACGGTCCCTGGAAGCTTCTCTACGAAGAGAAGAGCTACGAACAAAGTGCCAAAAAGGATCAGGCATGGGAAGGAGCCATTGGCGAAAGCCTCAAACTCTCCCCCTGGGGCGCCACCATCACGTTCGATATGGCTCGTGCCGCTATCGAGGGCGAGAACTTAGGTCGCAACAAAGAGGAAGTGCCTGATTTTCTGACCATCAGCATCTCCTCCACCGATATGATTGGTCATCGCGTTTCGCCCAATTCCATCTGGATGGAAGACACCTACTTGCGACTCGACAAAGACCTTGCAGACTTCCTCACTTACCTCGATCAGCGAGTGGGTGCAGGCAACTACCTCTTCTTCCTGACAGCCGACCACGGAGGCAGCCACAATCCTAAATTCCGTCAGGATCACCACATCCCAGGCGACACGTGGAAGGGCGCCATCATCGAGGATGAGCTGAACCAGGCATTACGTCGCCAGTTCCCGTCACTTTCGACGAAACCCATTAAGTCTATACTCAACATGCAGGTGTATCTCTCCGACGAAGTGCGAAGCAGCCGTCAAGCAGATGCCGTCATCACGGCGACAGTCAACTGGCTGCGCCAACGAGAGGAAGTGGCGTATGCCTTCCCTGCCAACGCTGTTCCCGACTATGTGCCCGAACCCATTCATACCAAGGCCATTAACGGCTACAATCCTCATCGCTCAGGCGACATCCAGATTATCTTCCGTTCCGACCTCACGGAAGACTACGCCAGTCTCGACAAACTGCGTGAGGCAGCATATATTTATAAAGGTACTACCCACGGCCTCTGGAATCCTGACGACACCCACATTCCCCTGATCTTCTTTGGCTGGAACGTGCCTCACGGATGGGACAACCGCACCCACGCCATTACTGACATCGCCACCACCGTCTGCGCCCTCCTCAATATCCAGCAGCCCAGCGGCTGTGTGGGCACTCCCATCGACTTCAAATAATCCGATTTGTTCCTGCAAATCCGCTGACGAGATACAATTTTCAGATAAATTTGAAAAAAAGTGGAAAAAAGTTTTGTCAGTCCAAGAAAAAGCAGTACCTTTGCAGCCGCAAATGCAAAGAAGGCTATCGCAAAATGCTGAAAAAAGCGTTTGCTCGGCGTTAAAACGCCACAGGCTGGCCCGTTCGTCTATCGGCTAGGACGAGAGATTTTCATTCTCTAAAGAGGAGTTCGACTCTCCTACGGGCTACCAACTTCAAGGAAGATGGGTGCGAGGTCTCAAAGCCATACCACATCGTACTTCCTTTTTTTATGTCTCATTAAAAAAACAAAGAAAAAAATGGCAAATCACAAATCCGCACTGAAGCGCATCCGTCAGAACGAAAAGCGCCGTCTGCACAACCGCTACTACGCAAAGACCATGCGTACAGCACTCCGTAAGTTCCGCGCCACAACTGACAAGGCAGAAGCACAGGCACAGTTCCCAACCCTCCAGAAGATGCTTGACAAGCTCGCTAAGCGTAACATCATCCACTGGAAGAAAGCTGCAAACCTCAAGTCTGGTGCCGCTCAGTACATCAACAAGTTGGCTTAATTATGCCTTTAAGCAAAGTGTCATAGCTAAAGAAACCGTATTGCTCGAAAGCGATACGGTTTTCTTTTTATAGCATGAGGAGTTACAATTTCCATAAAAACCAGAAACACTTATCCATTTTACTGGAATCACTTAGCATTTTTATTTCTTTTAGTATTTCCAGAATCGTTCGTGCAGCACGAATTGACGCTCATGCACGCACGAAACTCTTTTTAACTGCAACTCGTCATTCGGAGATAGCAAAATGAGGAAAATGGGGAAAATTGCCCCACTTTGCTCCACATTGATTATTTTGTTGATTTTTAAACAATTCTGAACGTTATTAACAGACTGTTGATAACTTTTTTAAGAAAATTTGAAAAAAAGTGGGGAATTGTGGAGGTAATATGAAGTTTTTTTTCTATTTTTGCAAAAAATTTTCAAAAACGTATGAGATTTATCGGTGACTATCCAGCAAAAGCTGACGCAAAAGGACGGGTTTTCTTGCCTGCTGCGTTTCGGAAAGTGATGGAGACGGAAGGCGAGCAACGCTTAATCGTCCGCCCCGACCTTTTCCAGCCCTGTCTGGTGCTGTATCCCGAAAGTCTGTGGAACGAGATGCTGGACACCATGCGTTCTCGCTTGAGCCGCTGGAACGGTCAACACCAGAATATCTGGCGCCGGTTCGTGTCTGATGCCGAAGTGGTGGAGCTGGACAGCAACGGTCGTCTGCTGCTGACCAAACGCAAGTTGCAGTATGCGGGTATCGACCAGGATGTCAGATTCTTGGCTGTGGATGATCACATTGAGATCTGGGACAAGACCAAGATTGAGTCAATGCTCTCTGCCGAGAACAACCTAGGCGAGGATTTGCAGGAGGTGATGGACCGTATGGCTGAATGAGTGGTTTCTTTCGTTTGTGAGTAATTTTGTTCTTTTGTCATTTTGTAGAAGGGTTCGCCATGGAGACGCCGACTTACCATGTGCCTGTGTTGCTCCAAGAGAGCATTGAAGGGCTGAAAGTCAACAAGGACGGTATCTTTGTTGACGTTACTTTTGGCGGCGGCGGTCACAGTCGTGAAATCCTGAGACAGATGACAGAGGCAGCTCCAGCAAATCTCTCTGATAGAGAGAAAGGCGTGGGGCATCTTTACTCTTTCGACCAGGACCTGGACGCCATCGCGAACACAGAAGGTTTCGACACCGATCATTTCACTTTCGTCCGTAGCAACTTCCGCTACCTGAAGAACTTCCTGCGCTACTACGGCGTGGAAAAGGTGGACGGCATTCTTGCCGACTTAGGAGTTTCGTCGCATCATTTCGATGACAGCGAACGGGGCTTCTCTTTCCGTTTTGAAGGACCGCTCGACATGCGAATGAACCAGAAAGGGGGAATGACAGCTGCCGACGTGGTGAACAGCTACGACGAAAAGCAACTGGCTGACATTTTCTACCTGTACGGAGAGCTGAAACAGAGTCGCCAACTGGCTGCCCGCATCGTGAAAGCCAGACAGAAGAAACGTATTGAGACGACTGGAGATTTTCTGGAGATTCTTTCTCCATCCTCATCTGACAGAGGGGTGGACTCAAAGGAGAAGAAAGATTTGGCGAAAGTGTTTCAGGCGTTGCGCATCGAGGTGAATCAGGAAATGGCTGCGCTGAGAGAGATGCTGACTCAGGCAACAGAGCTGCTGAAGGAAGGCGGACGCCTCGTCGTCATCACCTACCACTCTCTGGAGGACCGCATGGTGAAGAACCTGATCCGTTCGGGCAACTGCGAGGGACACGAAGAGAAAGATTTCTTTGGTCGCGTCAGCAGTCCACTCCGAGCTGTCAACAACAAAGTCATTGTACCAACAGCAAAAGAGCAGGAACGGAATCCACGCAGCAGGAGTGCGAAACTGAGAATTGCTGAAAAAGTGGGGCTTTAAATTATAAATTGTAAATTGTAATTATTAGATAGAGGGAAAAACAACGATATGGGTAAAAAGAAACGGAAAGATGAAGAAGACCTGGAAGTGATGGACGAAGCCATTGCAGAAGGGGAAGAAGAGAAAGTGTCGGAGGCAAAGGGTGCCCGCGACGCTATCGAACGCTTTGCAAACGACGAGGATGAAGATGAAGACGACGTCGGTCACATCTCCATCCGCACCATTATTGGTGGTGACATCCTGCAAAGTCCGTTCTTCCTTCGTCAGGTGATGTTCATCTTCTTTGTCATGGTGCTGATGCTCATCTACACGGGTAACCGCTACGCCGGTCAGCAGGACATCATCGTTATCGACAGCCTGCAGACACAACTCCAAGAGATGCAATACAGCGTCCTCACCCAGTCGAGCGACCTCATGAACCTAACCCGCCAATCGAAAGTGGAGGAAAGGCTCCGGCAAATCGGTGACACCAGTCTGCTGAACGAACAAATGCAAACGCCACCGTATGAAATCAGAATAAAAAAAGAGTAAGTTTAATGCATAATTCATAATGCATAATGCATAATTCATAATAGGAAAGATGAAGTTTGACAAGAAATATATATCAGGGAAATTCCCGTTTATCGTGGTGCTGGCGATTGTAGCATGCGTTTTCATCCTTTACCACATGGTGAAGACGATGACAACTGACCGTGACTACTGGTTGGATCTGCGTGAATCGCTCTACAAGACAGAACGTGAAGAATGTCTGCCTGCCCAGCGTGGAAATATCCTCTCCACGAACGGTGAGCTGATGGCCAGTACGCTGCCCAATTATAAGGTAAACTTCGACTTCCTGGCTGGAGTACCTAAAGACGCTAAAGACCCTAAGCTGCATGCTGCACACGATACAGCTTTCCACAAGCGGAAGGAGACCTTGAAGCAATATCTGCCACCCATCGCTGGCGGACTGGCACGTATCTGTCCGGCTCCCGATGCAGACAACAAGCCTACGCGCGATTCCTTATATTATTATGAGTACCTGAAATACGGTTGGGAGAATGCCGAGCAATGGGACAAAGCCAAGAGTGCCGTGATTCAGACGGGCGACTCTTCGCATCTGGAAGCCTATAACCAATGGAAATCGCAACGGAGAAAAGAGCTGAAGAAGCGTCTGGCTGAGATGAAGAAAGATTCGTCGAGTGTAAAAATCGCCTCTGCACGCAGTTTCGACTTGCTGAACGGCTATGTGCTCAACTACATCCAGTTCTCACAACTGGAAGAACTGCCTCTCCTCTGTCACAGGAATCCTAATGTCAGCGGTCTGGCACCCGAACCCCGCAACAACCGTAAGCGTCCCTTTGGCAGACTGGCTAGCAAGGTGCTGGGTGGCGTGTATGGTGTGAGCAACGTGGCGGAAGACACCACTGGCGGTAAGAAAGCGAATGCTGCGAAACCTCAACAACCTGCCAACAAAGACTCCGTCGTTGCCATCTACGGACTGGAACTGGCGTACGACTCGCTGCTGCGCGGAAAGAACGGCATGGAGCTTCAACGTCGTGTCCGTTCGCGTACTGTCTCGCAAGTGAAACAGGAACCGGAAGACGGTTACGACATCGTCTCCACCATCGACGTTTCGCTGCAAGATATCTGTGAAGGCATCCTGAGGAAACAGTTGCAGGACAAAAACGCCCAGTTCGGACTTGCCATCCTGATGGAAGTTTCGACAGGTGACGTGAAGGCGTTGGTGAACCTGACGCGTGACTCCATCGACCACACCCAATACAGAGAAGAATTGGACTACACGATGGGAGCCGCTATGGAACCAGGTTCGACGTTTAAGACCGCTTCCATCATGGTGGCGCTGGACGACGGTGAAATCTCCGTGAACGATATGGTGGACGTGGGTGTCGGTTCTGTCACCTGGTATGGTCGCCGCATGTCGGACTCTGGCAGTGGTGCTCCAGGTATGCTCGACGTGACGCATGTCATGATGCGTTCGTCGAACGTAGGTGTCAGCAAACTGATTGACAGTCACTACCATAAGCAGCCTGAGAAGTTCGTGGAAGGACTGAAGCGAGTGGGTATCGGCACTCCGTTGGACATTAATATGCGTGGCTATCGCAAACCTGTCATCTTAGGTCCCAAGGAGAACGCACGCTGGGCCGACACCTCCATCCCCTGGATGTCCATCGGTTACGGTGTGATGGTAGCACCCATCCAGACTGCCACATTCTACAACGCCATCGCCAACAACGGAAAGATGGTGCGTCCACGCTTCGCTCGTGCTACAGCCAGAGACGGAAAAATCGTTGAGGAATTCCCTGTGGAAGTCATCAAGGAACAGATCTGCAAGCCCGAAGTGCTGAAAGAGATCCAAGGTATCCTGAAGAAAGTGGTGAACGGCGACGGTACGCTAGGTTCTTCATGCACAGGAAAGAACGCCCGCAACAAATACTACAGCGTATCGGGCAAGACAGGAACGGCACAGGTGGTGGTTGGCGGACACTATGAACGCAGTCTGCACTACACCACGTTCTGCGGCTACTTCCCCTCTGACGCTCCCCAATACACCTGTCTCGTCTCCATCCAAGGACACGGACTATATGGTGGCAGCGCCTGTGCACCTGTTGTGGCACAGATAGCCGAACGCATCTATTCGAAAGTCATCACGAGAGACGTGGAAGACATCAAGGACTCACTGGCTGTGATGACGCCGACGGTGATGAACGGCAACACCCACGCCACACAGCAGGTGTTGGGCTGGATGAAGATTCCTTATTCGGGCGGCAGTAGCACGTATGCCAGCGCAACTGCGAGCGGACAGAACATACAGTTCCACAACATTGCTGACGAAAGCGGCAAGATGCCTGACCTGAAAGATATGGGTGCTCGCGATGCCATCTTCGCCATTGAGAGCCGAGGCATGAAAGCCCGTGTGAAAGGCTACGGCAAGGTGAAGAGCCAGAGTCTGGCAGCCGGCAGCAAGGTGACCAAAGGAAAAGTCGTGGAAGTGGAATTGTCTATGTAAGAGCATGTTCTAAAGATTAAACAAGAAACAACAATATGAAATTATCAGCATTGTTAGAACGCCTCTCTATCATTGAGACGAAGGGAGAGGTAGAAAAGGAAATCACAGGAGTGAACAGCGATTCGCGCCAGGTTGCCCCTGGCCATCTGTTCATTGCTGTCAAGGGTACACAGGTTGACGGCCATCGGTTCATTGGAAAAGCGATTGAACAGGGTGCGGTAGCTGTGGTGTGTGAAGAGATTCCAGCTGAACAGCCTGCAGGCGTGACGTTCGTAAAGGTGGAAAACTCCGAGCAGGTGGTAGGCGAAATCGCCACCGCTTTCTACGGACACCCCACCGAAAAGATGAAGCTCGTGGGTGTGACGGGAACCAACGGCAAAACCACCATTGCCACCACGCTCTACAACCTGTTTCGCCGCTTAGGCTACAAAGTAGGACTGCTCTCTACGGTATGCAACTATATTGACGACCAGGCTGTTCCCACCGAACACACCACACCCGATCCCATCACTCTCAACAAGCTCTTAGCACAGATGGTAGAGGCTGGTTGCTCGTATGTATTCATGGAAGTGAGTTCGCACAGCGTGGTTCAGAACCGCATCGGAGGTCTGCACTTCGTGGGAGGTCTCTTTACGAACCTCACCCGCGACCATCTGGACTACCACAAGACCTTTGAGAACTACCTGAAAGCCAAGCAGCAGTTCTTCGACCGCCTGCCCAAGGATGCCTTCGCCATTACCAACGTGGATGACAAGCACGGAATGGTGATGGTGCAGAACACAAAAGCAACGGTGAAGACCTACTCCGTCCAGCAGGTGGCTGACTTCAAAGCCAAGATCATTGAGTGTCACTTCGAAGGCATGTACTTGGAAATCAACGGCAAGGAAGTCGGTGTACACTTCATCGGAAAGTTCAACGTCTCGAATCTTCTGGCTGTGTATGGTGCTGCCGTCATGCTGGGAGAAGATCCGATGAATGTGCTCGTAGCGCTGAGCGAGATGAAACCCGTCAGCGGACGTCTGGAGGCACTACGTTCACCCAGCGGTTATACCGCCGTTGTGGATTACGCTCATACTCCGGATGCGTTGGAGAATGTGCTGAACGCCATTCATGGTGTGCTGGAAGGAAAAGGACAGGTCATCACGGTCTGTGGTGCCGGCGGCAATCGCGACAAAGGTAAGCGTCCGCTGATGGCACAGGAAGCCGTTCGCCAGAGCGACCGTGTGATTATCACCAGCGACAATCCCCGTTTCGAAGAACCGCAAGCAATCATTGACGATATGCTGGCTGGACTCGACGCCGAACAGATGAAGAAGGTGCTGACCATCGTGGATCGTCGCGAAGCCATCCGTGCAGCCTGTATGTTGGCCCAGAAAGGCGATGTCATCCTCATTGCCGGCAAGGGACACGAAGACTATCAGGACGTGCAGGGTGTGAAGCACCATTTTGATGACAAGGAAGAAGTCCGCAAATGTTTCTAAAAAGTAAATAAAAGACCATGCTATACCATCTTTCTCAATTTCTGGACCAACTGAACCTGCCGGGCGCAGGCATGTGGTCGTATGTGTCTTTCCGTTCGTTGCTGGCACTGATGATGTCGCTGATTATTTCGCTGTGGGTAAGCAAAAAATTCATTACCTACATGAAAAAGAAACGCCACATCGAACAGGCCCGTTCTGCGGAAATTGATCCATTTGGCGTGAAGAAGATCGGCGTGCCGTCGATGGGCGGTGTGGTGATTGTGCTGGCAGTGGTCATCCCTGCCCTACTCTTGGGTAAGCTCACCAACATCTATGTCATTCTTCTGCTTATCACCGTTGTTTGGTTCGGTTTTCTTGGCTTCCTGGACGACCTCATCAAACTACGTGGGAACAAGGACGGACTGAAACCACGCTATAAACTGCTGGGACAGTTTGCACTTGGACTTACCATCGGCATTGTACTTTGGCAAAGTCCACAGGCTGTAATCAGTGAGAGTGTCACCAAGAAAGTGGAAAACAGCGAGGTGGTTTATGAGAAGAGCGAAGCCCGCAAATCCACCGTCACCACCTTGCCGTTTGTCAAGAACAACAACCTGGACTACACCAGCGTCTTCAACTGGATAGAGAACGGTACCACACGTCGTGCCTGCGGCTGGATCCTGTTCGTGCTGGTGACGACGTTTGTCATCATGGCTGTGTCGAACGGAGCGAACCTCAACGACGGAATGGACGGTATGTGTGCCGGCAACTCCGCCATCATCGGAACTGCGTTGGGTATCCTGGCCTACGTGTCAGGACATATCAACTTCGCCAGCTATCTAAATGTGATGTACATCCCAGGAAGTGAAGAGATTGTGGTGTTTATATGTGCCTTTGTCGGTGCACTCATCGGCTTCCTTTGGTTCAATGCCTATCCAGCCAAAGTATTCATGGGCGACACAGGCAGTCTGGCCATTGGCGGCGTGATTGCCGTGACGGCTGTTATCATCCACAAAGAACTGATGCTGCCCATCCTCTGCGGTATCTTCCTGATGGAGAGCCTTTCGGTCATCATACAAATCAGTACTGTGAAGTGGGGCAGGCGTCATGGAAAGAAGCTCAGAATGTTCAAGAGAACACCCATCCACGACCATTTCCGAACCGCACAAAGTGATTTGGTACCCGACGCACATTACTTTATCAAGAAACCCACCTCCCTGCTTCAGGAGAACATGATCACCGTCCGCTTCTGGATTGTCACCATCCTCCTCGCAGCCATCACCATTATCACACTGAAGATCAGATAAAACCTCGAAATTTCGACAGGCGCCCCAGAAAAATCGGAATAACGAAATTACGACATTACGATATAACGACAGGGCGCCCTCGACATAACGACATAACGACAAGTAAAAGAGAGAAACAATGAAAAGAATCGTCATCTTAGGAGCAGCAGAAAGCGGAGCAGGCGCAGCCGTATTAGCCAAGAACAAAGGCTTCGACGTGTTTGTGTCCGACATGTCTGCCATCAAGGATAAATATAAGGATCTGTTGAACGAACATCAGATTCCCTGGGAAGAGGGTCAGCACACCGAAGAGCTGATTCTGAATGCGGATGAGATTATCAAAAGTCCTGGCATCCCCGACAAGGCACCCATGATTCAGAAGATAAAGGCGCTGAACATCCCTATCATCTCCGAAATCGAGTTCGCCGGTCGCTACACCAATGCCAAGATGATCTGCATCACAGGTTCGAACGGTAAGACCACCACGACTTCCCTAATTTACCATATCCTCAAGGGAGCCGGCTATAACGTTGGACTGGCTGGCAACATCGGGCGAAGTCTGGCACTACAGGTTGCTGAGGAAAGTTTCGACTACTACGTCATCGAATTGTCCAGTTTCCAGCTCGACAACATGTACGACTTCCGTGCCGACATCGCCGTGCTGATGAACATCACGCCCGACCATCTGGACCGCTACGACTTCAAAATGCAGAACTATGTGGATTCGAAGATGCGCATCACCCGCAACCAGACTGCAGACGATGCTTTCGTCTTCTGGAACGACGATCCTGTGGTCAAGCGCGAACTGGAGAAATACGACCTGAAAGCCCAACTCTATCCGTTCTCCGAATTCCATGAGAATGACGCCATCGCCTACGTGGAAGACGAAGAATACGTGATTGAGAAACCCACTCCGTTCAATATGGAGCAGGAAGAATTGGCGCTCACAGGAAAGCACAACCTCTACAACTCCCTCGCCGCAGGTATCACAGCCGACATCGCAGGAGTTTCGAGCGAACTGATCCGCAAAGGCCTTCAGAGCTTTGCCGGTGTGGAACATCGTCTGGAAAAAGCCGGACGAGTGAGAGGCATCGACTTTGTCAACGACTCCAAAGCCACAAACGTGAACGCCTGCTGGTATGCCCTCGAAAGCATGAAGCAGCCCACCGTGCTGATTTTGGGTGGAGTGGATAAAGGCAACGACTACAGCGAGATCTTCGACTTGGTTCGGGAGAAGTGCATCGGTCTGGTGTTCCTGGGTGTTGATAATGCCAAGCTCCACGCTGCCTTCGACAGCTTCGGCATCCCCATCCGTGATGTACGAAGCATGAAAGACTGTGTGGATGCCTGCTACCAGATGGCCAAGCCTGGTGCTTGTGTCCTCCTGAGTCCCTGCTGCGCCAGCTTCGATCTCTTCAAGAACATGGAAGACCGTGGCGACCAATTCAAGCAATACGTAAGAGAACTCTGAAAAAACTATCACTCGCAACATGAGTAAAGCCCTATCGACATATCTCAAGCTGAACATCTTCAAAGGCGACAAAGGCATTTGGATGATCTACTTCCTCTTGTGCATGATTTCGCTGGTTGCCATCTACAGCGCCTCCAGTGCTTTGACGTTCAGGAGCGGAAACCACTGGGATCCTGTGGTGCATCAGGCTGCATTCCTGCTGATTGGACTGCTGGTCATCATGGCAATCACACGGGTTCCCTGTAAGTACTTCAAACTGCTGCCTATCATCTTCCTGCCCATCGTCATCGGTATGCTGGCCTATATGCTTACCGTTCAGAAAGGCATTAACGATGCTGCCAGATGGATGGACCTTTTCGGCATCCGTTTCCAGCCCTCGGAAATGGCAAAGACCTTCCTGATTCTTGCCATCGCCGTGGTGCTTTCGAAGATGCAGAAAGAGGAGAAAGTACACACAAAACGAGGGGTTCGCTATGTGATTCGTGCGACAAAGGGCGGACATGCAAAAGCCTTCAAAATCGTTGGTTCGCTGGCTTTGCTGATTTGCGGACTGATTGCGCCTGAGAACTTCTCTACTGCCGCCATGCTCTTCTTTGTGGTGCTGGTCATGATGTTCATCGGCAATATCCCCATCGGACTGATGCTCAAAGGATTGGGCGCCCTGTTTGCCATCGCGGCATTGGGCGTTGTGGTGTTGCTCAATACGCCTGACGAAAGTCTGGAAGGACTCAAGCGAGCAAGAACGTGGAAGCACCGCATCGAGAAGAAGTTGGGTCACGAAGAGAGCATGCAGGAAGAGCAGAACTACCTGACTGCTGACGAGAACCGACAAGTCTATCGTTCCCATATCGCCATTGCCAACTCAGGCATTATCGGTGTGGGCGTAGGCAATTCCGTAGAGCGTGATTTCCTGCCCCATGCAGAGTCCGACTTCATCTTCTCCATCATTGTGGAAGAGACAGGCGTCATCGGAGCCTTAATCGTGATGTTCCTCTATCTGGCCTTGCTGGTCCGAGTGGGACGAATAGCGCAGAAATGCGACCGGTTCTTCCCTGCCTTCCTGGTCATTGGCCTTGGGTTGATGATGGTCCTACAGGCTTTGGTCAATATGGCTGTGGCTGTAGGCTGGGCACCTGTGACGGGTCAGACCCTCCCACTCATCAGTCACGGAGGCACCTCCATTATTATCACTTCCTTCAACCTCGGCATGATTCTTTCCGTCAGCCGATACGCAGAGATTGTCAGCTCCAAGAAGGCGGAAGAGACACCTGAAATTGAAGGTGTTGTTGACGCCGAAGAAATAGCCAGCAGCGAAGGAATGGCATAAGTAAACTTAAAAAAGCAAAAAATATCAGTAAATCTTCGATTTATTCAAAGAAATTTCGTATTTTTGCAATTTGAAAGCAATGTGACGCATCCGACAGATGCAAAAACAGATAAAACCCAGCAAAATGAAAGCAGCAGAACCGTTGAGAATCATCGTTAGTGGAGGTGGGACCGGTGGTCACATCTTCCCAGCTATTTCCATTGCCAATGCCATCAAGGCCGCCCATCCCGAAGCAGAAATCAAGTTTGTGGGTGCATTAGGCAGAATGGAGATGCAGCGTGTGCCACAAGCAGGTTATGAAATCGTAGGCTTGCCCATCTGTGGACTCAATCGGAAGAACTGGCTGAAGAACTTTTCTGTCATCTGGAAGATTCTGAAGAGCCAGCGTATGGCAAAGCGAATCATCCGCGACTTCAAGCCGCAGGTGGTGGTGGGCGTAGGCGGTTATGCCAGCGGACCCACACTGAAAGAAGCTGCCAAGATGGGAATCCCAACCCTGTTGCAGGAGCAGAACTCCTACGCTGGTGTCACCAACAAGCTGTTGGCAAAGAAAGCCAAACGTATTTGTGTGGCTTACGACGGAATGGAGCGTTTCTTTCCTGCCGACAAGATCGTGAAGACAGGCAATCCTGTTCGTCAGAACCTGTTGGAAGCGAACATCGACAAGACGGAGGCTGTGAAGAGTTTTGGTCTTGACCCCAAGAAACGTACCGTTCTGATTATCGGTGGAAGCTTAGGTGCTCGGACCATGAACGAGAGCGTCCTCCAGCACATTGAGGACATCCGCAGCAATCCAGATGTGCAGTTCATCCTCCAGACCGGTAAGTACTACAGCGAGGCTGTGCAGGAGGCACTGGCAAAGGAAGACGAGGTGGAAAACCTGAAGGTCATGGACTTCATTGCCAATATGGATCAGGCCTATGCAGCTGCCGACTTGGTGGTATCACGTGCCGGCGCCAGCAGCATCTCCGAACTCTGTCTGCTCCAGAAGCCCTGCATCCTCGTTCCTTCGCCCAACGTAGCAGAGGATCACCAGACCAAGAACGCAATGGCACTCTCCACAAAGGGAGCCGCCATTCTGGTTCGCGACGCTGAAGCACAAAACCAGCTCGTACCACTTGCCATCAAGACCGTGCTCGACACCAAGCAACTTCAGCAACTGGGTGAGAACGCAGGCAAGCTCGCCTATCACAACTCTGCACAGACCATCGCCGAAGAGGTCTTCAAACTAGCTGGCATCGCCACCAAATAAGAAAAACAGCAATTCATGAACGAAAACAACATACAATCCGTCTATTTCGTAGGTGCCGGCGGCATCGGCATGAGTGCCCTTGTGCGCTATTTCCTGCGAAAGGGCTATCAGGTGGGCGGTTACGACAAAACCCCTACCCCACTCACCACGCAGCTGATCGAAGAAGGTGCACAGATTCACTACGAGGAAGATGTGCAGCTCATTCCAGACTGCTTCAAGGACAAGGCAACGACGCTGGTTGTCTATACACCCGCCATTCCCAAAGAGCACAAAGAACTCCAGTTCTTTACACAGGAAGGATTCGAGCTGCAGAAACGTGCACAGGTTTTGGGATGGCTCACCCGTCAGCATAAGGGTCTTTGTGTGGCAGGCACACATGGAAAGACCACCACTTCGACGATGACGGCTCACATCCTCCATCAGTCCCATGTGGATTGCAACGCTTTCCTGGGTGGCATTTCCAAGAACTACGGCACCAACTACATCCTCTCCGAAAGCAGCGACTACGTAGTCATCGAGGCTGATGAGTTCGACCGCTCTTTCCACTGGCTGCGTCCTTGGGCAACCGTCATCACGGCTACCGATGCAGACCATCTCGACATCTATGGAACGAAAGAAGCCTATCTGGAAAGCTTCAACCACTATACGACCCTCATTCAGCCAGGTGGCGCACTCATCATCCACACAGATCTGGAGATGACACAGCGTGTGCCTGAAGGAGTGAGCGTTTATGAGTATTCTCGCGACAAAGGCGACTTCCACGCCGAGAACATCCGCATCGGCAACGGAAACATCTTCTTCGACTTCGTGTCGCCCAAGGGCGTCATCCGCGATGTGCAGTTAGGCGTTCCTGTCGGCATCAACATAGAGAACGGTGTTGCAGCGATGGCGCTGGCTCAGTTGGCTGGAGCCACCGACGACGAACTCCGAGAGGGAATCCGCAGTTTCCAGGGAGTGGATCGCCGTTTCGACTTTAAGGTGAAGAACGAGCGTGTGGTCTTCCTGAGCGACTACGGACATCATCCCAAGGAGATTGAGCAATGTGTCCGTTCCGTTCGCGAACTCTACCAAGACAAGAAGATTGCAGCCATCTTCCAGCCCCACCTCTACACCCGAACACGAGACTTCTACCAGGAGTTTGCCGACGCCCTCTCATTGCTCGATGTAGTTTATCTGTGCGACATCTATCCGGCACGCGAGTTGCCCATCCCAGGTGTGACCAGCGAACTCATCTACAACAACCTGCGTCCAGGCATCGAGAAGCACCTCATCCACAAGGAACAGATTCTCGACGAGGTGGCAAAAGGAGGATTCGACGTCCTCATCTCCTTAGGTGCTGGAGACATCGAGAACTACGTACCCCAAATCACGGAACTGCTCTCCGCAAGATAACTCTTCACGCTAATCTCTTCACACTTCACGCTTCACGCTAATCGCTTCACGCTTAACTCACTGACATGGCAAAAAAGACACTAAAAGTCTGGACATTCCTCATTCTGTTCTTCGTCGTCATCGGCTATTTCATCTATGCCATGACGAACATGACAGAAGGTGACCCCAAGGAACGCTGCACCAAGGTGGAACTTGAGGTGACGGATAGTGCCGTGTCACAGTTTACTGACAGAGTGAGGCTGGAAGAACAGCTACGCAGCAGGAATCTCCATCCTCAAGGTCTGTTGATGCGCGACATTGATGTCAGCGCCATCGAGCAGGAGCTTCTGCGTAACAAGTTCATCCGCACCGTAGAGTGCTACAAGACCAACAGCGGCATGGAGATGGGTACAGGGAAGGTCTGCATCAAGGTCAGTCAGCGAGTACCAGTGCTCTATGTCCTTCCGACCAACGGACAAGGCTATTTCGTGGATAAAGAAGGGACCGTCATTCCCAACTCAGCCTACGTCACCAACATCCCGACAGCTACAGGAACTATCGACCAGAAGTACGCAACGAGCCAGTTGGCTGCATTTGGTTCGTTTCTGGCTCAGAACGAGTTTTGGAACGACCAGATAGAGCAAATCTTTGTTTCGCTCAACCAACGTCAGGAGCCTGTCGTCACTCTCATTCCACGAGTCGGCGAACACACCATCTATCTGGGTGACATCAGCGGCTACGAGAAGAAACTGCGACGCATGCAAATCTTCTATGAGCAGGGAATGAAGAAAGTTGGATGGAACAAATACAGCAAAATCAACTTGGAATATGACAATCAGGTGATCTGCACAAAAAAGAAAACGAAAAATTAAAAACAACATATCGATATGGCAGCATTAGAGAACAAAGACTCAATCATCGTGGCAATCGAACTGGGGACATCGCGCATCTCTGGTATTGCTGGTAAAAAGAAAGATGGTGGCATACAAATTATTGCGTATGCCGAAGAACCTACCAATGCATCATGCATCAAGCGTGGGCAGGTTTATAATATTGAAAAGACGACGCAGGGCATCAAGAGCGTAATCGCCAAGTTGGAAAGCACGTTGCGTCAGTCTATCTCGCAGGTTTATGTCGGAATTGGCGGACAGTCTGTGCGTTCCATCAAGAACAAGGTGCAGAAGAACCTCGTCACAGAGACCTACATCACAGCAGAGCATATCGACGAAATGCGTGATGAAAGCCAACGCGTGCCTGCCGACTACGAACTGCTGGATAACTTCCCTCAGTCTTGCTCTGTAGATGGACGTCCGGCACCCGACGACCCCGTTGGCATTGTCGGTACAAAGATTGAAAACGAATACCTCAACGTCATTGCTCGTCGAACGCTGCGCAACAACATCGAAACCTGCTTCAGCAATACAGACGTAAAAGTCAAGGAAATGCGTCTGGCAGCCTACGACTTGGCAGAGAACGTGCTGACCGATCAGGAGAAGCGCGCAGGAAGTGTGCTGGTTGATCTGGGTGCAGGCACCACCACCGTCGTGGTCTATAAGAACAACATCCTTCGTCACCTCGTCACGCTGCCCATCGGATCTGCCAACATCACCCAAGACCTCACCAGCTGGCAAATCGACGAAGCTGAGGCCGAAGTTCTCAAATTGCAATACGGAAACGCCATCGAAGAGGAAAAAGAAGAAACCGAAGAGGCATCTGCTCCTCAGACCTACACCACCACCTATGGCAAGGTCATCAAGCTTTCCGACATTCAGGCAACCATCGATGCACGAATGGTTGAAATCATTGCCAACATCCATCAGCAAATCATCAACTCCGGATATGGCAACCAGCTCCTCGGAGGTGTCGTTCTGACGGGTGGTGGTGCAGCCATGAAGAATATCGTGAAAGCCTTCGCCGAGCGACTCAAGATGGAGAAAGTGAGAGTGGCAGACCGCCTCAACTTCTCAGTCATCAAGAACAGCACGGTGACGAACTTCACAGCCGACAACGTACGCAGCACGTCTATCATTGCCTTGCTCGAAGGCGGTAACGAGAATTGCGTAGGCGAGAAGAAGTCTGCACAACCTTCCATGTTCGAGCAACACGACAAGGAACAGGAAATTGCGCTTCGCAAGCAGGAAGAACAACGTGCTGCTGAAGCCGAAGCTGCTGCCCTTCAGAAGCTGGAAGAGTTCAAGAATCAGACACGCCACTACATCACCCGTCTAGATCAGAAGTACCAGGATGTCTGTGAAGATGGCGACAAGAAATCCATTCGCAAGTCGGCTGCTGCCTTTGTGGAGGAAGCCAAGAACCTCCTCGGACATGAGTTCGTCAAAGTCATTGCCCAACTTGAAACCAAAGAAAAGAATCGCCAGACCATCCGCGAGGCCCGCGACCTGGAAATTAAGTTAAACGAAGCTATAGAGAAACTGCAAAACGAAGTTACAGATGCGGAAAACAAGAACAGCGTTTGGTCAAAGTTCAAGAGCAGCCTCGAAAACCTCGTTAACGGCAACGACTAACCGTTAAACAATTCGATCAATGGTAAAATCGAAATAAATCGAGAAATAAATCGTAATTTGGAAACTTTTCGAGCAGTGAGAGCCTTCATGCTCGCATGAAAGGCCGAGTCGTGAGAAAAATCAACGAAGTTAAATCGTCAAATCGTAAATCATAAGATGGGTCAAGATAATTTCGATGTATTCAACTTTCCACAAGTGAATAAAAGCATCATCAAAGTCATAGGAGTAGGTGGAGGCGGCAGCAACGCTGTCAACCACATGTATAACGAAGGTATCCACGATGTCACCTTCGTGGTCTGCAACACAGATAACAAAGCCCTTCAGGATTCACCCGTACCAGCCAAGATTCAGCTGGGTAAGGAAGGACTGGGAGCCGGTAACCGTCCGGAACGTGCACGTCAGGCCACTGAAGAGTCCATCGACGACGTCAGAGCCATGCTCAACGACGGCACCAAGATGGTGTTCATCACAGCAGGTATGGGTGGTGGAACCGGCACAGGAGCCGCACCCCTCATTGCCAAGACCGCTAAGGAGATGGGCATCCTCACCGTCGGCATCGTCACGATCCCCTTTCGCTGGGAAGGCAACAAGAAGATCGACCAGGCACTCGATGGCGTGGAGGAAATCAGCAAGAACGTAGATGCCCTCCTCGTCGTGAACAACGAACGCCTGCGTGAGATCTATCAGGATAAGACACTCACCGAAGCCTTTGCACGTGCCGACAACACCCTCTGCAAGGCCGCCAAGTCCATCTCCGAAATCATCACCATGCACGGACATATCAACCTCGACTTCCAGGATGTGAAGACAGTCCTCAAGGACGGTGGTGTGGCCATCATGAGCAACGGTTTCGGACAAGGCGAAGGACGTGTGTCCAAAGCCATCGAGGACGCACTCCATTCTCCGCTCCTCAACGATAACGACATCTTCCACTCCAAGAAAGTGCTCATCCACATGATAGAGCCTGGACCAGAAGGCGAACTGCCACTCATGATGGAAGAGATGAACGAGATCAACGAGTTCATGGAGAAGATGGAGACCACCTCCGTTGAGACCAAATGGGGACACTCCTACGATTCCTCACTCAAGGACAAGGTGAAGATTACCATCCTCGCATCAGGATTCGGCGTCAAGGACATCAACTCAGAAGAGATGAACGAACGCCTCCGTCAGCAGGACGAGAACCAACTCCGCATCGCTGCCGAGGAAGCAGAGAAGGAAGCCGAGAAGGCAACCCGTCGTACAGCATACTACGGTCAGATGAAGGGTGGAAACATCAAGCGCCCGATTTACAGCTTCATCTTCCGCGACGAGGAACTCGACAACGACGACATCATCTCCAGCGTTGAAACCTCACCTACCTACAAGCGCACCAAAGGCATGACCGACAAGTTCCGCGCCTCAGCCGAAGTGGTAGAACATGCTCCCGAACCAGGTGAGACCATCACTTTCAACTTTGCAGAATAAGCAAATAACCCAAACGGCAGCTGATTCGTCAACTGCCGTTTTTAGTTTTCCCTCACCGTTTGGCTGTTTCATGGGTGATTTGGAAATTGATATTTATTAGCCAAGATGGGAAACATAAAACAATAAGGATATGGCAGAAGACAAGAACATAATAAACAATCATCTCGTACCTATACAAGACGAGATTGTACTTTACCAGTCGGAAGATGGTAATGTGAAAGTGGACGTGCTGTTTCAAGATGAAACGGTTTGGTTGACTATTGACCAGATGTGTCTGCTCTTCGGGAAGTCGCGTTCTACAATCAATGAACACATACTTAATATATACCAAGAAGGAGAGCTGACCGAAGAGAAGAGCATAAGAAAAATCGGAATTTCCGATTTTTCTACCAAACCAACAAATTTCTATAACTTAGATGTCATCATCTCAGTCGGTTATCGCGTAAAGTCACGACAAGGTACAATGTTCCGTATTTGGGCCACACAACGACTGCACGACTACATCATTCGTGGCTATGCTCTGAATGAAGAACGCTTTAAGAAAGGTAACTCCATGAACTATTTCCGCGAACTGATAGAAAAGATTCGCGAAATACGATTGGAGGGAAAAGTGTTCTATCAGCAAATCAAGGATATCTATAAGACGAGCATCGACTATGACCCATCGGACGAAATGACCATTCTGTTTTTCAAGGAGGTGCAGAACAAGTTGCTATGGGCTGTGAGCGAGAAGACTGCAGCAGAACTGATCTATTATCGTGCTAATGCCTCGCTCCCGATGATGGGATTGACTTCAACAAGCGACATCGAAAAAGTTAGAAAGCAGGATATTCTGGTCGGAAAGAATTATCTTAACGGAGATGAACTGAAAGCGTTGAAGCTGATTGTTGAGCAATATCTGGCTTATGCCGAGTCGCAGGCGTTGGCGCATCGCCCAATGTTCATGAAAGATTGGAAGAACGACTGGATGTAATTCTGAAGCTGAATGAACGTAATGTATTGGAAGGCCCTGGGAAGATTTCTCATGAGTTAGCCAAACAGAAAGCGGAATCGGAATACACGAAATACAAGGAAATCGAGAAAGAGCAGATTCATCTGGAAAGTATTAAGGAACTGGATAAGGACATCAAACAACTAAAAGGAAAGTAGTATGCCACACTTCAACGAACACAGTCTGGAAATGTCCAAGAACAACCCTAACTTTAAAGGGGTTTTCGTTAATGTTAACTTTAGCGAAAATTCGTGCGTGCACGGTTGACATTTTGTGCACGCTCTGGCGAAATTTTGAGCGTGCACGAGTGGGTGGTCTGAGCACGCTGAGAATTTCATTCGTGCACGCTTGAAATTTCATTCGTGCACGCACGAATGACGGCTCGTGTTAGCACTAATATTCGTAAGCATTAACATAAAATTTTGAGCTTGTTAACAGGGAAAAGATGATGAAAAACAACTATCAGAAATTTATTTATTCATCAAGGGTACACTATATTTGATTTTTTTTTATTGCTGTCCGCTAAAAGTTGAAAAGCGAAAAATCATATGTCCGCAGTGCCGATAAATAGGCATTGCGGACTTGTTTTTGAAAAAGTAAGCCCCTCAATCAAATAACGTCGGCTCAGGAGGTGATACTTCCGTCTCT
>CAJOHO010000010.1:0-42695 GCA_905234555.1 uncultured Bacteroidaceae bacterium
ATAGTGCGCTCAAATGAGCCTACAGAGACGCATTTGGGATGCTTCCTGTGACATGAAAGGGCGTAAAAGGGCATAATGAAAAGCAGATTGCTAATCCGTATGTAACGGCTATGTGCAATCTGCTTTTTTGTTAATAATCGAGAAGTCTTCCTATCTTGAGGACTTTTTCAGTGCCCTCCAATTGGGCACCCTTCTTTTTGTTGTTCTGACGATTATTCAGCGCGGAGTGTGTAGCGCTTGAAGTCAGTAACGGTGAGTTCCTTGTCAGCAGCCTGGAGGAACTGAGCAACGCTCACCTTGTTATCGTCGATGTAAGCCTGGTCGAGCAGACAAGCCTCCTTGAAGAACTTGTTCACCATACCCTTAGCGATGTTCTGAATCATCTCAGGTTTGAGGTTCTTCTCTGCCTCGGCAGCCACAGTAGCCTTAATTTCACGTGCCTGTGCAGCCTGCTCAGGAGTGATCCAGCCCTTTGTGGTGTTCGATTCGATGTGATCCTCAGAGTCAACGTGTGCAGGGTTGATACCAGCCTTCTTGAGGGCGTTCTCAACAGCCTTGCCAATCTGGTTCTGCTTAGCCTTCTCTACAGAGTTCTTCAGCTCAGTTTCCTTTACAGATTCTGGAACGCTGGCTTCGTCGAGAGCGATAGGAGACATAGCAGCAACCTGCATAGCCACACCCTTAGCCACTTCGTCGCTACACTCCTTGTTATAAGCCACGAGGGTGCAGAGGAAGTTCTGGTTCATGTGGTTGTAGGCAACAATTTTCTCGCCTTCTACGAATGCATAGCCATCAAGTTCCATCTTCTCGCCAGTCACACCTGAACGGTCAACTACAGCCTCAGCAACGGTTGTTCCGTCGATGGTGAGAGCCTTCACTTCTTCGAGGGTCTTGCAACGAGCAGCCACAGCAGCATCGATTACCTTGTTGGCAAGAGCTACGAAGTCTGCGTTCTTAGCTACGAAGTCAGTTTCACACTTAAGTGCAATCATTGCACCGAACTTACCGTCAACCTTAGCGAGTACGCAACCTTCAGCTGCCTCGCGGTCGCTACGCTTTGCAGCAACGAGCTGACCTTTCTTGCGGAGGATGTCCATAGCTACCTCCATATCGCCATTGGCCTCTGTGAGAGCCTTCTTGCAGTCCATGAGACCTGCCTGAGTCTTCTGGCGAAGTGCATTTATTTCCTGTAATGTAACAGCCATTTCGGATTTACAATTTTACGATTTACAAATTTAGATTATTCAGCAGCGGGAGCTTCTTCGGCAGGAGCAGCTTCTTCAGCAGCAGGTGCAGCCTCTTCGGCTGGAGCCTCTACAGCAACTTCTTCAGCAGCAGGAGCCTCTTCCTTCTTTGCCTTTGGAGTGCGCTTGCGAGCGGGCTTCTCCACCTTCTCTGGAATTTCCTCACCTTCGCCTGCAGCTTCCATGTCGATCTTTTCAGCCTTACGCTCTTCGATACCTTCGTTGATGGCAGCGCAGCAAGCATCGAGAATCAGTTCGATAGCCTTTGGTGCATCATCGTTTGCAGGAATCACGAAGTCGATGTTGTTAGGATCGGAGTTGGTGTCAACGATAGCGAATACGGGGATACCCAGACGGTTAGCCTCGCGAACGGCGATATTCTCCTTCATCACGTCAACCACGAAGAGGGCTGATGGGAGGCGAGTCAGGTCGGCGATAGAACCGAGGTTCTTCTCGAGCTTCTCGCGCTTACGACGAATCTGGAGGTTCTCACGCTTCGACAGCTTGTCGTAAGTACCGTCGCTGAGCAGTTTGTCGATGGTTGCCATCTTCTTCACAGCCTTGCGGATAGTGGGGAAGTTGGTGAGCATACCACCTGGCCAACGTTCGATAACGTATGGCATATTCACGGATGTAGCCTTCTCAGCTACAAGTTCTTTAGCCTGTTTCTTAGTAGCAACAAAGAGAATTCTCTTTCCGCTCTTTGCGATTTGCTTGAGCGCGTCAGCAGCCTGGTCAATCTTGGCTACTGTCTTGTGGAGGTCGATGATATGGATGCCGTTACGCTCCATGAAGATGTAGGGAGCCATCGCTGGGTTCCATCTTCTTTTCAAGTGACCGAAGTGTGCACCTGCCTCGAGCAGGGCGTCGAATGTTGTTCTTGACATAATTTGTTTACTTTCTTTTTAAGTTTATACTTGTCGTAAACTCAACCCCAAGGTAGCTTTCGAATAAATTATAAATTGCAAATTATAAATTATAAGAAGATCCGTCGGAGTTTAGATACTAAACGTTGATTGTTTCTATTATAATAAATAATGTATAAGGGAGAAAAATTAACGCTTACTGAACTGGAATCTGCGGCGTGCCTTTGGACGACCTGGCTTCTTACGTTCAACAACACGTGAGTCGCGAGTGATGAATCCTTCTGCACGGAGTGCCTTCTTGTCTTCAGCGTTGATCTTAACGAGTGCGCGAGCAATGGCGAGACGCAGAGCCTGGCTCTGACCGGTGAAACCGCCACCATATACGTTCACTTTCACATCGTACTTCTCTGCCACGTTCAGCAGGTTCAGCGGCTGCTTCACCACGAACTGTACGAGTTCAGAGGGGAAATAATCCTTCAAGTCTCTCTTATTGATAGTAATCTTACCAGTTCCTTCTGAAAGATATACGCGGGCAACTGCTGCCTTGCGACGACCAATAGCGTGTACTACTTCCATACCTATAATTATTTAAGAGCGTTAATATCAATTGTTTTAGGACTCTGAGCCTGCTTGTCGTGCTCTGCACCGTCGAAGATGTAGAGGTTGCCAAGGATCTTGTCGCCAAGACGGCCCTTTGGAAGCATACCCTTCACAGCGTGACGCAGGATGCGCTCGTAACCGTAAGACTTCTTTGCCTGCTTCTCAGCAGTAACCCGATGCTGTCCACCTGGATAACCGGAGAATGTGATATACTCTTTGTCTGCCCACTTGTTGCCAGAGAACTCAATTTTGCTGGCATTGATGATGATGACATTGTCGCCACAGTCCTGATTGGGCGTGAAGCATGGCTTATACTTGCCACGCAGGATTTTTGCAACCTTAGATGCGAGACGACCTACGATGGGTTCTGCGGCAGCGTCAACTACCACCCATTCCTTGTTGGCCTCTTCGCGTGTTGCAAAGTGAGTGCTGAAACTTAACGTGTTCATTACTTCTTTTTTACTTCTTTTTGTTGTTACTAATTGAATTTTGTTTCTTGCCAAGTGTGACGGCTGACGGGTGGTTCACGGACCATGTTCCCGGCTAATAGGATGCACTATCCACACACCAATCGGGACGCTTCGGGGGAGCGTCTGCACACAAATTGGCCTGCAAAGTTACGCTTTTTTTCTCGTTTGACAATGATTTTCACCTGTTTTTTTCAAAAAAATGCACGAATTTGAAGAAATAATCGTATCTTTGCACCCATAACTATCAAAAATATTCGCAACATGAATCCAAATAACGACTCAACAGCTGTCAACATTCAGTCAACCAATGCCGAAGAGACACCTGTGAACCTCCAGCCCACCATCGAGCAAGAGAATAAGAGCCTCCAGCCCACCATCGAGGAAGAAAATGAGAGCCGTCAGCTCATCGTTGACGACGAGTCGCGTGTTCCTAAGATGCAACTCTGGGAGCGCAAGCTGCTGGACTTCAGCCTTCGCAACAACCTGCTCAACCTGCGTGTACGAAGCAAGGTGGTACAGGTGGCAGCTACGGACATCGGTCTGCTGGAAGATGCCCTGCAAGACGGAGCCACGATGACACCTGTGCTTTGGAACGAAGAGAAAGCTGAGGGAGAGAAGGCGCAGAAGATGAAATTCCAGCCCATGGACGAGGCTGGCGTGATTGATTCCCAGATGCTCGATGAAGCCCAGCAGAAAGCTGTGGCAGAAGGACTGAAGAAGAAGCACGTGATGACCTATCTGGACGACGATGATCTTCAGAACGCACTCAAAGCCCTGCATCGGGCAGCTCGTACGGCGTTGGAAGAGAATGGTGCCAACTCCCTTTATATGGTCTTGGGCATGTTACGATGGAAGGAATTGGGCAACAAGGACAAATGGCGCTATGCACCCATTTTGCTCCTGCCTATGGAAATCGTGCGCCACTCAGGAGGACGGTTCGTGCTTCGCATGAGGGATGAGGACGTGATTCTCAACACCACCCTTGTCGAACTCATGCGCCAGCAGTATCAGATGGACTTCTCGGCACTCTCACCCCTGCCGATGGACGAACACGGCGTGGATGTGAACAAGGTTCTGCAGACCGTCCGCGACATCATCAGCAGCCATCAGGACTGGTCTGTGGTGGAAGAATCGGTACTCGGTCTGTTCTCGTTCAGCAAGTTCGTCATGTGGAACGACATCCATACGAGTGCAGAGAAAATGCTGACCAGCACCATCATCCAGAGCCTCGTGACTGGCACGCTCAAGGTGGATGTATCACAAGAAGGAGCTGATGCACGCCGAATCGACAAGCAGCAGCAACCCAGCGCCTTTGCCGTTCCGCTCGATGTTGATTCCAGTCAGTTGGAAGCTGTCGTAGAAAGTGGCGAAGGGAAGAGCTTCATCCTTCACGGCCCTCCAGGAACAGGTAAGAGCCAAACCATCACGAACATGATTGCCAACGCCCTTTATAACGGACGGCGTGTGCTCTTCGTGGCTGAGAAGATGGCAGCCCTCTCCGTTGTGCAGAAGCGTTTGGAGAAAGTAGGACTGGGACCGTTCTGCTTGGAGATGCACTCAAACAAAGCTACCAAGACCCACCTTCTGGCTCAGCTCGATCGTGCATTGGAAGTGAGCCATCGGGCTGACTCCAAAACCTACGCAGAGCGTTCACAGCAGCTTTTCCAGCAACGCCAGCAACTCATCGCCTACATGGAGGCACTCCACACCAAGAGCCAACGCGGGCTGTCCGTCTATGACTGCATCAGTCAATGGCTGGCTTTGAAAGGTGAGGAAATGCCTGTGAGCGAGACACTTCTGACAACACTTACTGCTGAGCGTCTGAACCAGATTGACCAATGGATGGAAGAAGCCGACCAGGTGCTCATCTCCACAGGACATCCTGCCGACCATCCACTCCGTCCGTTCTTCATCACAGATACAAGCCTCACGGCAGGCGACCGCCTGACAGGCATCTGCCAGGACTTGACAAACTGCATTCAAAGTGCTGTCACAGCTGGCATTCCCGACACGCTTTGTCTGCGCGACATCATTCAACTTCAAGCCCTCCAGAACGATGCTGTGAAGAAGCAGCAAGCAGCTCAGAACGGCTGTCAAGCTTCCATCCTTCAGCAGGACGGAAAACAACTAAGTGCGCTCTTCACACAAGCTAACGACAAGTGGTTCCTCCCCAAGTTTTTTGCCAAGAAGAAACTGCGCAAACAACTCCGTGCGCACGGATTCAACGGCGAATGGGAGGAGATTGGTCCGCTTGCCCAGCGACTGACGGCATATCAGACAGCCTATGCAGCTTGGCAGCAGCAGATGACAGTCTCCCACCTCAACGAAAGCCTCCTTCCTACCATTTATAAGATTCTGGCAGATAGTCAGCAGATTGGCGTAGCAGGTCAGCAGAGCCACACACTCAGCCAGCTCACCCAACTGGCTCAAACCCTTACTGCCCACAGCAGCAAGGTACACACATGGAGTCTGTGGTGCATGAAGCACAAGGAACTGATGGAGCAGGGACTGACCGAGGTGGCAAATTACCTCATTAACCAGCACGTTTCAGGACAGGAAACAGCCCGCGCACTTCGCAAGAACGCCATGCGCCGACTCGCCCTGCAAGGTATCGATGCTAATCCTCAGCTCCAGACCTTCAATGGGTTGATATTCGAGCAGTTAATAGAGAAATACCGTGCGCTGGCAAAGGAATTCCAGAACCTCACGAAGGAAGAACTGTACTTCAAACTGGCAGCTCGCATCCCCTCTGTGACGATGGAGGCAGCCAGCAGCAGCGAAATGGGCATCCTGAAACGTTGTATCAAGTCGAAAGCGAGAGGCATGACCATCCGCCAGCTCATCGACCACATCCCTACCCTGTTGCCCCGACTCTGTCCCTGCATGCTGATGAGTCCGCTCAGCGTGGCTCAGTACCTGGATTTGGAACGCGAGAAGTTCGACATCGTCGTCTTCGACGAAGCCTCGCAGATGCCTACCAGCGAAGCCGTAGGAGCCATTGCACGAGGAAAGGCGCTGGTGGTGGTAGGCGACCCCATGCAGATGCCGCCAACGAGCTTCTTCTCCACCACCAACGTGGGTGAGGACGAAGCCGACATCGACGATATGGAAAGCATCCTCGACGACTGCATCACGCTCTCCATGCCTTCGCGTTACCTCACCTGGCACTACCGTTCGAAGCACGAAAGCCTCATTGCCTTCAGTAACTCACAGTACTACGGCAGCCGCCTTTTCACCTTCCCGTCGGTTGATGACCGCGTGTCGAAGGTGCAGTTCGTACCCGTTCAGGGTGTTTATGACATGGGAAAGACGCGTTGCAACCGCGATGAAGCCAACGCCATTGTAACAGAGGTGATTCGTCGTCTCAGCGACCCAGAACTGCGGAAACGGAGCTTGGGTATCGTCTCCTTCAGCAAGGTGCAGCAGAGCCTCATCGAAGACGTGCTGGTAAGCCGTTTGGCAGAACACCCCGAACTCGAAGCTTTGGCATACGACGGCGAGGAGCCTATCTTCATCAAGAACCTGGAGAATGTGCAGGGTGACGAACGCGACGTCATCCTCTTCAGCGTGGGCTACGGACCAGACAAGGACGGAAAGGTCAGCATGAACTTCGGACCGCTCAACAACACAGGCGGAGAACGTCGTCTGAACGTGGCTGTGAGCCGTGCCCGCTACGAAATGATGATTTTCTCGTCCATGCGTCCTGAGCAGATTGACCTCAACCGCACACAGGCTGAGGGCGTGAAGGGTCTGAAGAAATTCCTGGAATTTGCCATGAGCGGCAGAAACGTGGAACCCGCCAACACAGCAGGAACCACCAGTCAGGCTCCAGCAGGACAAGCCAGCGGACTGGCTGCTGCCTCTGAACAGGCATTGGTCAACGCCATCGCTGCCGAACTGGAAGCACGTGGATATACCGTCGATCGGGCTGTGGGACGTTCCAACTTCAAGATTGACATCGCCGTGCTCGACCCTGAGCAACCCGATACTTATATATTAGGTATTCTATGCGACGGCAAGAACTACTTCGAAACCAAAACCGAACGCGACCGTGAAATCTGCCAGCCCAGCGTTCTCAAGATGTTAGGCTGGAACATCATGCGTGTGTGGTCGGTGGATTGGTTCCTCAACCGCGAAGAGGTGATGCAACGCATCATCAACGCCCTCACCCATCAGGAAGAACCCAAACCTGCAACTGAGGAAAATGCGTCGAAGCCTGCGGCCAACACACCTGAAACTCCGACGAAGGTCCCTGCGGAAGAACCAAAGACGCAAGAGCCAGCTGTCAGCCCTGAAATTTCCCATCCCTACTACCCTGCTAACATCCTGCCACCTACAGGACAGACTGGTGTGGCAGGTATGCAGAGATACACAGCCAAACTGAAGCAGCATATCCAGAGAATCATCAAGGCGGAACAGCCTATCACTTTCTCCCTGCTCTGCAAACGCATTGCAGCCCTTTGGGGTGCAACGAACACGCAGAAGCTGCAGGACATCGTGCAGCAGAACTTAGGTACCGCCTATCTCGACCCACTGATGTTCAACGACTTCCCGTTCTATTGGGCTGAGTTCGAACCACAGCGCGACTATCGCATCTTCCGTACAGGCTCCGACCGCGACATAACCGACATCCCCATGATTGAAATCATGAATGCCATACGCTATGCCGTAGAGCAGCAGATTGCCATTCCGCTCGACGACCTCCGTCGCCAGACAGCCAAGTTATTGGGCTATAGCCGCGCAACGGAACGAGTCCTGGCACACATCGACCACGCCGTAGCTACACTTCTCGAAAACCTCACCCTGCGTATCGACAACGGCTTCGTGAAAATGAGTGAAGAATAACTATGCCTTGCGGTTTTACGCAAGAATAAGCAAGAAATGACGAATCTTTATCTGTTAAGACACGGAGAGACGGAAGAAAACGTCCGTCATATCCTGCAAGGACACATGCCCGGCACCCTCACCGAACGAGGGCGTCAGCAGGCTGTGGAGGCAGCTCGTGCCTTAGCAGATATCCCCTTCGATGCCATCCTCTCCAGCGACCTGAAACGCTGCGTAGATACCGCAGAGCTATTCCTCTCGACGCTCAACGCTCAACAAATTTCCCCTCTTGGGGGGATAAAAGGGGAACTTTTTACCCTTACCCCGCTCCTTCGCGAACGCGACTGGGGCAGCGCCACAGGCATGTTAGTGGATAAGGAGCACCGCATCCAGATTCCTCCCGACGTAGAATCCGTGGCAGCCATCAAGCAACGTGCACGTATTTTCCTCGGTTTTGTGGCGAAAACCTATCCCGACCAGACCGTTCTTGCCATTAGTCACGGCCTTTTCTGCCGCTTTCTTCAGGCAGTCCACTATCAGAAGGAGATTTCCGACATCCAACCCATGCACAACACCGAGTTCCGTCTCCTCACACTTCAAAATCGCTCCAATTGAATTTCAAGCGTGCTCTAAAGAAATTTTGAGCGTGCTCCAGCGAAATTTCAAGCGTGCTGCAGCATAGGGTTCCAGCGTGCTCAAAACCTTGGGAGAGCACGTTCTAATTTTTCGTAGAGCGTGGTGTAGGAATTGTTCTTGTTGTCGCAAAATCTTACAATCTTTCATCTTTCATTTCATGTTGATAGGGAGAAAATGTTAAGAATGGTTAAATATAATATAATAAATATATATAATATATTAATAATCAATTAATTATATAATATTATATACTATATTTACTTACATTTCTCTTTTTTACTCGAAAAAAGTGAATGAAAGATGAAAGATTGTAAGATTTTCATTTAAATGCTTGGCTGATATTCATAAAATCCGTACCTTTGCAGCAGAAACCATTTTATCAATCGTTAAAACCTAAAGATTATGAAAAGATTAGTATTGGCAATCACATTGGTTTGCTGCTCGTTGGGACTTTCAGCTCAGGAAGATAGCTTCCGCGTGACTTACAAAGGCGCAAAACCCACCATCACAGACTTTGCTTGGGCGTTCCTGTTCTCCGACCAAAGTGACGAAGAGGAATGTGGCCACGAAGCGGTGGCAGGTATCGAAGACGCGCTGAAAAGGTATCGTGCAGGTAAGAAACAGAGCAAGGGCGTGACCTTCATCGTTGATGAGAGGAACGGATATATCCTCTATGAGCACAGGTACGAAGGTGGTGGTCATAAGCAGGAGATGTGCTTCTGGAACGAGTCTGACGGCAAGCATAAGTTGTTCGCATTCAACAATTTGACAAGTTTCGATGAACAGCCACCTGTCTTAACCGAAAGCAGCGGTATCATCTTCTGCCGCTACAATAACGCCACGAAGAAAATGACCTACTGCATACCGTCTATCATCGAAGTGGAATACCTCAACGCCTCCTACGAACTGCCTCGTATTGGCAAGGACATCATCCTTACCCGCTGGAACGACGACGGAACGAAGAAGGAGCAGGAAGTGCTGAAATGGAACGGACACGGATTCAGTCAGAATCATGTGCATCTGCTGGAGCAGTAGGATCAACCTTATACAAATGCCAGGACTGAGAGGGCAACGATAACGTAGCGGAAGAGCTTTCCGAGGAAGACCGTGATGCAGACGATAGAGACGTTGGCTCGCATCACGCCTAAAACCAGACAGATGGCTGTGCCGATGATGGGAAGGAAAGCAAAGAACCCCAACCAAGCACCTCGTTTCGTTGCCCAGTTTTGAGCCTGAGCCATGCGCCGTGGTTTGATTTTCAACCATTTGGCGAGTTTCTCTGCATTACCCAATCGCCCGATGCCGTAGTTCACCATCGAGCCGAGGAAATTGCCTACCGTACCAAACGCAACGGTAAGCACGGGGTCCATGTCTGTGGCTATGAGCAAGGCGCCCATAATAGCCTCGCTACTGAACGGGATGAAGGAACCAGCCAGAAAAGCTGCCAGAAACATTCCCCAATAACCATATTGTATGAAAAACTCGTCCAAAAAAGTTGAATCTTTAGCGTTTAATGTTTAACGAAGTCAGAAGAAATCGTTGTAGATACTGATGGCAAGAGCGGCAACGAAGAAAAGGAAGGTGAGCCAATTCTGGATGCGTCCGTAGGAGAGGGCGATGAAATGACCTCCAACAATAGCGGTAGGAACCAGACACAGCGGAAGCAGTTCGTTGAACATCTGTGGCTGGATCGTCAATCCGATGAAACCAGCTCCACCAAACAGCGTTACCACCATATAGGAGTTGCGAACGCGCGTCTTGTCCTTGCCGCTGTTCAGGTTGACATCAATCATGCCAACGAGAAACAACAGGAAGGCAAAACCCGCCACCAGCCAATGGTGAAGCGTGAGCGCCTCGTAGGAGGAAGGTGCCAACGTGACCACTTGGTTGCAACGTTCCACGAAGACCTCTGTCTGGTCTGTCAGATAATAATAGGTAAACGCGAACCACCCCGGCAGCAATACGCCTAAGAGCGAAGCCACCCAACCGCGCAAACTGAACGACCTCAGCAGGAGTTGCGCCACCCAGAACACAGGCGTCAGCAGCAAGAATTGTGGCACAAACAAAGCGGCACATCCTAACAGCAGAAAGGTCAGGAAGGAGAACAACGTGATGAATGGACGCTGGTAGGAAGCAAACAGCGGAAATAAGACGATGACAGCAAACACCAACACGGCATGAGCCGGTTGCAGAGGGTGTAGAGTAACTGCCATCGGCAGAAGAAGCGCCAGAACAGAGCCAATCATTCGGCTACTGATACGCAGCAAAGCAAAGGTGTTGTTCAACTCCGACGTCAGATAAATCGCCAAAGCCGCAGGCAACATACCCAGCAAAGCCTGACCATCCATCCGTCGGTCGGTAAGCCACAACACCACACCCAAAGCCAACGCCACAAACAACGTGAAACGATGGGTCGCTATCTTCCGCTGAAAGGTCATTGGGATTTACAATTTGACGATTTACTATTTACGATTTTTCGGCATTCCGGAATTACGAGATTCCTTATAAATCCCTGCCTATGTCGCTGCGGAAATACTTCTTCTCGAACTGAATCTTCTGAGCCTCGGCAAACGACTTGGAAAGTGCCTCAGCTTTGTCTTTTCCGTAGGAACTGACAGCCAGCACACGTCCGCCGTTGGTCACGATGGAGCCGTCCTTCTCTGCCGTTCCTGCATGGAACACCACAGAACCCTCCACGCGGTCGATACCCGTAATGGGGAAGCCTTTCTCGTAGGCTTCAGGATAACCACCCGACACCAGCATTACACAGACGGCGCTACGTTCGTCCATTTCCAGCTTACGTTCATCAAGATTGCCCTCAGCCACACCTTCGAGCAAATCCACCAGGTCGCTCTTCACACGCAGCATTACCGTCTCGGTCTCAGGATCGCCCATACGGACGTTATACTCAATCACCATCGGGTCGCCAGCCTTGGCACAGGCATAGTCACGATCCACACGAATCAGACCCAGGAAGATGAAGCCTTTATAGTCGATATTCTCTGCAGCCAAGCCTTCGACGGTAGGTTTCACGATACGTTCCTCCACTTTCTGCATGAAGTCGGCATCAGCAAACGGAACAGGCGACACGCTGCCCATTCCACCCGTATTCAGACCGGTGTCACCTTCGCCAATACGCTTGTAGTCTTTTGCCACAGGCAGAATCTTGTAGTGCGTTCCATCGGTCAGCACAAACACAGAGCACTCGATGCCACTCAAGAACTCTTCTATCACAACAGTTGCGCTGGCATCGCCAAACATTCCGCTGAGCATTTCCTTCAGTTCTTTCTGAGCCTCTTCGAGCGTAGGGAGAATCAGCACACCCTTGCCGGCACACAGACCGTCGGCTTTAAGCACATAGGGAGGCTGGAGCGTCTCAAGGAAGGCAAGTCCCTCGGCAAGCGTTTCCTTCGTGAAGGCTCGATACTGAGCTGTAGGAATGTCGTGACGCTGCATGAAGTGCTTGGCAAACTCCTTGGAGCCTTCCAACTGAGCACCTTCCGACGAAGGACCCACCACCTTCACGTCGCACAGCTGAGGATCACGCTTGAGCACATCCACGATGCCCTTCACCAACGGATCTTCGGGTCCTACCACCACCATATCAATCTGCTCCTTCACCATCAGTTGCTTGAGGGATTTGAAGTCGTCAGCCTTGATGTTCACATTCACGCAAGGCGCAAACGAAGGAGCATCTGCACGGCGGTCATTCTCCTGCAGGTGAGCCGTTCCTGCGTTTCCTGGTGCCACATATAGTTTCTCTACTCTCTGACTCTGGCAGATTTTCCAGGCAAGCGCATGTTCGCGTCCGCCACTGCCCAAAAGAAGTATTCTCATATCTTTCTACAGTTATTCTTTTTGTGAAATCGAGTGCAAAGTTACCACTTTTTGCTTACAAAAATAAATATTTTTTGTAAAATTGCATGCTATCTCAACAAAAAGCATTATCTTTGCTGCCAAATATATAAAAACTTTCCATTTTATCCAACCTTTTCCCGTAAATCGTAAATAAATATATGTTTTCCGCAGAACTGAAAAAACTCATAGAAGCCTCTTTGGTGGATGGTGTGTTGACCGACAACGAACGTGCCGCCATCATCAAACGTGCCATCATCGAAGGCAACGACCCTGCTGAGGTCAACATCCTGCTCGACGCAGAACTCCAGCAACTCAGAAACAAGACGCAGGCCTCTGCACCCAAAGTAAGGAAATGTCCTGCTTGCGGTGAAATCCTTCCGCCTCTGACTGGTATCTGTCCCACATGCGGCTATACGGTGCCCGTTCAGGCTGCAGCAGGAGGGAACACGCAAGATCTGGAGACACTCATCAACCAGATTAATCGTGCATTGGCACAACTCAAGTCGGGTACTGGCAACGATGCGCCCACACTTGCCACCATCGAAGAATTGCGTCGTAAAGCCCTCACCCTCTACGGCGAGAACCAAAAAGTGCAGATGGTGATTGCCGACATCGACAAGGAAGTGGCTGCCTACAAGAAAGGTGCCTGGAAACGTTCGCTGGGCAAGAAGAAAGGCTGCATCATCGCCATCATCGTGGCTATCATCTTCTTAGTCATCGGAGCCATCGCCAATAGCAAGGACGAAGAGAAAGCCGACGCTCAATTCAAGGAACTCGTGGAGAAGCTCGACAAGATGAAGAAAGATTCTATTACCAATGATAACATCGACCAGAAACAGGCTGATTTGAAAGACCTGATATGGATAGATTCAGATGCCACCATCCTCAGTTATGAACGGAAAAAGAAGGAAGCCTTCGAGCAACTGAAAGAAAACTATCAGGAAAAACTGGATGAATTCAGAACAAAAAACAGAGCAAAAGATATAGATGAGGTAATAGACGAAGAACCGGACGAAGAACCGGACGAAGAAGACTACGACGAATAGTTTTTCCGGGACCTCGGTATTCCGGTATTCCGGAATTCCGTTATCCCGTCTCTCCGTAATTCCGAAAATCCGTAAATTGTAAATCCCCCAATAGCAATGAGTTTATTTGACTTAGCCAGAGACCTGATTGGAGGTGTAGCCTACAGACGTAGCACTTCCGATATCATCAGCGATACCGCCAGCGATGTAGCTGCTGGTGCGATCGGCGGACTTGCCAGCGCTGGCATCAGCGCCTACATCAGCAAGAAGCAGACCGAGAAAATCATGGAGCAGCAACAGGAGATGATGCGCCAGCAGATGGAACAGCAGCAACAGATGCAAGCAGCCATGATAGCCGCAGCTACGGCCCAGCAGCAGCAACAGCCAGGCAGTTTCTTTGCCAGCGGTCAACCTATGCAGCAATACCAACAGGCTGCTCCTCAAGCCGCTCCTCCCCCACCACCAGGAGATTTCTGCTACTATGCCCTCATCGAAGGCAAGCAGGAAGGTCCCTACGACCGAGTGCAGTTCAAACGCCTGCTCGACTACCAGATCGCCAACGCCAACACCCTCGTCTGGTGTAACGGAATGGACAAATGGGCACCTGCCTCCACCGTGGAAGACATGCGCGACTTCTTCAGCGGTTCCGTACCTCCCCCACCACCAATGGGCTAAATTCTGATAATCCATAAATACAACATAATATGAACGACCAGAGTTTCTTCTCCATAGACCGACTCGTAGAGTTCGGTATGAGCGCAGCCATTGCACAGCAAATGGTCAGCTCCATGAACCAAAGCATGCAACAGATGTATGTACCTGGTTCTATCCAGTCTATGCCTCAACCCGTCGCACCACAATCCACCTTCTATGTGGCCATTGACGGACAGCAGGCAGGTCCCTTCAGCGAACAGGAAGTGGCACGACTCGTTACCACCAAACGCATCAACAAAGACACGCTCGGCTGGATGCCTGGTATGCCAGCATGGAAACCCGTTGCTAAAATTCCTGCCATCCTGAAGGTCATTGCCCTCACACCTCCGCCCCTTCCTGCATCTTAGGAAAGCAGCAGAAAGAAAAGGCAGGTTAGAATAAGTATGAAAACAGGTAACAATAAGTATTAAAAAGGAAGAAGTATGAAACAGACCATTGAATTGTTTTTAGGTGACATCACAACCCTGAAAGTGGATGCGATTGTCAATGCCGCCAACTGTTCACTTCTAGGTGGCGGAGGGGTCGATGGTGCCATTCATCGGGCTGCCGGTCCCCAACTCTTAGAAGAATGTCGCACCCTAAACGGATGCAAGACCGGCGAAGCCAAAATCACCAAAGGCTATAACCTACCTGCCAAATACGTGATTCACACCGTGGGTCCCGTCTATTTCTCCATGCAGAAAAACAAGGAACAGCTGCTGGCCGATTGCTATTTTAACAGCATGAAACTGGCGGCACAGAACGGCATAAAATCCATCGCCTTTCCCTGCATCAGCACAGGCGTTTACGCCTTTCCTGCAGAGAAAGCTGCTGAGATTGCCTTGCAGGCTGTCCGTCTTTCCCTCATGCGCTTCACGAAAATTGAACGAGTCATCTTCTGCTGCTACCTGCAACGAGACTACGACATCTACCAAGCAGAATATCCCAAGAACCATTAACACAAGTGTGTTCAGCGGTTTTCCCGCCGTAAATCTGTAAATCCGTAAATCGTAAATCCCCTTCATGTCCACTCTTTATCTGATTTTCCAGTTTGTCGTTGGATTGGCGTTGATTTTGAAAGGAGCCGACTGGCTGACTGACGGTGCCTCAACAATGGCTCGTCGGTTCAACGTCTCGTCATTGGTCATCGGCCTCACCATCGTCGCCTTTGGCACCAGCGCACCCGAACTGGTGGTCAGCGTGGTTTCAGCCATCAACGGACAGACGGAAATGGCCATTGGCAATGTCGTCGGCAGCAACATCTTCAACACGCTCGCCATTGCCGGCATCACGGCCCTCATCTGTCCCATTGCCTGCAGCAAGAACAACATCCGCTACGACGTACCGTTCTGCCTTATTGCCTCCATCGTCCTGTTCGCCATGAGCAACGGACTGCTGAACCGCCCATTCACAGCTGGGAATCAGACCGTTCCCGAGAATATGATCAGCCGAGGAGATGGCATCGTGCTCCTTTGTTTCCTTCTCATTTTCCTTGCCTACACCTTCGCCATTGCCCGTAGCGGAAAAAAAGCAGCACAGAACAACGACGCTGCTGACGCCAAATCCACATCGGCACAGCCCGACGAAGCTGCTGACGCCAAGCCTACGGAGGTACAGACCGACGCCGCTGAAACGAAACCTACGGAAGCACAGACGTTTATGCCGATGGACAAGGCCATCCTCCTGTTTGTGGTGGGATTGGCAGGACTGGTGTTTGGCGGAAACTGGCTGGTGGATGGTGCTTCAGGCATCGCCTCACTTCTGGGCGTGAGCCAATCCGTCATCGCCCTGACCATTGTGGCAGCCGGAACCAGCTTCCCCGAACTCGTCACCTCCGTGGTGGCAGCACGCAAAGGCGATACGGATATGGCAATGGGAAATATCGTGGGCAGCAACATCTTCAACATCTTCTTCATCCTGGGCACAGCAGCCACCATCTCGCCACTCACCATCGGACATATCGGAGTCGTTGATTTCGGCACGCTCTTAGGTGGGGCAGTCCTCTTGTGGCTCTTCTGCCGTTTCGGCAAACGCTACCACTACATCACCCGTTCCGAAGGCTTCCTGTTAACCCTTTGCGCCGTAGCTTATTACACCTACGCCGTTGTCACAGCATAAGGGGTTTTCTCCTTTGAATGTATCTTTTATTCATAATTATTCCTAAAAAGCAGCGTTTTTCTGGCTTTTTGGGCTGTTATGTCGTGACATTTTTGTAACTTTGCACGCTTTATCTTTTGATAAAGCCAATGAACTCCTCCCTGAATCAGGATAAAACAAGGAGAAGACAACACCCGTCATGCAATCGAAGAATCAGGAAAAATCATCCATCATACAGTTGCGTAACCTAACCACAGGTTACATCGTCAAGAAAAAGGAGAAGGTCATCAGCCAGGCGTTGAACGCACAACTCAACGTAGGCGAGATGGTCTGTCTGTTGGGACCTAACGGTTGTGGAAAATCGACTCTGCTTCGCACGATGGTCGGTTTCCAGCCGGCTCTCAGCGGAAAAATCCTCATCGACCGCATACCGCTCGACCGGTTCAGTCCGAAGGAACTGTCCAAACGTATCAGCGTGGTGCTGACCAACAACTCCGGCATCCGCAACATGACCGCTGAAGAGGTGGTTGCCATTGGCCGCAGTCCCTACACGGGCTTCTGGGGCAGTCTGAGGGAGAAAGACCGTAAGATGGTGGAGAAATGTCTGCAATGGGTAGGCATCACAGAACTGAAAGACCGCAAGATGCAGACGCTGAGCGACGGTGAACGTCAGAAAGTGATGATTGCCAAAGCCATTGCTCAGGAAACCCCGATCATCCTGCTCGACGAACCGACGGCGTTCCTCGACTATCCCAGCAAGGTAGCGATGATGCTCCTGCTCCACCGTCTCGCCAAAGCGCTGAAAAAGACCATCTTCCTTTCCACCCACGACCTGGAACACGCCTTGCAGATTGCCGACCAGGTTTGGTTGCTCGACAAGGAACACGGACTGACCACAGGACTGCCTGAGGACTTGTGCATGGAAGGCAAGATAGAGGAGTACTTCAAGCGCGACGGCATCCTGTTCGACCGCAACACTGGTACGTTCAGCATTGAGCACGAAGTGGCTCGCGAAGTTCTTGTGGAAGGAAATCCACAAACGCTCCGCTTCAAGATGATGTGCAAAGCCCTGCGTCGCAATGCCATCCGTCCCATCAGCAGCATGGAAGAAGCTGAATTTGAAAGCACCCGTTCGGATGTGAGAATTATCGTCGGCGACGACGGCACCTATCGTCTGATGGATAACGGTCAAGAGACTGTGAAGGTGCAGCGCATTGAACACATCATCGGTGTGACCAACGCCACCATCGTCAAGAACCACATCCAGGCTGTGCGTGATGCCGCTAAAATGACGAACTTTGAATAAACGGAAAACCCTGAGAATCCAGTTACTCTGGGATATTAATAGAACCTAAAGTTTTTTAGAAAAACGAAATCCAAGAAACAAGAATAATGAAGAAACTGACAACATTACTGGCTGCCTTGTGCGTCTGCGCACAGATGTCGGCAGCTCCTGCAAAACCTGTCAAACGGACAGTACAGCAAAGCGACGGAACCACCCTCACCATCATGCTTCATGGTGACGAGAACTTTCATTTCTATACCACCCTCGACGGCATTCCCGTTGTGGAAGACGCCAACGGGTCATTCAGCTATGCCACCGTTCAGAACGGACTCCTGGCTGCATCCCGTCAGCTGGCACACAACGCAGAGACACGCACAACGGCTGAAGCCAATTATGTGGGTTCGCTGCAGACAGCTGTGAAGAACCATATCAGCACCACTTGGACCCAACGTGCCGAAAAACGCAACGCACATCGACTGGAACGCGCCAAGCTGCGTCGTACACAGGCAGCCAAAGCTCCCCGAAGAGCAGGTTCGTCGATGGAAGGCAACAAGAAGGGTCTGGTTATCCTGGTAAACTTCAAAGACAAAACCTTCAAAAAAACCAGACAGGATTTTGATAACTGTTTCAACACAGAAGGCTACAACAAAGACCAGCATATTGGCTCCGTACGCGACTATTTCTTCGACCAAAGCTACGGCAAGCTCACCATCGACTTCGACGTGGTAGGACCCTACACACTCAAAAACAACATGGCGTACTACGGAGGCAACGACTCTCAAGGCAACGACAAAGCTCCTGAAGAGATGGTGCTGGAAGCCGTCCAAGCTGCTAACGACGAGGTCAACTTCGCTGACTACGACTGGGACGGAGACGGAGAGGTGGATCAAGTCTATGTCATCTATGCCGGCTTTGGTGAAGCATCAGGCGCAGCATCCAACACCATCTGGCCTCACGAGTGGCAGCTTTCCGCAGGTCTCAGCGGCTATCCCAATGGCGTCAAACTTGATGGCGTTTTCATCGACACCTACGCCTGTTCCAACGAACTAAGCGGAATCAGCGGCTCTCGTATGGACGGTATTGGCACAGCCTGTCACGAGTTCAGCCACTGCCTGGGTCTGCCCGACTTCTACGACACCACCTACGAAGGAGGCTTCGGCATGGGTCCTTGGAGTGTGTTGGACGGCGGATGTTACAACGGACCGACTGTGGGATCTATATCCTACGACGGAAGTGTTCCCTGTGCCTATAATGCCTACGAACGTATGTTCGCAGGTTGGCTGACACCCACTGAGCTGAAGGAAGGTGTTTACATCAGCGGCATGAAAGCCATTACCGATGCACCCGAAGCTTACATTATTTATAATGAGGTCAACAAGAACGAGTACTACCTGCTTCAGAACATCCAGCTTTCCGGTTGGAACAAATGTGCCTACGGACACGGATTGCTGGTCATGCATGTGGACTACAATGCCAATGCTTGGGCTGGAAACACCGTTAACAACACGTTGTCCCACCAGCGCTGCACCATCATCCCAGCAGACAACACCCTGAAGATGACTCTCTACCAAGGCAGTTACTACACCGACTACAACGACGTTCCTGGCGACCCCTATCCTGGCACTTCAAATAACCACAGCCTTACCGACACCACTACACCTGCCGCCACGCTTTATAACAACAACAAAGGTGGCAAGAAGCTGATGAACAAACCCATTGAGGACATTCAGGAAGCTAACGGACTTATCTCCTTCAGTTTCAACGGAGGTGAACAGATTCCTACTCCTGTCGCCACAGATGCCACGAACGTTACGGAGAACGGCTTCACAGCCAACTGGAACGTAGTGGAGGGAGCCGAGACCTACACCCTCGAACTCACAGAGAAGAACACGTCTCCGCTCACTGGCACAACGTTGCTGGAAGAGGACTTCACAGGTTTCGACGCCATCACCAACATGAACACGGATGTGTCCACTTCCCTCGACACCTACACCAACCAGTCAGGATGGACAGGTACGAAGGTGTTTGGAGGAAAGGCCACAGGACAGGGCTTCGGCGTACGACTTGGTTCTTCACAGAAGGCTGGTTCCATCACGTCGCCCCTGCTGGATGCCCCAGCTACCGGCGAAGTGGAAATCACCTTCAAGGCTGGTCCTTGGAACGCCAACAACAAAGCCAGCTTTGTCGTCGTGCTTACTAGTGCATCGGGTGCTCCGCTCGATTCCATGGAATACAGCGTCTCCACCACGACGGAAGACCTGACATTTACTGCTTCCACCGACATCGACGAACCCTTCACCGTTACCTTCAGAACCAATTCGAAAGGATATCGTATGTTCCTCGGGAACCTCACCGTTTATAACGGAGAGAAGCCTGCAAGCGCTCAGCGACGTGCTGCCGCCAAACAAACCATCGAAGGCATCACGACCAACAGCTACACGCTGACAGGACTCACAGGACAGAAATACACCTATCGTGTCAAGGCTGTGGCAAACGGCAAGGAAAGTGAATGGAGCAATTCCATCACCCTTGTCATTTCGGAAATCATCGACGCCATCGAACAAAGTCTTTGGGAAGACGGAACGGTGGAAGTTTATAACTCCAACGGCATCTTCCTGCGTCGCACCTCCCTCGCCAACTGGCAGAACAACCTGCCACGAGGCATCTACATCCTCAAATCCGCAGGATCCACCCGCAAAGTTGTAAAATAAAGTAGAGACAATGAAAAAACTCCTATTCCTGCTCCTCGTCTTCACCTCAATCCTCTGCTCGGCTCAGGATCGCCTTCGTGTGGGCGTAGTGCTGGGAGGCGGAGGTGCTAAAGGAGCGGCAGAAGTGGGTGTGTTGCGTGCCATTGAGCAAGCTGGTATTCCCATCGACTATATCGCCGGAACGAGCATAGGAGCGATTGTAGGAGGCCTCTACGCCTCAGGCTACACGCCCCAACAGCTCGACTCGCTGTTTCGTTCTCAGGAATGGCTCACGCTGCTCACCGACCGACGGGAAGACTACAAATCCACCATCTTCGCTGAGGAAGACGGCACCAGCTATCTGTTCGGATTTCCCATCCTTCAGGACTTCTTCCCCTTTGGCACGCCCAATGTCGGCACAGTGAAAGGGGACAGCATCGTGGAGCTTCTGACACGCATGACTGCCGCCAAAGGCATCAAGAACATGGAGCAGACACCCATCCCTTTCCGTTGTGTGGCTACGGCGTTTAAAGGCATCAACCCTACCAAGGAAGTGGTGCTGACAAAAGGAAATATCGCAAAGGCCATGCGAGCCAGTATGGCAATTCCCATCTATTTCCGACCCGTCAAAATCAACAATCAGATTCTGCTCGACGGAGGATTCATGAACAATCTTCCTGTCGATGTGGTGCGGAAAATGGGTGCTGACATCATTATTGCCGTTGACCTCACACAGAACAAAGAATCGTGGCCAGAACTCCTGCTGGGAGAGAAATGGGGACTGGGAGGACTGATCGACTGGCTCATCTCGCGTCCCGATATTGCCAAATATCGTCAGAACACCGCAGGCGTAGATGTGTATATCAACCCGCGTCTGGAGGATTGTTACTTCTTCAGTTTTGGCGAAAAAAAGATTGCCCAGATGCTCCAAAAAGGGTATGAAGCAGGCAAAAAAGCCCTACCTGAACTACGAAAACTCAGGAAGAAAATCTACAAACAAGAATGACGTTTTTCATCATTCTGTTTTTAACAACTAAAAAATAATCCATTTGTTAAATCACCTCAGAGTGTTAACAAATGGATTTTTTGTTGATCTCCAGCATTACAAAGGTCCTTTCACCTGCGTTACGAACCAAAAACGTAATACGAAGGGGTACGAAAAAAGGATGAAGGAACGAGGAATTACTTCGGACCGCCAAAGGATTCGTAGGTTCCGTCGTCGAAGAAAATGCGAACCTCCTGGATTCTGCGAGTGGGGCGTTTCAATGCTGCGATGGTCTCCTTCACCAGCTCTTTCACCATCCCAGGTTCTAACAGAATAGGGGGTTGTTCTTGTGGAACGGAAGGAGAAGAACTTTGCGATCCTGCCGGATGAACCAATGCAGCCATATTCAAAGAAGCAAAAGGATCTTGTTGGTTATTCGAGTCCGCAGACCGACCACCACGAGACGTAGGAACTTGCGCCGGACGTACTTCTTTTAATAAGGTTTGAGCAGACAAATCCAAGGTACCTTTGCGGGTTGTCACAGATGAAGAATCTGAGGTTCCCTTGTGAGTTGACAAAGAAAATGAGACATCCGATTGAGATGCTTCCTCTTCTACTTCGGAACCGTCATTCGAAGTCTCCAGATACATTTCTCCCTTACCAAAACCGACCCAAGAGGGGTTCAAATCGGGAAAAGCGGAAACGATTTTCTCATAAATCTGATGGGTGGGATTGTTGCGTCCACTCAACAAATGCGAAATGGAGGCCATAGGAATGCCAGTTGCCTGGGCAAACTGGATATTATTCATGTTGTAGGCCTGCATAATGACCCTGATCCGGTCAGCACCGGTACGAACGGAGTCGCTGTTTTGTTCGTCGTTAACGTTCATCTTATTTTAATGGTTTTAATATAATGTATAAATGAATATCAAAGAAATGGAGAAGTCAAAAAGTGGGAATCATATCGGAAAATAAAAAACTGGATAACGAATGAATGGATCACGGAAGAAGTTCAAACAGTCATGATGAAGGTAGAAACGACACGTCACCATCAGGAGTCCTCAGCAAACCTCTCAGAAACCGACACAAAAATGACAGAAAAATCTGAGGGCTGAGACAGAGGCAAAAATCTAGTCTCAAGATCCGAGATGAGGTCCAATACTTCGGACACAATTTTGAGCCTCATTTGAATCATCGGTGAGACAAACACGGCAAAAATGGCGCTGTAAACCGATTTTTTCAAAGAGTTTACAAAGTTACAAACATTTTACGAAACTACAAAATAAAATAGGAGGAATTTTAAGAATAAAAATTATACAAAGAGAAAATGTAAAACATTACAAATGTAAACAAAGGGAAAGGGGAGTAGTGAAAGAATTTACAAAGATGAAAATCTTTATTAAAATAGACTTGTTGTAAAAATATAATAAAAAAAGCTATTTATTTTGTTTATAAATAGTTATATATTATATAAATGGTGAAATATAGCAGAAAAACGGTAAAAAAGACGGGTTTTTAATCCATGATAAAGAATTATCAGTTTAATAAATAGACATAATAAACTTTGTTTCAAGCATTTACAAATGTATTACAAAAATGAATAAATTTACATTTACGTTTGTAAATCACAAGATTTACACTCTGTCAATGTTTTACGGTGTTACAACTTAACAAATGTAAACCACACAACCGATGTTTACAATTACAAATGTAAACAAAGCATTCAAGAATGTAAACTGTAATTATTTCACTCTGTAAAGTATAAATAATGTTAACGTAAATTTTTCTACTCCAAAATCCAGGCATTTTTAGCATTTTTCTCCCAAAGACTGGCATCCGTACAGCATTTATATTCCACAAAAACCTCAGAAAGCCAAAATCATGCTAAAACACTTATTATCAGCTATTAATGCCAAAAAATCCTTGTTTACGTTTTTCTCGCTAAAAATTCAGAAAAACACAAAAAAGACGACGAAAACGGAAAAAATCGCATTCTCCTGCCCTACAATTATCGCCAGAGGATCACACAAAAATCATCCCCTGGGCATCATTTTACATTTCTGTCTGGATTTTTTGCGCTAAAAAAAATGGAGCCGCATGGCCCCACAAGAATCGCTTTCACTACAAGAAAAAGAAAACTCTCCGAACAACGGATGGTCAGCTATCAACTCACGCACTCTCTCCCACCCCACCTGACTGCAAGTAAAGCCAACACTCCGTTAAGATTTTTTCACATACCATTTTCGCCCCACTCTCGACACATTCTTCACTCTTCACTTTCCTCTCTTCACTCTTCACTACTCTCCCCCTTGGGGGGTTCTGTCCCCCGATAACGGGGGAACCGAAGGGGTGCAAAGACCATTGATCGGAGGGGGCCTCTCTTAATGCAAAATGAAATAAACCAGCTCACGCATGATGTCTGCGTCCGACACATTCCCCTTCTCCACTCCCTTCAGTTTGGCATCCGTCTCGCGGAGTTTGGCAATAATCTGCATCGTCTTCATCGCTGAATAATTTCGCATGGCGGTCTGGTAGTCGCGGAACTGCCAGGAATTCCTGAGTTCCAGGTGCTGCATGATGCCCTGATCCGTTTTCACAGGAGAATAGTAGGCCTGCATCACATTGGCAAAGAAGTTGAAGAGCATCGCAATCGTCATGACAGGTGGATTCACCTTGGGATTCTCCACAAAGTAATTGATGATTTGGTTCGCCTTCACCACGTTTTTCTCGATGATGGCATTGCGGAATTCCCATTGATTGAAATCCTTGCTGATACCGATATTCTTCTCTATCAGCTCAGGCGTAATCCGCATCGTGTCCTGGGGCACCGTCAGGCAGAGCTTATCCAGCTCACTCGCCAGGCGGTTCAGGTCGCTGCCGATATTCTCCACCAGCATCATACGGGCACGGTCATCAATCGAAACCTTCTTCCGTTTCAGATAATCGTCGATGAACGAAGGCAGCATTCCGTCCTTCAGTTTCTTGCTCTCAAACACCACACCCACCTTGTCGATCATTGCCACCACTTTCTTGCGCCGGTCCACCGTTCCGTTCTTGTAGCAAAGCACCAGAATGGTGGTGTCAAGCGGCTTCTGAGCATAGAATTGCAGGTCGTCGAACTTTAATAGATTTTGACATTCTTTAACAATGAGAATTTGATATTTGGACATCATCGGGTAGCGCTTCGCAGAATTCACAATATCTCCCACATTCGTTTCCCGCGTACAGTAGATGGTCATCAGGTTGAAACCCTTCTCCTCCTCTGTCAGGATATTGTCAGCAATGTAATCGGCTATACGGTCAATATAGTACGATTCCTCACCCATTAGCAAATAGATGGGTGCATATTGCTGGGAACGGATGGCTGTGATGATATCACGATGCGAAATTGCGGCACCGGCTGATGTTTGTTTTGCCATATCAAAAATTATTATTAAATTTGCAGTCGAAATCGATTTCGGTTGCAAATATAGCAATTTTCATAAACATGGGAAAATAAGTGAGGATATTTCCACGCCAAGACCCATAAATCTGTTCAACAATCGAGGAAAATGCAAGCGCTGAATCTTCCACCCTACGCAGTAAAAACACGAAACGAAGAAGGGACGACCCAGATTTTCGACACGCTCCGCCAACGTTTCGTTGCCCTGACCCCCGAGGAATGGGTACGCCAGCACTTTGTCAATTTCCTGGTGACGGAACGCGCCTACTCCCCCACCCTCATGGCAAACGAAGTGTCGCTCACCCTCAACGGCATGAGCCGACGCTGCGACACCGTGGTCTATGACCGCCAACTCCGTCCTCGTATGATTATCGAGTACAAACGACCCACGGTGCAGATCACCCAGCGCGTGTTCGACCAGATCTGCCGCTACAATATGGTGATGCAGGTGGATTACCTCATCGTGAGCAACGGACTCCAGCACTATTGCTGCCACCTGGACTACACGCAACAAACCTACGAATTCCTGCCCGAAATTCCAACCTACGCCCAGATTCTCGCCTCTTAGTTCCCTTTACGCGCGTACCTATTATTATATTTACGCGAATCCCAGAAAAAAAACTCAGCACCTGAATATCGTTTCCGAATTAAGAACAAAAGCGGTTGTGTGCGAACACAGCGGCATTTTCCACAAAGCTCACTTGTTTTTTTCTTAAATAACTCTGCTAAAAAATCACAAAATTGCAACGTCTGGAACAAATTTCAACCAACAAAAAGGTGAAAAACTTGCAAAAGATTGTCCTTTTTGTACTTTTTTCGTAAATATTTTTGCAAAAATTATTGCCAATTCAGAGAAAAGCCGTAACTTTGCAGCGCAATTCGAAAGCAAGACGGTCTCTGATGGCAACATTCGCAGACGTCTGGCAGCCGAAAAACCGAAAGAGAATTCACAAAATGTTTAACTTAAAACAATTTTGAAAATTATGAAAAAGATGATTCTTGCTGCTCTCGTAGCAGTTGCTTCAATCAGCGCAAACGCCCAGGTATGGGTAGGTGGTAGCCTTGGTTTTAATTACAACAAGAACGCCGACGATGTAAAGACAACTACATTCTCTATCGCTCCTGAAGTTGGTTATACCCTCAGCGACAAGTGGGATATCGCCATCGCCCTTGAAGAGACCAATATCTCTCAGAAGGATGGTGATAGCATGAACACTTTCGCCGTTAACCCTTACGCTCGTTACACTTTCTTCCAGACTGGTAAGGTAGGTTTCTTCCTCGACATGGGTTTCAATGTAGCTACCTCTAATGGTATTTATGCTGGTGGTATCGTTCGTGAGCTTGATGACAACACAACTGAGTTCGGCATCGGCGTACGTCCAGGTGTTAAGTTCGCTGCTTCTGACAAGGTAACTTTTGTTGCTAGCCTCGGTCAGCTTGGCTATCGTCAGATTAAGAATGGTGACGCTAAGGACAACACCTTCGGTCTCAACGTAGATGGTAGCGCCCTCAAGTTCGGTGTTTACTACGCATTCTAATCCATTTTGACAACGACGGAGTCCCTCCGGATTCCAAAAACGATAAGGGGATGTGTCCATTTGGGCACATCCTTTTTTGTTTTTCCATAGGTTTTGCCACCTAAAACAGGCATTTTTTGACCCCCAAAAAGCTCTTTCCTTGACCTAAAAACGACCCAAGTTCTCTACTTGCACAGAAAGCAAAATGGATAAACACCTCATTATCAACTGATAACAATATCCAAATGCACACAGATAACAGATAACAGTTTTTTTATGAATATCCCAGTTCCACCTATTAAATATATAGTATATAATATATATATATATATTATATACTATATATTTAATCCCATCAAATCCACCCTTATAACCACCCGAAAAAAAACTGTTATCTGTTTTTCTGTGCGCAACCACCCTTCAGCGGACAACACCTTCACCATTCATCATTGTCATCCAGACATGACAGAAGTGTTTTTTCATTTAGCCTTAAGAGAAAAATATTTTTGCCTTAACTGAAAAAAATTTTTCTCTTAAGGCAAACTGATCATTACACTTAACAATACGTCTAAAACCACCGATTTTAACATTTACTGTTAAAAACCGATTATTCGTTCAAAAAACACTTGATTTTCCCTTTAAGATGTTGTAACTTTGCATTGCATTTTGGAAAGGGGTTAACAATGAAATATTCCGACGAAACGAAATATAAATCCTCCCCATTTACAAAGGATAGAGAAGTTTTTTGTGGTTTTTATTGCGATTTCAGCAATTTTCTTTCGAATTAGGAAACAACCTATCAGAAAAATTTGTATTTTTGCAGTCAAAACAAATAAACGATGTTAAAGTAATGCCTAAGATTCTTCTCTATATAACAGCTAAGGTAATCTGGCAGTTCCTTTTCTGGAATACTGACTATAACGAGAACCGCGCTCATGTTCATGTTGGTAAACGCAGTACTGAGAATCTATGTAAGATATGGCTTGAGCCAACAGTCGAACTGGACAAAAAAGGCGACTTGACAGATGCTCAGGTAAAGGAAGTGTTGATGATTGCCAAGGAGTATAGAGAGAAACTGCTTCAGCAATGGAGTCTGTTTAAGCAAGGGAAAACAATCAAGATGATAAAAGTAAAGAAAACAAAATAGCATATGTATAAGAACGAAGGATATTGGAACGTTAAGCCGAAGATTAAGCGGCTGTCGTTTCCTAAACGAGGAAAGATGCAGGTGGATCTTCAGGATGGGCGCTCCGTTCTGATGCCAATTTCCGCATTTCCTTCTCTGAAGAAGGTTCCCACCAAGGAACGTTCCCATTGGTACTTGATGGGAGGAGGTGTCACTTGGGATTCCTGCCCCGAAGTCATCCATATCGAGCAAATCTTGGGCAATTACGTGAACTATGCCCACGAATCAGTATAACTTTATAGATGACTCTTTTTGTTTCTATCTAAACGAAGTGATGTTAAGGCACATGAAGAACCATCTGGACTAATAGCCTAATTTGGAATCAAGACCGTCCTTTGGTTTGCCACCTTGCTGATTGGCTAACTGCGCTTCGAGTTTGCAGTTGTCGAACACAAGCCAGTCGTGTATGGAATTTGAAGACACCGTGCCACGGAACAAGACTGTTGCAGGCAGGTGCAATTCGTAGAATTTAGGATCGTCTGTATATAGAATGATAGTGAGGTTTCGGTCGTCAGTCCTCATTTCAAAACTTTTTGACCCCGTCAACGAAATATCCATCTTGACGATTTCGCCTATCACAATTTGTTCAGCACCAACAACCTCACGTTCAGCAAGCGGCTTGTTCCGGAACAGATTGTTGAGAGCGGCAATGTCGCAAGCACTTGATGCCAGTCTGTTCATTCTTTCTTCAAAAACCTTTTGCTTGATTGCCTCGGCGTAGGGTTGTAGTTTTAGTTCCATATCAGGTGTTCCGATTGCGGTTATTGGGAGTTCGCATACATTGCCATTGTAATTGATATCAGGGAGTTTAATGAAGTCGTCGCTTCTGGATATTTCACCGTCATAGTTTATTGCAAAAGTCCACGTAAATGGCAGGTGCCGAATAGCTTCACGCAATTCTGTGTCAGATATTTCATCAACCGAAAGGTTGTTCTTGTAAATGATCGTAATCTCTTCACTGTTGCTGGTGAAGTCAACATCTTGCGGCAAAATGTATATTCTGCCAGGGTGCTTTGCGCTATAAAGGATGTGGTTTTCCCACACGTCGCCGAACTCAGCTTCAGATGTATGATACACGAAGCCTTTGTCTCCACAGAAATGAATATCGCGAATTTCTGTGCTCTCTGCAGGATATTCTGTCACCATATTGGGCGTTTTCCACGCTTTATCCATCAACACGGGGGCATCGTATAAACTGCTGACATCAGCATATGGACGGTTGTTCTTATCAAGTTTAACCTCCACCGTGTAAAATTCATCAAGCATTTGACCCATCCGCAGAACGCATGTTGAATCTTTATTTGCCGCATTATAGTAGCAAATGCTGTCAGTATTGTAGTACCAGCAACCATTGTCCGTTATGCAAACTTCATAGCCTTTTGCTTTGAGTTCTTCAGCTGTGCGATCTGTAGCAGAGCCGCACGAAAGAAGCAGCAAAACCGTAAAGGTAATAGCTATACAATTAATGCGAAAAAGTCTGTTTGTCATCTTACAATATTAATAAGCTTTTAATTATCAATAAACTCTGCCTTCCGTTCTTCGGCTGAAAGTTCTGCTGTCTTTTCTTTAGGCATAAGAAGCATCTGTTCTTACATTCTCGTCAGGCGGATGACGCGACTGGCAAACTGACCGCTCAGGGTGGCGTCGATGCCGGTTTCCATGAGGAACTTGCCTGAGAAGGTCTTGCCCTCGAAGTAATGGCTGCGTTCTGCACTCTCAAACTCGCTGAGGCGGTAAGTGGCATCGGGATCGAGACCAGCCATGTGCCAGCGAGGAGTTTCTAGACCGATGTAGTTCTCGAACTTATAGCAGAAGAACACAGCCTCGCTCTTGTCCTCCTTCACGAACATCTCGCTGCAGAAGCCCTTGTTTTCGTATGGAGAAAGGAGGCGGTAAAGGTCGCCCAGCTGAACGATGGGACGGATCTCCTTGTAGAACGCCACAGCCTTCTTGGCATATTCGCGTTCCTGCTCGTTCAGGTCGCTGGGCTTCATCTCCATACCCAGACGTCCCGTCATCGCCACGTCGAAGCGGAACTTCAGCGGAATCACGCGACCCGTCTGGTGGTTGGGCGAAGCACTTACATGCTGTGCCATCGCCATCGGCGGGAAGAAATGGCTCGTGCCCCACTGGATGAACAGACGCTGCTGGGCATCGGTATCGTCGCTCACCCAGAACTCATCGAAATAAGGCAGCGCACCCCAGTTCACACGTCCGCCACCGCTCGAACAAAGCTGGATGACGAGGTCGGGATGTGCCTTACGGATGCGTTCCAAAGCGTTTCGCAGACCCAAGTGATAATCCACGAAGAGGTGGCTCTGCTTGTCGGCTGTGAGGTAGCTGCTGCCAAAGTTCTGCATCGACATGTTGCAGTCCCACTTGATATAATGAAGCGTAGGGTTCTCCTTCACCAGGTTATCCACGATGCTCACCACGAAGTCCTGCACCTTGGGATTCGAAAGATCGAGCACCAGCTGTGTGCCGCCACGACCCTTTGCCAGTTCGCGTGTGGGATGAGCCACCACCCAGTCGGGATGGGCCTCGAAGAGTTCGCTGGCGCTGTTCGTCATCTCCGGTTCAATCCAAATACCGAATTTCATGCCTCTGTCCTCAGCGGCTTTCACGAGAGCAGGAATCCCTTTGGGCAGTTTCACCGTGTCGGTCACCCAGTCGCCCAGCGCCTTGTCGTCGTAGGTGCGGCGGTATTTACGACCAAACCATCCGTCGTCCACCACGAAGAGTTCGCCACCCAGTTCTTTCAGCCCGTCCATCATCTTTTCGCACACCTCCTGGTTCACATCCATATAGACGCCCTCCCACGAGTTCAGCAAGATTTCCCTTAATGCCTGACCATTATGTAGCTGACCGTTACGTCCCCAGCGGTGGAAAGCACGGCTCACACCACCCTTCCCTTCTTCGCTGTAAGTCAGCGCCAAAACAGGCGTCGTGAACGTCTCACCCTGCTTCAGCGTGTAGGCAGTATGCAGGTCGTCGATACCGGCAATCAGTGTGTGGCGGTATTTCCCGCGCGTCTCGATGCGCAGCTTGTAATTACCTGTCCAGCAGAGAGCTGCACCGATCACTCGTCCGCTGTTCTCCTGTGGACGTCCGTCGAGCGAAATCATCACCTCAGCACGGTCATCCATCGCTGTGCGAACACCGTCGTGATTCACAATCACCTTCAGACCCGCCGTCAGCGGTTCCTCCGTCATTCCGGCTTCCTGTCCCCAAGCACCATGGAAATGCGTCAGCCAAGCACCTTCCTGCCTCAGCGTCATCACGCCACTGGCATACTGCTCCAGTTTGATGGGTTTCTTCTCGCCGTTGCGAATCACCGTCCACGTCTCAATCACGTCGCTCCGGTCGTTGGCTTTGTAATACAGATCCACGAAGAACTCGTACTTCTTGTCTTTCAGCGAGATAATGGTCAGGTCGCCCTCGGTTCGGCTACCCGTCACCACCAGTTCCGTACTCATATTCCCGTCGGCGTGAGTCACGCTCAGCGCCGTTTCGTCGAAGCTGTTACGTCCAAAGGCAGGATAGGCGTCATAGTTAATGCTCATGGCGTCATACACCTCCTGTGCCTGACTTGCCTTCAGACGTGAGCCATAATAATGAATCCTGGGCGTCTGACCCTCGTTCACAGCCAGCATCAGCGTCGTCTTCGGCGTATTCACAAACACGTCCTTCGCTGAAGCCGTACCCCCCAGCGTCAGGACAAACATCGAGATAAGCAATCGTTTCATATCAGATATTTCTATTAGGGTTATTGATTTTCTGTTCTTATATCACCTCAATATAGAAGCTGAACGGGCGGAAACCGTCGTTGCAGCTGATCATCGCACTCATCGGGTTCTTCATCCATCCGTCATAGAAGTTGCCCTCTCCTCGTGCCAGCGATTCCACAAACGGTCTCATAGATTCCCATGCCGACGGACACATTCCTTCGGGTTGCTGACCATCGACGGAAACCCACTGCCGTCCTACGCTGACATCGCAGGTATGTTCAATCGGATTCTCGTATTTCGCCATCAAATCCTCATAGACCGTCTGGCGAACGGCTGTGATTCGTACCTTATTCATGATGAAAGTTAAATCCTTGTAAATATGCTTATTGGATATACTTCTGGCGTATGGCCTTGGGCAGTTTCGATGCAACGAGCAGGTAGGATTCCTTGATCCATTCCTGCACCAAAGCATCTTCAATCTGCTCGTAATACACATCGTTCCAATGCTTCTTATTCCAATGCCAGGCAGGAGTCACAGCCGCAAACTGACTGCGAAGCTCTTCATTCCTTTCTGGCGAAAGTTTCAGCGCCAGCCTGGGTTCGGAATGCTCCACATCGTTCTTGCCGCCACCCAACCAAAGGCACACGAAAATCTTACCTTCCAGCCGGAAGGTGATGACATCGTCGCCAAACGGCTGGTCTTCCGTTACGCCAAAGAGTGACAACGTGTATTCCCTTACTTCTTCTATGTTCATTATCTTTGCATTGTATCTGTTTAGTAAATCTGCTGCAAATATACGAAAAATCTTCCTATATAGGAAATTTGTCCTAAAAGTTTCTTTAATTCCAGAAAAATATAAACCTTTGCTGCAAAATTTGAACCATTACATTGACGCGTGGGTACTGTGGGTGGAAGAGGAAAAGCATGAAAAAACACAAAAAACGGAAAGATGGGATACTTTTTTCTTGATTTTTTGCTTGAAATTAAAATAAATTGAGTAATTTTGCAGCACAAATTGAGTAAAATCTCAAAGAGAATTGAGTAAAACTGCAAACAGAATTGAGTAAAATTTCATATTGATTTGAACAATGGAATATATTCGTAAACAGTTCTATACGCTAAAAGAAAGGGTTCTGGAACCCAGGAAATTTATGCAGGTGTTGGCTGGTCCAAGACAGGTGGGAAAATCGACACTGGTAGATCAGGTGCTAGCACAAGTAACCATCCCCCATGCCATCGAGGTGGCGGATGCAGTGGACCCGAAGGACAGCGGCTGGATACATCGTGTTTGGGAGGCTGCCCGCACCACGATGATGCTCAGGAAGCTGGATGAGTACCTGCTGGTGATAGACGAGTTGCAGAAGATTGAGAATTGGAGCGAGGTGGTGAAACGGGAGTGGGACGCTGACTCGCGCAATCACGTGAACTTGAAGGTGGTGCTGCTGGGGAGTAGCCGTCTGCTTCTGAAGAAGGGATTGACGGAATCGCTGGCGGGCAGGTTCGAACTGATCAGGATGCCGCACTGGAGCCTGCAAGAGATGCGGGATGCTTTCGGGGTGTCGCTGGACGAGTATATCTATTTTGGCGGCTATCCCGGGCCTGCACACATGATAAAGGATGAGCGCAGGTGGCGGAAATATATCAAAGACTCGCTGGTGGCTCCGGCCATCGAAAAGGACGTGATCATGACGTCGAATATCTACAAGCCGGCCCTGATGAAGCAGCTGTTTGAATTGGGGTGCAGTTATTCGGCTGAGATTCTGTCGCTCACCAAGGTAATGGGGCAGTTGCAGGATGCGGGCAATGTAACCACACTGGCGGGCTATCTGGAGATTCTGGACCAGTGCGCCTTGCTGACGGGTCTTCAGAAATATGCCAACGATGAGGCACGCAAACGTGGTTCCATCCCGAAGTATCAGGTGTATAACAACGCCTTGCTGACGGCCTACAAGGGTCGTGGGTTCATAGCAGACCGGACGGACACCAAGGTGTGGGGCCGCTGGGTGGAGAGTGCCGTGGGTGCGCACCTGATGAGCATGGCGGACGAGTTGGACTATAAGGTGTATTATTGGCGCGAGCCAGCGAGAAATCCTGCTCAGGGCGATTGGGAGGTGGATTTTGTGGTTGTGCGCGATGGCGAGGTGACAGCCATTGAGGTGAAGAGCGGCCGCAGAGGAATGAATTCCGGTTTGCCCGAGTTTGTGGGGGCCTTCCATCCCAAACGTTCGTTTGTGGTAGGCACCGGTGGTGTGAGCCTGGAAGATTTTTTGAATAGTGAGGTAGAGGGGATTATATGAAACCCTAGAAGGCCTAAGGAACGCCAAAGAGCGACAACGTGTATTCCCTTACTTCTTCTATGTTCATGATTTACAACTCATTGATATAGTTCTTGGTAATCATATCGTAATGGAGCGCCTCCAGCTCATCGAGCGTGAGGCTACTGAGCGCGTGCTCAATTCTCTTGATCAGCTCTTCCCTCCGATACTCGGCAGAGCTAAAAGTCTTGTTGAAATCCATAAGACGACTGGTTGGCAGGCTCCAGGAGGAGCCAATGGTTTTACAATGTTAACTGTGTAGTCGTTTGCGTATTGTATATGTTCCTGCCTGATATTCCTTCGGCTGGCTCAGGACAGGTCCATCCGACGGACTCAGGACAGGTTCATTCCCATTCGGCAAGCTCAGGGCAAGCTCATTCTCGTCTGGCAGCGTAACCGTAGCTGTGACACCTTCGGGAATAGTGAATGTCCAAATCCATTCATCTCCCTCGTAGCGCCAACTGCTCTTAATCAGTCCGGCAGCCGATTGATAGGAAGCATCAAGGTGTCCCAACCGACGGTCGGGCACAGGACGCATGATGATATGCTGGAAGCCAGGCTGAGCTGGGTCGGCGGCAATACCGGCACAAGTCTGCCAAATCCATTGGCACACAGCACCGTAGGCATAGTGGTTGAAGCTGTTCATGCCGTTAGGTCCCATACCTTTCTCCTTCGTATAGCTGTTCCAACGCTCCCAAATTGTCGTAGCGCCGTTATCGACAGAGTAGAGCCAGCTGGGATTTTTGCGTTGGAAGAGCAGCGTATAAGCCACATCCGTCATACCATTATCGGTCAGCGTAGGCATCAGGATGGAGGTTCCCAGAAAGCCTGTCTGCAGGCAGTCGCCGTGCTCTCGGAAGTTTTCACGCAGACGCTGAATCATTCTGGCTTTAACTTCGCCTTCGAACAGGTTGTTCTTCAGGGCAAAGAGGGCTGGTGTCTGCATGGTGTTGAGGATTTCGCACTTGAAAGTGCCGTCGCCGTTGAAGAAACGTTCACGCAGGTAGTCCTTAGCTTCCTTCACCATCGTCTCAAACTCAGCGGCGTTCCTGCCTGTAGCCTTCGCCATATCCACCATCATGGCGGCATCGATTGCCCAGTACGAGGCACCCAGATAGTTCCAGTATTCAATGGCTTCGGGCTTGGGACTGTTACCGTCGAAGGCTCCTCGTCCGCAGGTTTCCAACGGCTCGTAGCTCAGCCAGTCGCCCCATTGGTAGTTGCCGTTCTCCTTGATGATGGTCTCATGGTCGTACTTCGTCTGGTTCACATGATCCATATACCGCTTCATCGACGCCCAACTCTCCTCGACAATCGACTTGTCGCCAAACTGTTTCCACACCGTCCAAGGAACGATAATTCCTGCGTCCGACCAGCCGAAGCGCATGTATTCATCACGACCCGACCCATACTGACCTGGAGGTGCCACGCTGGGATAGCCGCCTTTGTCGTTTTGCGAATCACGCAGGTCGTGCAGCCATTTATGGAAAAATCGGTCGGTATTGGCAAAGTAGGTGCCTGTCTCGCAGAACACCTGTGTGTCAGCTGTCCAGCCCAGACGTTCGTTACGCTGTGGGCAGTCGGTAGGCACGCTGAGATAGTTGGAACGCATACCCCAAACGGTGTTCGAAATGAGTTGGTTCACGAGTTCGTTACCGGTTGTGATATGACCCGTTTCCATCTCAGGCGTGATGCTGCTCACAGGGATGGACTGAACACTTTGAATCGTCACCTCATTGGTTGCCGTAATATCGAGGTATCGGTAGCCGAAGAAGGTTTGGCGTGGTGTGTAACTCACGAAAGGTGTTCCGAACAAATCACGATTGCCAAAAGTATAATCCAAACGAATGCTTTTATCATGAATGCGAAGGTTGCGACGGTGCACACTTCCCTCAGGACCGTCCATTCCACGGCTTTTGGCACCGTTTCCGTCATTCAGCAGTTCGGCAGGCAGACAGGTGAGGTGTGTGTCTTCTTTAGCCATGAAATAGAACGAGGGAACAGCGGCGCAGTTCTGTCCGAAGTCGATGACGAGGTGTTCGCCAGGTTTCACAATCATCTGCTGACCAGCTGTATATTCGCGGTCGATGACAATCCTGCCGTAAGCCTCATCGCTTTCGTTCTCCACCTTAGAATAGATGTATGCGCGTGTGGGGTTGAGCGCCCACTCGTCGATGTGATAGACCTCAGCACCACAGTTGGGCACAATGATTCCCACATATTCCTTGCTGACTGCCGGCGCAGCCAATTGTGAATTATGAATTATGAATTGTGAATGATCCTCGCGTGCGTCATATTCTTCACCGTCGAAAATGGCTGCATGTTTCACAGGTCCAGCGATGGCTGCTACCCAGTCAGTTGTGTTCGTGCCATACAGGCGTTTCGTTCCATCAGAATACGTCAGTTCCAGCACACCACGAAAAGCACACTTCTGACCATACATACCGTTGGAGCCGCTGGGCGTGATGATCTTGTCAGCCCACCAGCCAGGTGTTACCTGTGCTCCCAACGTATTCGCCGCCCCTTTCTTCGTCTGGAACTGCTCCGTCACGTCGTAGGTGAACGAGTATTTGGTCTTGCTGTGGTGGGAGAATCCTGGACGCAGCACTTCCTTACCAATGCGCTGGCGGTTCACATACAGTTCGTTCACACCCAGACTGGTGGTCATCCACAGCGCCTTCTTCACCTTCTTCTCGTTCTGAATGGTCGTCCCAAACCAGTTGGCACCATCGGCAGCCCTTGTGTGTTCATCCACACGTCCTTCCACCTCAGGGGCATCCGCCACGCAAATCCACTCCGACACGTTCCAAGCCTCGTCTGGAAGTGCTTCCACCACCTGTGCCGACATTCTCATCACGCCCATCAGCGCCAAGAAAAATACAATCGTCCTTTTCCTCATTATTATTTATAATTTACAATTTGAAATTTCATATTGACTATGTCTAACAGTCACGACGGTGCCAACAATTACTGAATTAATCTTTATTTGACACTATATAGTTTGATTTTGAAGATAAGCGCGGAATAAGGTGGAATCACATCTATACCTTTTTCACCGTATGCCTGGTCGTAGGGAATATAGACTTCCCATTCTGAACCCACTGACATATGCTGAAGGGCAATTGAGAACCCTGGGATAACATAATTTAGTCCAAACTCGGTCCGTTCACCGTGCCGATCACTACTATCGAACACAGTTCCGTCTATCAGACGACCTTCGTAATCAACAGTCACAGTGCTGGTGGCAGATGGTAATTTACCCGTTCCCTCCTTGATGACTTTATAGAGCACTCCACCGCTGTTGGGAATCTCATGGACACCTGCCTCCATTCGTTTATTCTGTAAAAACGCCTCTCCTTTCTCTTTGTTGCTAACATTCTCTGGGTTATCGGCCTTAATGGATTTAATAAGGCGTTGAAGAACTTCTTCTGCTTCATCAAATGTGAGAAGAACGGACATATCCGTATATCCCTGAATAATTCCAGCAATCAGTGGTTTGATGGGGACTGTCTTCATGCTGTCTCCCTCGAAAACATCCGAGTTGAGACTGGGTAGCATACTATTCTTAATTTGTCCTCCTATTACAATGCCTGCATTGACGGAAGTACTCGTTTTTTCCAATAAGGACCCTGTAACTTCTGCACCCACTAACATACCCTTGCAGACTTCCTCTTTAGTAGTGAACGTACTATCTAAGCCATTATTCTGGAAAAGGTAAGCGGTCAAACCTCTTGACTGAGCAACACCTACAGCATACGCCAAAGTATCAAGTTGAGTTGGCAGATCGCGGAATTCCTGATAGTAGGCCACTTCTTCCTCCAACGTCTTCGGAGCCTCTGGAGTATTCTCCTTAGTCTTCAAAAGCAGTATGAGGACTGCGGCAACGACAGCAACCAAGATGCCCACACCTATGAAGATGAACTTCCGGCTTTTTTTCTTAGCGGGTTTAGCTGGTTCCTCAGGATCAACCGGCTTCTCCGTTTCTACAAGCTTCTCTATATTGGCTGGTTTCTTGGTTCCAACAGGCTGATCGTTCTGAACAGGTTGACTCTCCTGAACCGAGTTATTTGTATCGGTCTGCACCACAGAATCTGTTTGGATGACTGGCGATTTCGTCGTAGCAATCACAGTCTGTTCGCTCTGTTGGTCGGCAGACTGCCCGTTCAGATAATCCAACACTTCCTGGACGCTTTGTGGACGTTGGGTGCGGGTGGGCTGCATCAGCCAACGAATAAGGGTCTGCATCACCTGACTGACTCCCTGCAAAGGAGCAAAAGCCTCATCAGGCGACTCGGAGATATCGCTACTCAAAGGTGGCTTCTGGTTGGTCAGCAAGTTGAAGAGCGTGGCACCGAGGGCATACAGGTCTGTCCACGGACCGCATTTTCCCATGCTCTGTTCCACCTGCTCCGATGGAGCATAACCAGGCGTATAGCAAAGAGCCGTAGAAGTGGTAGCTCCGCCATCTGGATTCAGTTGCTTGCTGGCACCGAAGTCAATAAGGACTGCCTTCCCGTTTTTGTCCACCATCACATTGGCAGGTTTCAGATCCATGTGCCACAATTTGTTCTGATGTATTTCTCCCAATGCATCCAGCACCTGTATCAATATCTGGCGCACCTCGTTTTCCGGCAGCGGACATTTCGTAGCCTTCAGCTTCTCGGACAGCGAACAACCCTCTATAAAATCCATGATATAGTAAGCCGTACCGTTATCCTCAAACATAGCATGCACTTTCACGATATGGTCGTTATGCAACTCGTGCAGGCGTTGAGCCTCCTTCTTGAATTTTGCCAGCTGTTCTTCAAAAAGCACATGGTTCTGTGCATTGCTGACGCTGACCGTCATCAGGTCTTTCTCACGTTCATTGACACCCTTCAAGAAAAACTCTTTCAGGGCAAAACGCTCGTTAAACGCCAGGCTGACAACCTCGTAGGTATTGCCAAATCCACCCGAAGCCAATTGCCTTTCTACGCGATACATTCCTTTCAGCGTAGTTCCGACAGAGAGCATTCCTTCTTTTTTCATATTCTTTAGTTATAATTTTCATTCTATGCTTCCGATTTCCACACCTTCGAGTTGGCGGAGGTAGTGGAGAAGGGTGTCGCTGTACTTGGTGTGCGCAGCTTTCATGTCGATTTTCACAGAGAGGCGTCCTGACTCGTTCTTGGCAGAAGAAAAGCTCGACACAATCACGCCGTCAGTTTTCAACTGCTCCAGCAGCTGATCCACAGAATGACGGTCCTCGGCGGTAAACGAGGCGATGATGGTGCGTTTGTTGGTATGCGGCAGCAAGGCGTGCAACACTTCCAGACCTAACAGCACGAGGAACGTGGTGAAGGCAGCAATGACATACAATCCTGCACCAGCCGCCATACCGATAGCAGCCGTCACCCAAAGTCCGGCAGCCGTCGTCAGTCCGTGCACTGCATGACGCTGGAAGATGATGGTTCCGGCACCGATGAAGCCGATACCCGACACCACCTGTGCGGCAATACGCGAAACGTCGAGGCGCGTACCCTCGGAAAACAAAACATCGCCAAATCCGTGAGCAGACAGAACCATAAACAAGGCAGCACCCAGCGCCACGAGAAAATGCGTGCGGAATCCCGCTTCCTTAGCTCGATACTCCCGCTCAATACCAATCAGTCCGCCCATCAGGGCAGCAGCCGCAATTCGAAGTAATAAAGTTGACAACATGATAAGTGAAGAATGAAGAGTGAAAACATCTATAGATTATCCCATCTGTTACAATAGGATTCAAGTATCTTGTGAGAAATCTGAAGTTCTGAGGCAGTCTTGCGCCAGTCTTTGATGGCATCACGAACCTCCTCTATAATTTCAGAGGTCTCCTGCCGCTCAAGCATGTAGCTGCCCGAGGCTTGGAGCAGGGCTGAGACATCAGACTGCTCTGTATATTGGTCTATCAGCAGACATTGACGTGTCTTTGTCCCAGGGTTGATGTCGTAAGCAGGTGATAGCGTCCAGCCTTTCGCGGTAAGCAAGAAACCGTGATTGCGGAAGTGGTCATCAGTATTGCCGAACATCACATTGAACGCCACTCGGCGGTAGAGTTCTCTAAGGTTCTGCTGAACGTCCACACATCCCTGAAGGATGAAATCCACGATGTCTAAATAGCCATTGCCCGTGCTGCTACCAGCACAGTCCTCCAAACCAAGCAGCGACATCGCAGAAGCAAAGTGGATGCGACGACCTTCTGCTGTTCTGTCAAAACGCTCGGAAAGCAACAAGTCTCGGTCTTTTGAGATCTTGATGATACAGGTCTTTGCCACTTTAATGCCAGCCTTAGCTGCCAGACTGTGCGAGAAATGCTCTATGAGTTCGGTGTTCTCCAAATCCTTCTTTGATGGGAACTTAGCTACAAACAATTTGCCGTCGGCATCTATGACATTGGCCTTAGGGCGGGCACCGCCAAGCGATGTTCCCGGGTCAATCAGCTGGTCGAGCCAACGCTGCTCCGGCAATTCGTTACGTTCTTCTGCCGATTCTATCTCATGACAGGCATCACACAGGACACGAAGACTCTCTATGGGTGGAACAAGGTACTTTTCGGAGACGTTCATGTAGTCATCGCTATCTTCATCTTTATAGCGTATGCCACCCATGCGTGTAAAATCCTCAATACCAGTGAGGTAGTCATAGTTGGTGAGCTTCCGCACGGGTCTTCCTTCCGCTTGCGCCTTCAGGCGTTCCCTGCGGTCGAGCAACAAACGTCCCCAACGGTCGGGGAAGGAATCCTTGACAAAACCAAACACGCTATCCGTGCCACGTGGATGTTGCAAAGAATGGATATTCATCAGGTCGCCACTCAACACGATACCACCATACTGTTTCAGCCATTCACGTGCATACTCAAAGACAAAGTGGTCCTTGCCACGAACATGTTCGTAGCCCAAAGTGCCAATCTCCTGCGGTGATGCAAGGAAATCAAAATCCGCGTAAACCTTAATCTTTTTCATAGCCTTTCATCCTATAGACTATAGGCAGCGCCTCGGCATAAGAGTAAACACTTCTGCTCTCGGCTTGCACTATAGTTCATCAGTGTAATAATTCTGCGTCCTGAAGCTGACGACCGAGAGCATCGTCGGCAGCGAGCAATGAGATGTCCTTTTCAAGATTCAGCGCAAAGAGCACTCGCGCATAGATACCCATAGAAACCGTCGGGTCGCCATGTTCCACCTTCGAGACAGTCAGTCGGGTCACCGTAGCCCTGTCTGCAACGTCCTGCATAGAGAGATGTCTGCGCTTTCGTGCCAGCATAATCTGTTCACCCATGAGCTGCAACTGCTGGGTCAAAGCCCTCGGCATCACCTTTCCAAATGTATTCTTTCCCATAATTGTATATTATTGGGTGCAAAGATAGACAAAAATGTTTAATATAACAAACATTTCAAGCAAAAAACGTTATCTATACGTCATTTTTTCAGAATACATCAGAATTCGTATCATGTTATCGTGATCAAATCCTGTTCCTTTAATTTGCCTTACGTTTAAGGTAATTTCTCATCCACGCCTCGTATTTCTGACGTTCTGCAGCGGTCATCTGGCGCCACCCCTGAATCACCCTGTTCCCTCCACATGTGGTACATTTTTTGGTGGCTTTACACATCATGCAAGGCATCGGTCCGTAGCTGTCGTAGGAATAGCCTGAGCCTTTGCACACGTTGCAGACTCCTGTACCACGGCAGATGGTGCAGGTAGTTTGCACAGGCACTTGATTGAGCTGAAGCCATCTCGTTACTTGAATGGCCATTTCATCATCAGGGGTCCTGGGTGGTTTGGGAGCTGGCTCGTGACCTGGCATATATCCTGTCCCTTTACATGCCGGACAGGTTACTTTATTAAGAGGATGCCTCCAAGTACCGGGTTTATAGATGTAACCTGTACGATGACATCTGGGACAGGTCCTTGTTTGTGCATTAGCTCCTGTGGCTGCCAAGAGCAGCACGAAGATGAATAGATACTTTTTCATGGGATTCATAAAATTAAGCATTATACATTATAAAAGTATTATAACCTTCCAATAAAGACACTCGCCAAGGTTGTGGAAGTTTCTTTTATCGAGCGTCTTGAAGGATTTTGTTTTGCTGCTCAGGGTCGGTAATACCATAATGAGCAAAAATCATCAAGTCAAGTTCATGTTCTTTTTCTTCAGTGGACTGACCTTCACGCTTCATCTGCTGGATTTCCATCACTCTGCGCTCGTATTCGGCGTCTTCTGTATCGGTGACGTCCTTGACAGGAATACGCTTGAAGATAACTTCACGTAGTTCTCGGTTGCCGCCTTGTATAGGTGGAAAATCGTCAAAGAAGCAATATCGGAACAGACTAGAATTAAAAAATGCTGTAAGATAACCGAGATGCCCCCCCACTATCATAAATGCCTTGTCATTGAAGTAGTAACCTTCGGTATCTAAATAGAAAGCAGGATTTTTTGCTTGGATAGAATATATAATTTTCTTTTGAGTAAAGTCTCTCAGATAGGTGCAATTACGCAAGTTATATGGTGTAGCACTTTTATCTGTCCTACCCTCTATTCTGTTATAGTAAGCGTCAAGGTGCTCCTTTATAGGCAAATAATCATTGATATCAATAGGAGAAAGCTTTTCTTCCTTTATACCGTTATGGCTATTGATAAGATATGAGCCTTCCCATTCTATCTGATAGTGCTTGATGTTACGACCACGAAGATGTGGAACCAGTATTTCCTTACAATTCTCATCACGAGATACCATATTCCGATACTGTTCTGAGGAAATCCAGAAAGCTGGGTTGTAGCCAGTTTTTATCCCGTAATTGATTTTAACCTTCCAATTTGCAAGTGGTGTGCCTTGCGCCTTAATGACGCTGACAAATGATTCTTTCTCTTCATCAACGAATACCCAAGGAGTTTTTCCTTTGAATGAATGCTCTTCCCAATTCTCCTCACAAAACTTGCCCAAATCCTTTAATTTGAATCCTCCACCGTGCAGCACATTAGCCTGTTTTGATTCTCTGCTTTTTGAAGCATCAGAATATTGGTGCGAACGGTGACATCGCGGAACACTTGGAATGTGAAGAAGTCAATCAGCAGCATCGGATTAACATCGTTGCCTTCGAAGAACTTCTGAAGTTTTCTGCCATAGTCAGCACGCATCCAAGAGTTTGTAGTGATGAATGTCAGGTAGCCGCCTTTTCGGAGCAGGCTCGTACACCACTCGTAGAAGAGGACG
>CAJOHO010000010.1:42729-44804 GCA_905234555.1 uncultured Bacteroidaceae bacterium
GGCAAACGAAGTGTAGCCTTTCTTGCCGTACTCGTCGACTACGCCATCCATCTTTTGCAGTTGGATGTATGGTGGATTACCAATGATACAATCGAATCCAACAAAGCTACCGTCGTCTGCCAGTACATCGGGGAACATATAGCGCCATTCAAAGGCATCCTCATATATCTGTTTTCGCTCCTCGATTCTTGCTTTCACTTTCTCTAATTCAGTAGCAATCTTGTTTACTTCTTCCTTCGTTTTCTCGTCATCAATATCTTCATGATAATAAAGTGAGTCTGCGTACCCAATATATCCTTTATTGTACAATACCTTTTCAAGTGATGTTTTACGTTTGTACAAGCGATCATTCTTGTCGTGGCCAATATACAGAATGTTTTTCTGTATGTTCCTCAGCAGCTCATTGTATCTCTTGCGCTCATTCTTTTGGGCGGTCTTATATTTAGTATTCGTCTCCTTGTATGTACGGATGGAGATGTAGTTTTTCTTTAGGGTTTCTGCGATATTGGCATCAAGAGGCAGGTTATGAAGCAAACTATCACCCTGCTTGATATTGATGTCAATGTTAGGGAGAGTAACAAGTTCGTCACCATCGTAATAGGCATTCTTGAGTAACTCAATCCACAAACGGAGTTGGCATATATCCACTGACTTCGGATTAATGTCAACCCCGAAAAGGCTATGCTCAATAATAGCTGCCTTTTCATGGAAGAGTGCTTTCTGAATGCGGGTTAGCTCGTCAACGTCTTTTTTGTAAGAGAAATGCTGATTGCCGCGTTTCACCTCCAGTTCATCATCCTCGCTGACACCAATATTGTAATTCAATGTCAGAGGCTGATTGTTTTCGTCGAGGAGCACACCAAGCTCTGCCTTAATTGCAATCAGGCGATTAAGGGCAGAGACGAGAAAATGTCCGCTGCCTACTGCAGGGTCAAGTACATGAATCTCATTGATGGCATCACTCACCTGTCGTAGTCCATCTTGGGGGATATAGTGCCCAAGGTCCTGAAGGTTATGGCACTGGCATCCAAAGTAACCATTGAGTTTTTCTACAACAGTCCGTTCAAGAGTTTCCTTGCAGATGAAGTTGGTAACAGAAGCCGGTGTGAATACAGCACCGTCCTTGTAACCGTTAATCTTCTCGAAAATCTTACCCAGCACGGAGGCATTGATAAGTTCGCGGGTGTCATCTGTTCTTACTTCACCAAAGTTGTATTTTGCAAGGAAGTCTATCAGATAGCTGATATTGTACTGCGGATCTTTTTCCCTTTTCCCAGCACTGTCGGTAATAACAGTATCTTTATAGGGATTCATCTTCTGAACCTTAAGGACAGAGATGTTGGTTAGATGATGCTCCAAAGAAGTACATTCAAACAATTTACTGTTTAGATAGGGTACTTCGCCGAAGATTTTGTTCACCTCTTCATCACGTTGGTTCTTTGGCAGAGCAAGCACCTTGAAGAACAAATCATCTATGTGGCGGAAGGTCTTGATTTTATCCTTGTTGAAAAAACTGTGCTTCTCGGGTTCGTCGTATGAGTTGAAACTAACGACCTGCGACTCTACAAGTTTAATGAATAGAAGACGGTTTACCCATGTTAGCACCAATTCAAGAGCTGCGTCGTATTTCTTATCCTCTGTCAGATCGTTATATGCGACTAACCACGACATAGTACTCTCTATAAGAGAACCTGCCTCACGGCGCTCTTCTGGAAGACGCTGAATGATGGTGTTTCCGTTCTTGCTTTTTTCTTCAAGTCCGATAATGTGAAGCAACTCCCTGTAGAACTTGTCATTCATATCGTTGGCATCATGACGACGCTTGCCAAGGAGGAAATAAGGAGAAAGCAACTTGCAGATAGTTGACAGTTTCTGGTTGCTCATTTTGTCCCAGCCTTTCAGCGAAAAATAGATACACGACATCTTATCTGTCAGCCTATTATCCTCTATTTCCTTAGCAACGTAGGCATAAAATGCCTTGGTTTTCTCCTTATTCAGTTTGGGACTATCAGGATTCACCTTCCTGTACTCCTGCACAAACTTCTTTGTGTAGAATAAATCACGAAATAAAGTTT
>CAJOHO010000011.1:0-44709 GCA_905234555.1 uncultured Bacteroidaceae bacterium
CGTTCGTGCGTGCACGAATGAAATTTCAAGCGTGCACGAACGAAATTTTGAGCACGCTTGAACCACCCACTCGTGCACGCTCAAAATTTCGCCAGAGCGTGCACAAAAACTCAACCGTGCACGCATGAATTATCACAACAGCACGTTGGATGACTTTGCAATGACGATTTGAAGACAGAACGTTAAATTCTGTGAAAGGGTGCGTTAAACTCTGTGAAAGTTTACGTTGTGACAGGGGAAAAGTGTATATTTGCAGACGATATCGAGAAATCACGAGGACCAATTATTTCCTTTGATACACCTTTACATCATTATTCTTACCAATCATCAGAGAATTAATCAAAGAATCGTGAGGAATGTTTGAGTGTATGAAAGTACCTGTCCCCTTGATTCATGCAAGACTTAAAACGGATAATCCGACAATAATTCCATTCGGAAATAATGCACTAAAAGTTCCCCAATTCAAATTATTGGTCCCATACCGCATTCCGTATACTGGTTCTTTTCAGTTTAACGAAATCCATTATTGTTAAAATACTCTGTTTTCAGTAGTCAATAGTAATTTTATTAAAATCCAAGAAAGTCGTATGCATAAAGGTTATATCACACAAGAGGAATCACTGATTCAGAAGTTTGGAGCTTTAGGCTTCAAAAGAAGGAATAAGATGACTTATGAGAAAAGACATGGTGTGGCTTATTTCCATCTTAACTTCAGCCATTCCACATACGGAATCCCCAACGTAAAATTTTACAGTGTTCAGGCGGAGGTTGTTTTTCCAAAATTATCTGAACTGTCGAAGGAGTTGTGTACCATCGTCCCTGTCAATACGGCTATAAGTGCGAATATAGGTTATCTGTTCCCATCCTACAAAACATACAAAGAGTGGCGTGTTGCAGAAGATGACAGCGATGAATACGTCAATTCCGTCATAGAAGAAATCAGCAATGGAATTCATGATAACGTGTTACCATTATTGGAACGTCATACATGCCTAAAACAGTTGTTATATGACATCGTCAATGCAAAAATGCCCAAAGGATGGTGGTATGACACCTTTTGCCTGCCTCCCATTTTGTATTATGCAGAAGGGAATGCAACGGAAGCGCAGGCATATATGGAACAAATGATGCAGCAACTATTGCAGACGGATGAGGCAAAGCGTCCTAGACATCCCCATCAGTATCAAGACTTTGTCCTAAAATTCTCGGATTATATGAAGCGACATCAGGGACTTCAAATATGAGCTTACTTATTCAGTAATCACATGTTTGTTTCAAAAGGCAATCACATAATCATGAGGGACAGGAACCTCGATACGCATTCGAATCATTGTTCCTGTTCCTCATTATCTCCAAGGTCGTCCCCTCTTCACTCCTCCCTCTCGCGGAATGTACATCCAGAACGGAAAGAAGGTGATTAAGTGAAGAATCCTCCCCCCCAGCCCCCTCCGAGAGAGGGGGAGAGGATTTAGAAAATGAAGTGGCGCAGCCATCACGAGCCGAAGCCGCTACGTCATGCCGATTTAAAAAGTGATGGGTCACTTTTCGGCATGGGAGCGGTAAGCGGAGGCGAGAGCGTAGCGGTAATGAAGGGTGAAGAATGCTGAAGGTGGAAGCCTGTTTCTCACACCTAAAAGAAAGATAAAGGAGGAGGCAGCACTTTTCTTCTTGAATTGTTGGTGGTTCGATTGATTTTTTGTATCTTCGCAGCGTAAATTCAACTACATTTGCGACAGGATGGCAGGTTTATCTCAGATTCGTCTGAAAGAATACCGTGACCTGTCATTAGAAACTATCAATCTCCTGAATTATGGCAAAGATAAAAGTTGAGAGCACAGAGATTACAGTCGTTAGCGTACAGAACGAAGATTATATCTCACTGACCGATATGGCTCACAGTCAGATGCAAGAGCACATAGTATTCAGATGGATGAGCCTGAAGAGTACTATTGAATATCTCGGTGAATGGGAGATGTTGTACAACCCAAATTTTAATTGTACCGAATTCGATACAATTAGGAATGCGGCAGGAAGTAACAACTTCGTTTTGTCTGTCAAGGCCAAGGGGAAAATAGATTGTCATTTAACTATATTGAATTATGAAATATTTTGGCAACATTGTAGCAAAAGTAATATTGGGGAATGATATGGACTACATGTTTTCCCTTCAGGACAAACGACCGGGTATCTGCTCCGTTTGTCATAATCTAATAGAACAGATTCCTGATTTGGATGCTGTCATCAAACGTAAGAAGGGTGATTTCTTTGTTACGTATGATGGATTTGCGCTTGTATCACAGAAGTTTAAGGATTTTTGTGAATCAAGAAACTATCCACATCTTACATTTCAGGAAATGTTTCATGCCTAATGAAGTGTTTCAAATCGACACTTCCGTCCTTCATTTTATGAACTATAATGAATGTTGTAGGTCTTTCGATGGGGTTTACGGGGGACTTATCAAGATTGCCCCCAATTTTCATATTGTTTCAAATGACTTCATTTGTCGCTCCAACATTTTTTTCAGGGACAGGCAGAAAAAGGGGCCACTTTATATTATCGGCATCGAAACGGTTCAGCATATGTGGGATTACGGGCTAAAAGACATTTGTTTTGATAACGTATATCAATGATCTCTATATAAAACGGCATAATCATGAAACTATTCAAAACATTCTTCAATGTTAATGAAAACAAAGACAGCAGAGGGACAATAGTGGCTAAATGTCTATTTGGGGAGGAAAATATGGATTACATGTTTCCCTATCAGGACGAACGACCGGGTATCTGTCCTGTCTGTCATAATTTAATAGAACAGATTCCTGATTTGGATGCTGTCATCAAACGTAAGAAGGGCGATTTCTTTGTTACGTATGATGGATTTGCGCTTGTATCACAGAAGTTTAAGGATTTTTGTGAATCAAGAAACTATCCACATCTTACATTTCAGGAAATGCCTAATGATGTCTTTAAGATGGACACTTCCGTCGTCAGATTCTTCAATTACCATGAGTGTTGCAACTCGTTTGATTCCATTATTGATAATTATGCAAAGAAAGCTCCTAAATATAATATCACCACAAACGACTTCATTTGCCGCACAAACCTGTTCTATGGTGGGCAACATTGCAAATACCATCCTATTATCGTAGGCTTGGATACAGCTAAGCAAATGAACAATTATGGACTGGAAAATATTACTTTTTCAAATGTATATGAATAAAAGAATAAGGAAACCTTGATACACATTCGTAATCAGGGATCCTGTCTCATCATCTCCAAGGCCGTCCCCTCTCCACTCCTCCCTCTCGCGGAATGTACATTCAGAACGGAAAGAAGGTAATTAAGTGAAGAGTGAAGCGATGAACGATGCTATGTTCCGACGAAACGAATGAAGAAACCTCCTGTCAAGCACGATGCTTGAGCAGGAGGTTTTGCTTATTTACTTAACAGCTGTTCGATGGCAGGAGCCATATCTTCAGGGGTTGCCGTAGGTTCGAAACGCTGGATCTTGGTTCCGTCCTTTGAGATGAGGAACTTGGTGAAGTTCCATTTGATGTCGGGTTTGCTGGCATAGTCGGGATCTGCCTTGCTGAGCATCTCGTCGAGCAGCTTCGACAGCTGGTGAGCAGGGTCGAAACCTGCAAAGCCTGCCTGACTCTTCAGGTATTTGAAGACGGGGTTCTCGTCAGGACCGTTCACATCGCTTTTCTTCATCATCTGGAAGGTGACGCCATAGTTCACCTGACAGAACTCTGTGATTTCGTTGTCTGTACCTGGGTCTTGACCTGCAAACTGATTGCAGGGGAAGCCGATAACGACCAAGCCTTGTTCTTTGTACTTCTGGTTCAGCGCTTCCAGTCCTGCAAACTGAGGGGTGAAGCCGCACTTGCTGGCTGTGTTTACGATGAGCAGCACTTTGCCTTTGAACTGGGCGAAATCCAGTTCCTGTCCTTTGCTCGTGAGAGCTTTGAAATCATAAATCTTTTCCATTTTGTTCTTTTTTTGCTGAGGTGTTTTTTTTGCTGTCCGCTGACCGTAGGCTGCCGTCAGGCTCATCAAGGCCAACAGAAAAGTGAGAATTGTTTTCATGTTTGTGAATGTGTTTTGTAATATGAAATTCTTCTATCAGGACCCGTTCTACTTGACTACATATTTCTTTCCACCCATGACGTAAACACCTTTGGGAAAGCCCCCTCTGGCTCCCCCAGGGGGGAGTGAATGATTGAGGTTTTGGGTTTCTGGGGTTTTGATCTGACGGCCTTGTAAATCGAAAAAAGCCTCCCCCCTACCCACTCCGAAAGAGGGGGAGTCATTTAATTCTTCGATGCGACCGGCAATGGCTTTTTCGAGACAGATGTTGTCGAAGCCGATGATTTTCTCTGTGCCGTTGTTGTTGTGATAGGCCGTAAACCTGACGGTGGTAGGTGCTTGTCCGTCGCTGAAGAAGGGGAGGGAGATTTTCTGCCAGGCTTCCATGTTTTCAAGAGAGGGAGCGGTCTGGGTGTCCCCACCTTCTGTGGCGACGCTGATGATGGCATCGCCGCCAAGACCCGATTTCCACACATCTGCCGTAAGGACGTACTGTCCTTCGGGCAGACGCATTTCCTGACTCAGGGTGAGCGTGGGCGTTCCCCAGTTCTGGCGAATCCAATAGGTCTGTCGGCTCTCGTCAGAGGGGGATGGACGTGAGGCAAAGAACTGGTCGAAGTAGAGGTCACCGCTTTTCAGCGCCGTGAGGTCGTTTTCGTTGACACTGCTGTGGCTGACCGTCCAGCCTTCGGGGATATAGATGGCTCGGTCGGTCTTCACGCCGCTGTTTTCCTTTTTCTTGTATGAGCCTTCGAAATCGCCGTTCTGCAATGCCGTTGGCAGCCAGCGGTTGGCATAGAGTTCGCGCATCCTCTGCTGAACCGTAAAGGGTGACTCGACGGCATAATCCTCCTTGTAGCCAAGAATCTTGTGACCTTCGGGGGTATCGCCAGAGGAGAATTCAACGGTGCCGTCCTCCCAGAATTCATCCTCACCCAATTCAATCACCTGATCCACGAATCCGTTGCGGTAGCTGATGAGGGTGGTTCCGTCGTAAGTGAGGGAGAGCGTCCATGTGGTGAGCTGGGTGGGATGGTTGTCGCCGCTGGTGCCTGTGGAACCAATTGCCCAGTTGTCGCTGGTGAGCAGACGGTTCTGACTCTTATAGATTTTCCCGTTGATTCGGAAGTAAGGCCGCTGGTCGGAAGGGTCGAGGTTGTAGCTCAGTCCGTGACCACCTGCATTGTCGTCACCGACGCCGAAGAGCTTGCCTGAGTAATTGTCAGTGTTCATGGAGTAGAGGATATGGACGGACTGCCCAGTTCCGAAGCAGATGCAGTCAACAATACTCGGCACGTAGGGCGTCAGTTCTTCCTTCCACTCGCCATCCACGCGGATGTCGGTGGGATAGCCCTTGGGATAGTTCTTGTTGACCATCCAATAATAGTAGTCGCCGTTCATCCACGTAAGCCGCATGGATGAGTTCTTGGAACCAGGAATGACGAAGGGACGCATGTTGTTCTTGGTGGAGTTGCGGGTTATCTGCTCGCTGCCTGCCACGCTTCCCTCGTCGTTGATGGTATATTTCCAGATCTCGTACACTCCATCCTTGTTATATTGTCCGTTCTTGGTGGGGATGGAGAGGTAGAGGTTGTTGATGTTGTCGGGGTCGATCGCCATACCGCCGCTGTAGCAACGCTCGGTAGAGTTCCAGTTCTGGTGGAAGGCGTGACCGGCATACTGTACCCATGTGCGTCGCCACTCGCTGCCTGTCCAACGGGCATACCAATAGACGTGGGAGGTCTTGGCATCATCGATGTGGGGATAGGCAATAACAGGATGCTCGTCCTTGTCGAGGGTGATTTGCCACACCCAGTTGCGGATATTCGCTGAATTATCCACGATGGTGGCAGGATAGGCAGAGGCATAACTGCTCTGTTTGTTCACGTTGAACACACCGTCGGCAATTTTCTTCAGCTGTGTGCCGTTGATGTCGCGCAGGATGGGTCCGTTGCCGTGGTTGATGTCGATGACGTTGAAGTAGAGCCAGTCGGGCATCTCGTTGTCGGGGTGTCCGGTGGTGTAGGCAAGGTAGATCTTATCCTTTCCGTTGCTCTGGTACTTGGCATACGGACGGGCACCTGTGCTTTGCACAATCTGCTTGGGACCGAAGTCGAACGAGCAGTTGTCGTTGGCATCGGGCATCGTGAGACGTGCAAGGGTCGGGTGCCAGTTGATGCCTCGCCAACAGAGGTAGATGTGGTTGGGATCATCGCTCAGGATGAACGGAGAGGGATAGGTGGTGTTGTTGGCGGTGGCGAGGTATTTCTCCTCACCCAAAGCCGTGATGTCACCAGGTTTCTGGGAGATGCGGTACCAGATTTTCGGTTCGTCGGTGTGACGGGTGTAGAAAATCATGACGCGCTCGTCGGGCAGGACGACGAAGGTGGGGTTGTTGTGGTCGTCGGGCTGGAAGTAGCTGCGAATGAGCACATCGGTCTTGCGGTGGGTCACCCAGTCGTACTGCGTGGCTTTCACATTTCCGTGAACGTCGATATAGCCAAGCCAAGTGGCGTTGATGGTTCCGCTCTCGTTCTCGTAATGGAGAGCGCGAGGGTCGGCAAACCAGCACCAAGCCCCTTCATTGGCAACTACCTGGCCAGAATAGGTGGAAGAGTCCTGAAGCCCCCCTCTCATCCCCCCAAGGGGGGAAGAATACAAAGGAGAGAAGAGTGAAAATAGAAGAGTAAAAGATAAAACGAGCTTTTTCATTTCTTTATGGGTTTTTGAATTGCGGTTGGGAGTTGCGATAAAATCGCAACAGACGGGACACTGGACTTGGGTTACTTGATCAGGAGCTTTTTGCCGTTCTTGATGTAGATGCCTGGCGACAAGGAGGAAGTGGAAGGTACAGAGATACGGCGGCCTTGCAGGTCGTAAACGTTGGCGTTCAACTCCCCTCTTTCGGAGGGGTTGGGGGAGGCTTGAGTGTCGAAGATGCCTGTTCCGCCTTCGCCAGCAGCAAAGTCGGTGGTGCGGGAGGCAGCCAAGTAGAGGTCGCGTACTTCGTCGGAGGTGAGGGCACGGTTGTAGATCAGCAGGTCGTCGTAGAGGGCTTCAGCACTACCGATGAGGTTGCCCAAACCGAGAGAGAAGTACTGAGCGGAAGCGACGAAAGTGAGGACTTTTTGGAAGTCGAAGTCAGCCATCGAGGTTCCAGCCGTAGAACGGAAAGCACGTCCCTTACGGGTCTGGTCGGTATAGACGAAGACGCCGTTTGTCTTGTCGATGGTCACCGTCAGGAGCACCCATTTATTAGCTGGGATGTCGGTACGCACAGAGGTAGGATAATTGACAGCAAAGGTGTCGGTCTCAGCGGCGTTATGATAGGAGAGGAAGTTGTTGCCGGTGAGGTAGAGACGACCCTGAGCCGTCGATACCAGCGGTGTCTTCTCCGTGAAGCCCCAGAGTGCGCCGAAGCGGTCGTCGGCATCGGCACGTTTCACCCAAACACTCACCGTGAAGCCCTCCATCTCGGTCTGTCCCTGCAGCGGATTGGGGATGCGTGCGTAGCTGGAACTGTTCGCCTTGAAATCTCCGGCATAGACATGTGCCACCTGTCCGAAACGGGCGATATTCTCTTCGAGCGAAGCGATGGTGCCGTTGCTCTGCTTGCCGTACGACACAGACTGATCCGTGTTGTAATGGTTGTCGGTGGGTTTCTCGTCGAAGTCGTAATAAGCCACCAGTCCAGCCAGATAGTTGCTGGTGATCTCCGTGGCAGCCAAAGCTTTAACATTGTAGCTACGTTCGAAGCGGTAATTCTCACAGGCGATGCGCTGCGTAAGCGTGACGGGCGTATCCTCGTCAGCAGGATTGTATTTTCCTGTGTTGGAAAGGACATCGGGAACGGAGGAGAACCATTCGCTGGTGGCTCCGAAGAACGTGTTGTAGCTCAGGTCGAGGTGAGCACGCACGGACTGGTTGTTGCTGACAGGTGATGTGGAGTTCTTCAGCGTATAGGCAATGGCGTAGGGCGGACGAACCTTATAACCCCAGATGACCGTTCCTGCAGAGGACATGGCGCTGAAGCTGATGGCTTCCATCGTGGTGCCATCGACATGCTGGGGGGCAATCACACCCTTGAAGGTGGTTCCGCCAGTCGTGATAGTGATGTAGCCCGTACCATCGGTACGTTTCCAAGTACCTGTCATATCGCCAGTTACCTTGCCGTCAGGTGTGAGGGTGATGGTCTGTGGCTTAGCTACTTCGCGGTCGGCTGCCTTCAGACGGTAATTGTGGCGGATGATGGTGAAAGTACCTGGGAACTCAGCGTACTGACCAGGCAGACTGCTGAGCGATGTGCCGTTCTGGATGTCGGCATCGGTGGTGGTTTCTCCGTTGAATTCAAACGGAAGGGCTACAATCCAGCCGTCCTCGTTGGTCAGGAGCTGGTGGACGCGCACCGCATGACCTTCCGAACCGTCGTCGAAACGGGTGTGATAAACGAGGAAAGCACGTCCCTTCTCATCCACGATGGCGGAGTTATGACCCTGTGCCAGTTCGCCCTTTGTCTGGAAACCCAGACCAGTGTAGGCTCCCACGATGAGGTTGCCGATTTGCACGGCATCGTCGGAATCGTAGTTCTTTTTGTAACTGGAGTAAATGGCGCTCTTGCCCGAAGCATCTACATAAGGACCGTCGGGATTGGCGCTGCGGAAGACACGCATGGAGTAGCCGCCCGTAGATTCCAGTCCGCCATAGGTCATGAAGAGGTAATAATAGTTGCCGATGCGCTGGATGTAGGAAGCTTCACCACTCACATAATGACCTCCGGCAATCTTCTTACCGAAGTAGGGGTCGGTTGTGATGTCGTCGCCTGAACCAACCTGATTGTATGTCACGTCATAATCGCGCAGACCGGTTGCCTCGTCGAGTTCGAGCATGAAGATGCCGCCACTCCACGAACCGTAGCTCATCCACAACTTCCCTTCTGCATCGTAGAAGACGCATGGGTCGATATTGTTAGGATAGCGGTTACCCCATCCGTTCCCTGTGTTGTAACGGGAAGGCAGCGAACCTTGGGTGCCCAGCACCAGTTCGAGGTCGGTGTCCTTATACGAATGGCTTGAATCGTAGAATCCACTAATGCAGACAGGACCTTGATAGAGGTAGGGACCTTCAATCAAATCGCTCGTCAGCAGGATGATGCTCGAATGCCAATAGTCGCCGTTGATGCTGAGATACTGGCACCATTTGCCCATCACAGGATTGTAGATGACGTCGGGTGCCCACATATTGCCGTTGATGTTGTAACTGGCATCGGTACGGGCAGCCCATTCCAAGGCGTTGAACTGGGGAAAATCGACCTCTGCTCCACCCTTCTTCACCTTCTTCACGGCAGGTGTCACAAAGGCCGTTTCGTTACTGGCGTTGCTGCTGCTTGCAGTTTTCCAAGGCGACGAGAACGCTGTCCAGTTCTGCAGGTCGGTGGATTTGGCACAAGCACGGTGGGAACCGAAGATGTAGTAGGTGCTCCCGTTGTTGAAGACCACGCTGGGGTCGTGAACCGACACGCGGCTCTTGTTTTTGTTCGTGTACAGGTTGTTCAGCTCGCTCTGAGTGAGTTCAACCGTTTCCAGCTCCTGAGCCTGCAAAGGAAGCAGCGTCAGGCTCATCAAAGCGGTGATTAGTAAATTTCGTTTCATATCAGTTAGTTTTTTCGTTCCTTATTATTTTCTTCGCGGAAAGCCGCGAAACACAGTATTATTGCGTGATCATGACAAAACCGCCGGCTTTCGCCATCGTCACCATAACGGACTGAGGTTTCTTTACCACCAGACGGGCATTGTACGAAGGATCTTGATTCTGAAGATTGTCGCTGTAAAGCTCAACGGCGTCGCCCTTCTTGACAAAAGTAGTGAGGTCGAGCTTGAGGGAAAGCGGTTCGCCTGTGGCGTTGACACCAGCGATATACCAGGTGCCAGCGTGACGACGGGCAAGAACCACGAACTTACCAGGATAGCCGTCGATGAAGCGGGTCTCTTCCCAGGTGGTGGGCACCTGCTTCATGAAATTAACAGAGGATTCGGGTGCACCTCCGTTCTCAGGAGTGTTGAGATTCTCCGGCGTGAGGGCGAAGTTCTGGATGGGGTTCTGGAAGAGAATGGTAGTGGCGAGTTCGAAGCAGTCGGTAGTGCGACGCGTCGTTCCTCTTGTGTTTCCCTTTGCCAGACGACGGTTGAGCACGCAACCACCATATTCCATACAACCAACGGCGTTGCGGATGAAAGGATGAAGCGTAGCGTTGAAAGGTGCTGCATCGCAGAAGCCCTGACTGAACACGAGGTTCTCGCTGGCCAGTACGGCTTCGCTTCCCACATAATTCGGGTACATCCGTTCCCAACCGCGAGGCAAGGTGCAACCGTGGAAGATGACCATCAGTCCGCAGTCGTCTGCATCGCTCAGGATGGCTTCGTAGAGACGCATGGTTTCCTGCTTGTCGCCACCAAAGAAATCCACCTTAATACCTTTGACGCCGAGTTTCTGCATCCAGCGCATCCATTGTTTGCGTTCGATGGGGTTGTCCATCTTGTTAATCGGTCCCTGCTCAATATCGTTCCAGTAACCGCTGGAGCTGAACCACAGGAACACATCCACGCCCTGCGACTGCGCATACTTCACCAACTCTTCCATACGCGCGATTCCTATATTAGTATCCCACCAGTTGTCGATCAGCACATATTGGTAACCCAACGACTTTGCCAGCTGGATATACTTCACCTGGTCGTCGTAGTTGATGGAGTTGTCCTGCCAGATAATCCAGCTCCACGTGCCGCGTCCGAACTTATATTGATGGGTGGTTTCGTAGCGGGGACGCACATTGTCGTATGGTGCTGTGGTCTCAACGATCGGCTTGAGGGTCGTGCCCACGGTCATCGTTCGCCAAGGCGTTGCACCAGGCAGTCCGAAAGCAGGTTCCACAGTTCCGTTTCCGTTGTTCTCCTCAGCCATCGGATAGGCGATGGTGTAGAGTCCGTCGCCCGTCATATCACTCAGACGGGAACCGCAATAACGCGAATCCACACCCGTCTCCGACACCAGCACCCACGCATCGGGCGTGTGGAAAAGGCAAGGGAAGGTGAAGCCGTGACCATAGTGTGAACGGGCTGTCATCGGAGCGTCGGCCTTGTAGTCTTCCTCATAGCTGGGTTTGGTGCGTTTCCAACCGATCATCGCATCGCTCTGCGGACAGAGGAACGTGGTGGTGGCAGTAGGGAAGTCGAAGCCCGTCTTCTCCTCCATAACGCGAATGGAACCCGTCTCGCCCTGACGAGGCACTTCGTAGCGGAAGGCAATGTCGTTGTCTGACACACGCATCACCAGCGAGAAGTGTTGTTTATTGGCATTTTGCAGCATGACCTTGAGTTCGTTGGCCACATAATGAACCTTTGCCACTTTTGCACGGTTCAGTTCGTAGGTTTCGTCAATGAATGCCGTTTCGGTACCTTCAAGGCTCAGTCCCGTGCTGAAATCGCCGATATTCGCCACAAAACCCAGTGGCGAGGGGTCGAGCACGGTTTTGCCGTCATAACTCACCTGATAGGCAGCCTTACCACCCGTCAGGTTGATATTCACTGCCAGTCGTCCGTCGGGACTTTTCACTTCTGCTGTCTGAGCCAAAGCAAAAATGGCCCAACCTGCCAGCAGCATCAAACAAGTAATTCGCTTCATATTGTCGTTGGATTGTTAGAGTCGTTGTGATTAGTTAGTCTGTTTTCTGATGATGGTGCAAAGGTATAAGAAAAAAAGCATAACTCCAAATTTTACCTGCAAATATTAATGATTTAGGGGCAGTTCTATAAATTTATGGAAGAGTTTTTTGATTTTTTCTTCAAATTAGTTGCGGGCTTGAAACAAAATGACTATATTTGCGCCATGAATTCTGTACATTCATGAAAATGGGTGTGCATAATTCGATTTTGTGTCTGATCACATCATTACAAAACCTAAAAATAACACAACAATGAAAGTTTATCAATCAAACGAGATCAAGAACATCGCATTGCTTGGCAATGACGGTGCGGGCAAGACTACTCTGACCGAAGCCTTGCTCTATGAAGCTGGCATTATCCAGCGCCGTGGTCGTATCACAATGAAGAATACCGTCAGCGACTATTTCCCTGTTGAGCAGGAATATGGTTACTCTGTATTCTCCACAGTTTTCCACACAGAATGGAACGGCAAGAAGCTGAACATCATTGACTGCCCAGGAGCCGACGACTTCGCCGGTGCTGCTATCACGGCACTCAACGTGACTGACACCGCCATCCTGCTGCTCAACGGACAGTACGGTCCTGAAGTTCAGACTCAGAACCACTTCCGCTACACAGAGAAGCTGGGCAAGCCTGTCATCTTCCTCGTGAACCAGCTCGACTCCGACAAGTGTGACTACAACGCCACCGTAGAGCGTCTGCGCGAACTCTACGGACAGAAAGTCGTACAGATTCAGTATCCGCTCAACGAAGGTCCTAACTTCAACTCTCTCATCGACGTGCTGCTGATGAAGAAGTACAGCTGGAAGCCCGAAGGCGGTGCACCCACCATCGAGGATATCCCTGCCAGTGAAATGGACAAGGCAATGGAACTGCATCACGCACTCGTCGAGGCTGCTGCCGAGAACGACGAAGCCCTGATGGAGAAGTTCTTCGAGTCTGAAAGCCTCACTGAGGACGAGATGCGCGAAGGTATCCGCAAGGGACTGGCTGCCCGCAGCATGTTCCCTGTATTCTGCGTTTGCGCCGTGAAGGACATGGGCGTTCGCCGCTTGATGGAATTCCTGGGCAACGTAGTTCCTTTCGTAAGCGAAATGCCAAAGGTTGAGAACACTGCCGGCGAGGAGATTGCTCCAGACAGCAACGGTCCTGCAGCCCTCTACTTCTTCAAGACTGCCAGCGAGCCACACATCGGCGACGTACAGTACTTCAAGGTGATGAGCGGTAAGGTTCACGAAGGTGACGATCTGAACAACAACGACCGCGGTTCGAAGGAACGCCTGGCACAGATCTTCGTTTGCGCCGGTGCTAACCGCATCAAGGTGGACGAACTGGTAGCCGGCGATATCGGCTGTACCGTGAAGCTGAAGGATGTTCGCACAGGCAACACCCTCACCGCCAAGGAAATTGACTGGAAGTTCAACTTCATCGAATATCCAGATCCTAAGTATATCCGCAGCATCAAGGCTGAGAACGAGTCTGAGTCTGAAAAGATGATGGCTGCCATCCAGAAGATGAGCCAGGAAGATCCAACTTGGATTCTGGAGCAGAGCAAGGAACTGAAGCAGACCCTCATCAAGGGACAGGGTGAGTTCCACCTCCGCACGCTGAAATGGCGTCTGGAGAACAACGCCAAGATCAAGGTGAAGTTCGAAGAGCCTAAGATTCCTTATCGTGAGACCATCACGAAGAGCGCACGTGCAGATTATCGTCACAAGAAGCAGTCAGGTGGTGCCGGTCAGTTTGGTGAAGTTCACCTTATCGTGGAGCCTTACGACGAGAACATCCCCATGCCAGCTGTTTACAAGTTCGGCGGACAGGAATTCAAGATCACAGCCAAGGGCGAAGAAGTGGTTGACCTCGACTGGGGCGGCAAACTCGTATTCGTGAACTCCATCGTCGGCGGCAGCATCGATGCACGCTTCCTCCCAGCCATCCTCAAGGGTGTGATGAGCCGCATGGAGCAAGGTCCTCTGACGGGCAGCTATGCTCGTGACGTTCGCGTCATCGTCTATGACGGAAAGATGCACCCAGTTGACTCTAACGAACTTTCCTTCATGCTGGCAGGACGCCACGCCTTCAGCGATGCGTTCAAGAATGCAGGTCCGAAACTGCTCGAACCTATCTACGACGTAGAAGTGCTCGTTCCAAGCGACCGCATGGGTGACGTGATGAGCGACCTGCAGGGCCGTCGTGGTATGATTGTAGGTTCTGAGAGTGCCAACGGCTACGACAAGCTCATTGCCAAAGTACCTCTCAAGGAACTCTCCAACTACTCTACTTCCCTGTCTTCCATCACAGGTGGACGTGCGTCCTTCACGATGAAGTTCAGCAACTACGAACTCGTGCCAACAGACGTTCAGCAGAAGCTCGTCAAGGAATTCGAGGAGCAGAGCAAGGACGAAGACTAATTCCTTACCTTATTTATATAAAGGGTGTGACCCAAACGGTTACACCCTTTATTCTTATTTCCGTCAAACAGATACTTATCTTTCATTGATTATTCTTCATTGAGTTCATGAACAGAATCATTGAGTGTGTGCCCAATTTCAGCGAGGGACGCGACCAAAAGGTCATTGATGCCATTGCCCAAGCTGCAGACAGCGTTAAAGATGTGAAAGTGCTCCATGTGGATGCTGGAGAAGCTGCCAACCGAACAGTCATTACCTTTGCCGGAGAGGCAGAAGCGGTGGTGGAAGCTGCCTTCCAAGCTGTGAAGACAGCCAGCCAACTCATCGATATGCGCCAGCAACACGGAACTCATCCACGGATCGGTGCCACCGACGTGTTGCCCTTAGTACCCGTCAGCGGCATCACGCTGGAAGAATGTGCAGAACTGGCTCGCAAATTGGCAAAACGCATCTCCGACGAACTGGGCATCCCTACCTACTGCTACGAGGCAGCTGCCTTCCGTCCCGAGATGCAGAATCTGGCTGTTTGCCGTTCAGGAGAATACGAAGGCTTGGCCGAAAAACTCGTCACACCAGACAAGCAGCCTGATTTCGGAGCCAGACCGATGGACGAAGTGATTGCCCGCAGCGGAGCCACTGTGGTGGGTGCCCGCGACTTCCTCATTGCCGTGAACTACAACCTCAACACCACCTCAGTCCCCATCGCCAACGAGATTGCCCGTGATGTCCGTGAACGGGGACGTGCACTGAGAAACCCTGAAACGGGAGAAGTGGTGAAGGACGAAAACGGAAAGACCGTGATGCAGCCAGGAACCCTGAAAGCCACAAAGGCAATCGGCTGGTACATAGACGAGTACGGTATCGCACAAGTATCAATGAATATGACTAATATTCACGTCACCCCTCTCCATCGTGCCTACGAGGAAGTATGCAGAGCTGCTGAAGCACGAGGTGTCCGAGTAACAGGAACGGAAATTATCGGCTTGGTACCTAAGCAATCTTTGCTGGAAGCTGGCAGGTACTTCGCCCAGCAGTCCCCCACCCCACCATCAGACGCAGAATCTTCCACAACCCTCAGCGAATCCGATCTCATCCAAATCGCCATTCGTCACATGGGTCTCGACGATCTTTGTCCCTTCCTTCCCGAAGAAAAAGTAATAGAATACAAGTTGAGCCATCTGTAATTTTCTCAATTTTTGCCAAATTCTTCATTTTTTTCTGCGAAACTGATACGGGTTTGGAGAATTTTCTGTAACTTTGTCGTCAACATCAAAAAATCAAACTTTGTTGCACTTCATAACAGGCAACAAATCATACTTGGATCGTAACAAATAACACTTGAATATGAAGAAAATATTCTGGAGTACAGTCGTCGCCATGTTGCTGGTAGCCTGCTCTGCAGGAGCAGCCAAAGGCGAAAACGAGAAAACACAAGAAACAGAACCCGCGGATAGCTCAGCTACGGAAAAAGTAGAATCAGCAAAGGTGCTGCCCGACACGCTGACCATTGCCATGTGTGGCGACATCATGATGGGAACGACCTATCCGTCCCGCCAGTTGCCTCCCAACGATGGCAAAGACCTCTTCCGCGATACGAAAGACATCACGCTGAGAGCCGACTTGGCCGTGGGCAACCTGGAAGGTACACTCTGCGACGGCGGTAACAGCACGAAAGGCTCCGGTCCTAACAGCTATTCGTTCCGCACCCCTACATCCTACGGCGTGAACCTCAAGGATGCAGGTTACGACTTTATGAGTCAGGCAAATAACCACGCCAACGACTTCGGCGATACAGGCATCAAATCTACAGAGAAAGTGCTCGACGAACAAGGAATCAAGTATGCCGGAATCAGCGGTCGGGTGGAATCAGCGATTGTGGAGCGCAATGGTGTGAAGTACGGACTGTGCGCCTTTGGACATAACCGCTACACGCTGAAGCATAAAGATATAGCCACCGTAAAACGCATCCTTGCCGACTTACGTCCCAAGTGCGACATCCTTGTGGTTTCGTTCCATGGTGGTGCTGAAGGAAAAGATAAGACCCATCTGCCTCAAGGCACAGAAACCTTCCTGGGTGAAGACCGTGGTGCACTCCGCGATTTTGCTCACCTGTGTATCGACAACGGAGCTGACGTGATTTACGGGCACGGTCCTCATGTTACCCGCTGCGTAGAGGTTTATAAAAACCACTTCATTGCATACTCATTAGGTAATTTCTGCACCCCCTACGGCATCAATGTCAGCGGTATCAGCGGTCATGCGCCTGTGGTGGAAATCCAGATTAACAGCAAGGGTGAGTTCCTGCAGGGCAAAATCCATTCGTTCATCCAACAGAAGGGTGTAGGTCCTCGTCTCGACACTACTAACAGCGTTGCCCGCCAGATGAAATCGCTCACCGAAAGCGACATCAAGAACCCCACCTTCACCATTGACAACGAAGGAAATATCCGTAAACGGTAAACAGTAAACGGTAAACAGTAAACGGTAAACGGTAAACATTCCATGCACATCGGAATAGCAGGAAATATAGGCAGTGGTAAGACAACGCTGACGCGGATGTTGGCGAAGCACTACGGCTGGACACCCTTCTTCGAGGCGGTGGAGGAGAATCCGTATATCGAGGATTACTACAGCGACATCAAGCGTTGGTCGTTCTGTCTCGAAGTGTTCTTCCTGAAGCACCGTTTCGAAGACCTGCTGAAGATTGGTCAGTCGCAGACAACCTTCATCCAAGACCGCACCATCTTCGAAGGCGTGTATGTCTTTACGGAGAACAACCGCCGAATGGGTAACATGTCCGACCGCGACTACCAGACTTACATAGACCTGTTTGAGTCGATGATGATGGTGGCGAAGCTGCCCGACCTCATGATTTACCTGCGTGCCTCTGTTCCCCACCTCGTGGGCAATATCCAGAAACGAGGACGTGAATACGAGCAAGCCATGCAACTGGAATACCTCAAGAACCTGAACGAACTGTACGAAGACTTCATCTTCAACAAATACAAAGGCCGAGTGCTGACCATCGACGTAGATAACCTGGATTACGAGCACAATCCCAACGATTTTGCCTCCATCATCGACCGCATCGACGGACTCCTCTTCGGTCTTTTTACATAAAGTTACTTGTATTCTTCATTTTTCACTCTTCACTCTTCATTCAACAATGCATATCGCAGTAGCTGGAAATATTGGATGTGGCAAGACCACACTCACGCGGATGCTCGCCAAGCGTTATGGCTGGGAACCGCGCTACGAACCCGTTGACAACAATCCATACCTTGCCGACTTCTATGCCGACATGGAACGCTGGTCGTACAACCTGCAAATCTATTTCCTGAACAAACGGTTTAAGGAGGTGGTGGAAATCTCGAAGACAGACAAAGTGATTATCCAGGATCGCACCATCTTCGAGGATGCACGAATCTTCGCCACCAACCTGCACAATCAGGGAATGATGTCGGATCGCGACTTCCAGACCTACGAAGAACTGTTCGAGCTGATGATGTCGCTGGTGCGCCTGCCCGACCTCATGATTTATATCCGTTCGAGTATCCCTACGCTGGTGGCACAGATCCAAAAACGAGGACGCGAATACGAGCAGACCATCCGCATCGATTATCTGAAAGGACTGAGCGACCTCTATGAGAAATGGATTGACACCTATACAGGTCCACTCATCATCGTGGACGGCGACACGGTGAAGTTCGGCGAAAGCCCTGAAGCTTTCCAGCAAGTCACAGACATGATTGATGCCAAACTCTTCGGTCTGTTCTCTTAAGCCCAAATCCTAATGATTTATTTGGGCTAAAACGGATCAGCGGATTTCTCCGATTGGTAGAGGCTGGCTAAAAAGATAAACGTATAGATATGAGAAATCTCCAGCCTGAACGGACTGGAGATTTCCTTATTTACGGTACCGAAAGCGGGACTCGAACCCGCACAGCCTTGCGGCCAAGGGATTTTAAGTCCCTCGTGTCTACCATTCCACCATTTCGGCAGCATCATGGCACTTCCCTGTCTGCGGCAGACAAAAAACAGGAAGATTTTTGCCATTTGCGCTGCAAAGTTAAGACTTTCTTTTGATTTGTGCAAACTTCTGCAAGAAAAAAGCCTCGGAATGATAGAAGTGTAAAAAAAAAAGAGTAAATTTGCAGGTGATTATGATCACACCGTCGGATCACATACGCAAATGCATCGAGCAAGAGCAGTGGGATTTGCTCACGACGCTCTTCCAACGACTGTCGAACGCAGAGTTCAGACGGTTGGAGCAGACCATCCGCCAAAACATCCTGCCGACCCTGCCGAACAACACTTTCTGGGCAGCACTCCTACACCTTATTAATTATAGGGAACAGGCGTTCATCTCAGGCATCATGGCAATCGAGCATCTGGCAAACGACGGGGCACTCCGTTTCGATTCACCTGAAGCTTTGCAGTTAGCACAGCGGATGAACGAGACGCAGGTGTTGAAGATGATGGATATGGCGGTGCCGCTCTTGCGGACGGAAGAGCAGGTCAACGGTCTGTTCCACCTCTTCCATGTTGATGACGAACGTCAGCAGATACGGGTATTGCTCCGACTCCACACGCCACTTGCCTACTTCTTGATTTTCAAGTTGCTGTGTCATGCAACCAACAGCCGCGAACTGGCACTTCAATGTTGCAAGGCGGTGCAGAAACGAGGCGACGACCTGTCCTACAACATGGTGAGCATCCTGCGCGAATACTTCGGACTCACGGAAATTCGTTCGCAACTCTCTCTCCACATCGAACCCTACGAGCTTAGCTACCTCGATCAGTCCTACGAGCGCTTCTGCTACGCTCTAGAAGGGAAAAAGCCTAAAGTTTTTTAATGAAGAATGCACATTAAACGGTAAACAGTAAACTGTAAACAATAAACTGTAAACCATAAACATTAAACATAAAATCAAATGAAACGACTGATTATCATGACATTGGTGGCACTCTTATGCTCAGCAGTCAGTGCCCAGGAAAAGGCGTTCACACCCAGCTACAAATATCGTGTGACGCTCAAGGACAAGAAAGCAACGACTTTCTCAGTGAAACACCCCGAACAGTTCCTGTCGGAAAAAGCGATTCAGCGTCGCAAACGCCAAGGACTGAAAATCGACCAGACCGACATTCCCGTCTGTCAGGTTTATCTGAATCAGATTAGTGCCAAAGGTGCCAAGATTGTCCACACCAGCAAGTGGAACAACACAGCGCTGGTGCAGGTGACAGACACCACCGTGATGGATGCTGTGCTGGCGCTTCCCTGCGTGACTGCTGTTCGCAAGGTGGCTACCTATCTCAAACCAGACCGTCACAACACCACCGACCGATTCTCACTTATCAAGAGTGTCTCGGAAGAGCCTGAGGAAGAAGATGATGATGCTTACGAAGCCTACGAACCAGGCGAGGAACATGCTGATGCAGATGAGGACGAAGACGATTCTATGGAGCAATTACTGAGAACACAAATCAAGAGTTCTTTGGATGAGTCGTTCGAAGAGGTATATGGTGATGTGACTCGACTGCCGAAGGCTAAACAGGACTCTATCCATATCACCACCGAAACCATCATCAACCTCGCCATCGACCAAACCCATAAAGAGAGTCAAAGTGCTGACGATGAGGAAGAAGAGGATGTGGTCATTGAGGACGATGAGGACGATGAGGACGAACATGTCGTTCTTGCCGACCCCATCGAACCCACCGAAGAGATGGTGCTCAACGCGTTGGCTGAGACCATGGGCAGAACATCCGAAGATGTACAGCCGAAGGATGAGATTGACTACGGCAAAGGTTACGGACAGATCAACATGCTCAACGGCATCGCCCTTCACAAGCAAGGCTACAAAGGAAAAGGAATGACCATCGCCGTGATCGACGGCGGATTCTACAACGCCGACATCATCCCTGCCCTTCAGAATGTGGATATTCTGGGCGTTCGCGACTTCGTCAACCCAGGTGTGGATAACGTCTTTGAAGAAGAAAGTCATGGTATGATGGTGCTCTCCACCATCGGGACCAACCAGCCTGGTCTGATGATTGGAACAGCTCCTGAAGCTTCGTTCTACCTGCTCCGCAGCGAAGACGGCTACACTGAGCAGCTGGTGGAGGAAGATAACTGGTGTGCTGCTATCGAGTATGCTGACAGCGTAGGTGTGGATGTCGTCAACACTTCACTGGGTTACACCAAGTTCGACAACCCTGCCGACAACGTGAAATACTGGGAACTCGACGGACATACCCACCTCGCTTCCAACTCAGCCTCTATGGCTGCATCGAAGGGAATGGTGCTTTGCCAATCCGCTGGTAATGAGGCTTCTTACAGTGCTTGGAAACTCATCGGTGTTCCTGCCGATGCCGACAACATCCTGTCTGTCGGCGCCCTTCGTCCCGATGGCGTGAACACCTATTTCTCTTCACTTGGTAACAGCGCCGACGGACGCATCAAGCCCGACGTTTGTGCACAGGGTGAAGACTGCGCCGTAATGGGCACCAACGGTCAGATGACCCAGGCCGACGGAACCTCTTTTTCTTCACCCATCATGTGCGGAATGGTTGCTTGCTTCTGGCAGGCCAACCCCAAACTGACAGCCAAGCAGGTGGTAGAAGCTGTTCGTGCCCTCGGTCACAACGTTGCCCATCCCGACAACGTCTTCGGCTACGGCACACCCAACTTCGGAAAATAAATCCGAACACTCCGATTCCCCAAAAACCGTAATTCCGTAAATCAGTAAAATCCATAAATTCCCTTGCCATTCCTTTCCCTCTACGAACTCAACAACCTCGTTCATGAGTTGTTCGACCTTCACCTCGCCCGCACGTTCTGGCTGCAAGCCGAACTGAGTGAGGTGAGGGAGAACCGTGGGCACTGCTTTCTGGAGTTCGTGCAGAAAGAGGAACAGGGCAACGGGCTGTTGGCAAAGGCTCGCGGACAGGTATGGGCAAACACGTGGGCGATGCTCCGACCCTACTTCGAACGCACCACCCACCAGCAACTCACAGCTGGCATGCAGGTGCTGGTGGAAGTGAAAGTCACTTTCCACGAGGTCTATGGCTATGCCCTCAACGTCATCGACATCGACCCCACCTACACCTTGGGGGACATCGCCCGTCGCCGACGGGAAATCCTCCAGCAACTCGAACGCGAAGGAGTGCTGACTATGAACAAGGAGATTCCCCTGCCCCGTCTGCTCCAGCGCATTGCCGTCATCTCGTCAGCTTCAGCAGCTGGCTTTCAGGACTTTGAGCGACAACTCGCCGACAACCACCACCATCTGGCGTTTCACACACGTCTCTTTCCTGCCGTGATGCAGGGAAGCGAAGTGGAAGGCAGTATCATCCGCGCCCTCAATGCCATCCTCAACGACGATGTCCCCTGGGATGCAGTCGTCATCATACGCGGAGGCGGTAGCACATCCGATCTCACAGGTTTCGACACCCTTACCCTGGCAGAGAACGTAGCTCAGTTTCCCTTACCTATCATCACGGGCATCGGTCACGAACGCGACGACACCGTCATCGACATGGTCTCCCACACACGTGTGAAGACACCGACGGCAGCCGCAGAGTTCCTCGTCCACCATCAGTTACTGGAACTGGAGGCCCTCAACACGCTCGCCGAAACCATCACCCGTTCCGCCACACAGATTCTTCAGCAGGAGAAACAGCGGATGGTGATGCTCACAAGTCAGTTGCCCACCCTCTTTCATGTGAGACGAACCCGAGAGGAAATAAAGTTCCAGCAACTGCTGAGCAGTGTGAGTTCTCAGATTGTCCACCAGTTGCAACGCTACGACCACCACATATACCTCACTTCCCAGCGCCTCACTAACGCCACGGAGACCCTGCTTTCGCAGTGGCAGCACCGCCTTGCCCTTGCAGAAAAGCAAATACAAAGCGCACAGCCCGACCATCTGCTACGACTTGGGTTCAGCATTACTCGCTTCAACGGCAAGGCCGTCACCCAAGCAAGCCAAGTCCAGCCTGGTGATCTCCTCACCACCACCCTGGCAGAAGGCGATTTCAAGTCCATTGTCACTGAATAAGAAAAGAAAGAAGAGTGAAGAATTATGAATTATGAAAACTATGAATAAAGCCAACCTCACCTACACCGAAGCCATGAACCGCCTCGAAACCATCGTCAGTAAAATCGAGAGCGGACAGATGGACATCGACTCCCTGACCGACCACTTGAAAGAGGCCAAGGAACTCGTCACTTTCTGCAAGCAGAAACTCACTCAGGTGGATCAAGACGTCAAAAAAATCCTGAACGACGAATCCGCTCCAAATGTGAAAGAAAACTAAAAGAAAGGGCTGATTGTTGGTCAGTTCAAGAATTTTTCGTAACTTTGCAGCGAAAATGGGCATCAAGCACCCGGATTTTCGTGCAAAATCCCCATTCCATGCAGGTTCTGAGCAGTTTTTAGGTATCAGGACCCACGCTCAGAATAAAACAATTGAAAGAAACCAATTGACAAATGGAGAAAACCCTTGTAATACTCAAACCATGTGCCGTACAACGTGCCATTGTAGGACAAGTGACAGCACGTTTTGAGCGTAAAGGCTTACGACTGGCAGGAATGAAAATGATGCAGTTGACCGACGAACTCCTCAATGAGCATTATGCTCACTTGGCTTCTAAACCCTTCTTCCAGCGAATCAAGAATTCCATGATGGCAGCACCGGTGATCTGCTGCTGCTACGAAGGAGTAGATGCCGTGGAGACCGTTCGCGCCATGACTGGTTCCACCAATGCCCGTAAAGCAGCCCCTGGCACCATCCGCGGCGACTTCGGTATGAGTTTCCAGGAAAACATCATCCACACATCCGACTCTCCGGAAAATGCCGTCGTTGAGTTGAACCGATTCTTCCGTCAAGAAGAAATCTTCGACTACAATCAGGCTCCATTCCAATTCTTATATGCAAATGATGAATATTAAAAACACCCAGAGAACAGTGAAATTGACAATTATCAGAAAACCCCTCGCAGCAGCCATCCTCTCGATGATGGCTCTTGGTGCCTCCGCACAAGATCTGATTGCCCGTCAGGCACCTATGGATCGCGCCATGAACGACGTACACAACGTGAAACTCAGTGCAGCTCACTCTGCCAACAGCGCAGCATCTGCAAACCTCAATAACCCCGCAGCCGACATCTACACCAACTGGAACAACAAGGGCGTGAAGAACGCTGACGGCTTCGCACCAGCCAACATGAAGATCGACCTTCGCGGTTTCGTCATGCCAACCCCTAGCCGTCAGGTGAACTCACCTTTCGGACATCGCTGGGGACGTCTCCACGCAGGACTCGACGTGAAAGTATATATCGGTGATACCATCGTAGCAGCCTTCGACGGCAAAGTACGTATCGTCGATTTCAACGCCAACGGTTATGGCAACTACGTTGTGATTCGTCACCCCAACGGACTTGAGACCCTCTACGGTCACATGAGCAAGCATCTGGTGAAAGAGAATCAGATTGTACATGCTGGCGAACCCATCGGTCTGGGCGGTAACACAGGACGCTCCTACGGATCCCACCTCCACTTCGAGACACGCATCTGCGGAACCCCTGTTGACCCAGCCCTCATGTTTGACTTCCCCCATCAGGACGTAAAGAGCGACTTCTTCGTTACTACTACTTCTTACGGAACACGCTCGAGCGCAGTTGCTGCCACCACCAGTCGCATTGCCACCGAGAACGAACGTGCAGCCTACGCAGCCGTTGCAGCCGAAGAGGCAGCAGCCAAGAACGAGGCAGCCACCGCTACAGGCAAAGCCGCGCCAGCCGTAGCTGCCGTTACAGCTAAGACTGCGAAGAGCAATAAGACATCGAAGAAACAGCCCAAAGCTCAGCAGAAGAGCTACACCGTGAAGTCAGGCGATAGCCTCACAGCCATTGCCCGTCGTAACGGTACGACTGTTGATGCCCTCTGCAAAAAGAACGGTCTGAGCCGCAATGCCACTATCCGTCCTGGACAGACATTGAAATACTAAACGCCTCATCATTATTTGTTCTCCCATCCTTCCCGCTCGCTCCGACGGGAAGGATTTTTTTGTTGTTATGGGCTCGTTAGTTTAGGCTTTAACTCATCAGGCGAATCCTTGGTAAACATATTCACAGGAGGAGCTTGTTCGGTAAAGAGAGACTGAATGGTTTCGAGGGGGAGAGTGAGCGTTGGCTGGAAATCATCACTCTGCATGTAAGTAAGAATCGCATGGCGCATCTGACGGGCCACGAGGCGATGGTCGAGGTCAGAGGTGATATCCATTGTAGTGATGAAGAGTTTGCCTTTCAGGACATTGGCTTCAAGAATCATGCCAAGCTTGCGGCTGACGTGCCAGGTGTCGATGGGCTGAACGGGCGACTGGTAAGCCTCATCTTTATCGAACAAGGGAGGAGAGAGGTTGATGACTTGAGCACGGTTGAGGAGTTCCCACCAGTTGAGGTTCGACCAATCGTCGGTGGGGAAAAGGCGGAAGAGCGGATGGTGGGTATCGATGACGGCGCCTGTAGTGTGAGGCGGACGCATCTTGAACCAACTGGTGTTCCAAAACACGGGCAGGTAGGTCTGCTTGACATCGCTACCATAAGAAATCTTCCCTGCTGCCGTCAGCAGAACCTTACCGCCTTTCTTCAATACCTTCAGGGCTTGCGCATCAAGGGAGTCGCAAACGAATACAGATGTCTTCTGTCTTCCCCGTGAGGGAGAGGAAATAGGCGGATAGACCCAGAAGTCATAATGGTTGCAGACAACGTTCTCGGTATTGAGGGTAAGGGTGCATTTGGTGGGAAAGGTGATTTCATTCAGTGGAAAGACGATGGTGCCAAGCGGGATGTTCTTGCCAATGGGAAGGATAGAATCTTTTATTTTAACTGGGGAACCACTACCCACGATTCCTGCGTTGATGGTATCCCCAGCCTGTGTAGTGATGGCATAAAGGGTGCCTGAGGACTTGAGGGGAGCTTTAAAGGCATTGTATGCTTCAACGGGAACGCAAAGAGTGTCGGTGGAACTGAAGATGAAACGGGGAAAACGGGCAAGGGTAACGATGGGTGAGCAGAACTCACGCCACTGCTTGGCATCGACATATCCCTTCTCGCGCCAGAACACGTTGAGTGGTCCAACAAGGGCGGTTCCCTGTCCACTGTAGTCATTCAGTCCTAACAGCTGAAAACCTGCATAGTCCTTGGTGCGCAGGTTGCGCTCAATCTCGAACTTGTAACAGAGCGTCTGCAAACGTCCGCTCGCCATTAGGAACTTCTCGCCTTGTCCAGCCATTCCGTTCTCAGCAAGCAAATCACTGAATATCTCGAAGTTGCAAGCACGATAGGCACCTGTGTATTGATGGATTTCCTTAAGGTCGGGGAAGGCACACCATTGTCCCTGTTCGTGGGCGATGATGGGTGAGAGGTTCTCGCCGGTGGGATTCTTGTCGGTGGGGTGAGCTGTATAGTTTCGGGGGAAACGAATCTGCTCAAAATAGTCATCGGAGGACTGAGGCTCATGGCGATCCCAATCGAGACCTCGTGCCCCACCCTTCACATGATACTCAGAACCGTTATCCCAAGCCCAGCCTCCACCCACGGAAGCTCCGCAGTAGAGGCGCGTTGGGTCGTATTCGTGCATCTGAGCCACCCAGTCGTTGCAGTAGGGCACCCAGTTGCCTGCCGGTTCGTTGCCTGCTGCCATCATGACGAACGAGGGGTGATTGCCGTAGGTATCGACGATTCGTTTGCTTTCCTCCAGCAGATACTGGTCGATGTTCATGCCTCGGAGCAGCCTGACTCCGTGATTGGGCCACGACGGTCCTTCGGGCTGGAGGTAGATGCCGCAGAGGTCGGCTGCGCTGAAGGCTGCTTCTGGCGGACAATAAGAATGGAAACGAACGTGGTTAATGCCATACTCGCGGCACTTACGGAAGATACGCATCCAGCTTTCTTCATCGGTAGGCGGATATCCTGTCTCTGGAAAGCAGCAGTTCTCCACCGTTCCACGGAGCCAGATGGGACGTCCGTTAATCAAGAGCTGGCGTCCTTCGGTGGTGATGTTACGCATGCCGAACTGGGTTTCATAAATGTCGTCACCTGCATGGACGGTAAGCTGATAGACCACAGGATTGAACTCATCCCAAGTCTGCATCTCAGGTCCGAAGTTGATGGTGAGTTTCAGTTTGTTCTTCAGTGCTTCTTCTGAATAACTCGTCACAGTCTTGCGGTTGGAACCGTTGACGGGTGTGGCTTCAGCCCAAACCCAATAGTCGCGAAGCGGGAAGAAGCGAATGCCGTCCACATGGTTCTCCAGTTCCACCTCGACAGTAGCTTTGCGTAACGACACATCGGGATAGACCCTCACACGCTTGATATTGAGTTTCTTGGGACGTGCCTGCAGCTCTATCTTCCCCACGATTCCGTTCCAGTTGCCTTGGGTCTGGTCGGTGACGCTGTGAGAATCCTGTCCCACACCGACGTTCTCGATGCCGTTATAGACACGGATGGCAATCTCGTTCTTTGCACCAGCCTTGATCTGTTCCGTCACATCGTACACGTGAGGTGTAGAGAGCGATGTCTGATGACCCACTTTCTCGCCATTTACAAAGACTGTGGTCTCTATGTGGGGACGTTCGAGGAAGAGGATGATGCGTTCACCTTTTAGATTGGCAGGCACATAGAAGGTGCGGCGATACCAGGCATTACCCACGTAGTGCTTACTAGGCGTGAGGAAGAACGGCAGTTTCAGGTTGTCGCCGTAGCGGTATTTCTCCATCGCTGGATTGAAATAGTAGCTGGAATCGTAGAGCGAACCCGTCCACTGTGTGTAAGTGGTGACATCGTCGCCCTTATCGTTCGTCAGCATGGAACCAGGCAGCATAACAACATCGTTGTACTGGGGCAGGTCGCCCTGGGCAAACTCCCACATACCAGCCAGATCAACAACCTGCTGCGCATGGAGAGAAAAAGCCCCCTCCAACTCCCCCGAGGGGGAGAGAAGTGAAGCGTAAAGAGTGAAGAATAAGAAGAACAATCGTTTCATAGGTCGGTGATGATTCAGTTAGGATGGTGATGATTAGTGATGAAGGATGATTCGTTCGAGCCTTTCACCAGGAGTGGTGTCGGCTTCGCAAGGGAAATAAATGGGCATATCAGGTTGGAGAGGCAGGATGCGCAGTTCCATGTGGTCTGTCTCGGCTGGGAGTCGCCACAGACCATAGAGGAAGGGACGTCCGTTATAGAAGTTATCAGCTACAAAATGACGATTGCCTTCTTTCGTTACGGCATAGAGACGGGCACAGTCACCATGGTAGCGGATTCCCATCATAAGTTTTTCCGCAGACCCTTCTCCTGATGGTGAGGAAAGCGAAGAAGGCTGAGGCAGATTGATGACGTAGGTGGCTGCCTGTTCAAAATCCTCATCCGTCGGTTCCTCTGCCACTTTGTTTACCCCAATGGTAATGTGGCGCATGGGCTGGGCTTCTTTGATCTTGTGAAAAGGAAGTTCTGACGTGCTGAAGGAAGACTCTGTCGTTTCGGAGGCAAGGAAAAGACGTGACGCCTCATCGCTGGTAAGGAGATAGAGGTTCTTATAAACTGGTCGGGAAAGTCCTCGAGGCTTTACGTTCTTCAAGAGTTTCCCATCTGCCTTAATGGTGGTAGGAACGCCATCGATGGCAGTGAGGAACACCTTCCCGTCGCGGTGAGCGATAAGTTGGGCTGTGGCATATTCGAGATGTATTCCATCGAGTGGGATGTTCACAGGGAAGATGGCCATGCAGCCAGCAGGAATAGTGAGGCGTGGAAATGTCACGCCACATAAGGAAAGCTGAATATTCTTCTTGGCATCGAGGTTCTCGAAGCGTGCATAGTTGTTGATGAAGACGAAGGCGGACTGCCCATCAGTGCGATAACTCCAACGCAAATCTCCATCATCGCCTTTCCTTTGTGACTTTTCCGACTGTGGAAACACAGCCTTCATGGGAGCCAGCAGTTCACCGAAGTCATTCATAAAGAGGTGGAGGCGACGAAGGGAATAATAGTGGGGGTTGGTCTGTCCGAACTCACCAAGAGGAGCCTGGAAATCGTAAGTCTTGACAGGCAAGTCGTTGTAGTTGGTGACAGGTGTTCGCTGTACTTCGTTTAGATAGGTGAGTTTACCCTCTGGATTGGTACCGCCGTGATACATATAGTAGCCCAGAAGATTGGATCCGCTGCCCAGCTTTACTAAAGCCATCGAATAGGCATCCTCTGGATAGAGATAAACGCGACGATGGTAGCTGGTCATCATGCCTCCACCCAACTCGCAGGTGAAATAGGGGTAGCCTCCCTTTCCGTCCTCATCAGAAGCGGAGGACTTGGATTCCTCGGACGAGGCATCCATCGCACCCATCGCTGCCCCTTGTGAGGCAAGGTTGACGGGAGCCTTGAACTGGAATGCCTGATGGTAGTTGCCTGTCCCCTCTTTGGTGCTGCGTTCCCAGAAGCCGTCGGCGTAGTCGCCATAAAGGGGTATCATCTCGCCGTAAGGAACGGGAGTGGCTAACTCGGGCCAGCCCGTACGGGTATAGAAGGGAAGGTCGAAGCCGATGTTCAGGGCTATCCGTTTGAGCGCCATCAGATATGAACCGCGACCACGGTATTCGTTGTCGAACTGGCAGGCGAGCACAGGACCGCCGTCTTTCCATTGCAATCCCTGAACCTGGGTGAAGATCTGACGATAGAGTTTTTCCACTAAACCGAGGAAGGCTTTTTCTTCACTTCGCAGGCGGCAGCCTTTGGTGAGCACCCAGTCGGGGATTCCTCCACAGCGCACCTCTCCGTGGCAGAACGGTCCGATTCGCAGAACAACAGGCAGCTGCTCGTCCTTACAGATTTCGAGAAAGCGACGCAGGTTACGCTGTCCACTCCAATCGAACTGATCTTCCACTTCCTCGATGTGGTTCCAGAAGACATAGGTGGCGATGATGGTCACTCCTCCTTCCTTCATCTTTCTCACCTCGTCGCGCCACTCCGCCTCTGGCAGTCGGGAATAGTGGATCTCGCCCATAACAGGCACAACGCGCCTACCATTCATAATCAAACTCTGGGCATCCCAATTTACCTGACAACCAAAGGGTTGAGCAAGAAGGGAGAACCCCTCCAACTTCCCCAAGGGGGAGAGAAGTGAAGCATAAAGAGATAAGAAGAGGAGGAGGAATCGTTTCATAGGGCTGGGCTTTAGAAGTGAAGTGTGGAGGGTGAAGAGATGAGAGTGAAGAGTGAAGAACGAGGAATGAGGAAAACGAGCACCCTTACCGGATGCTCGTCTTGCTATGATGTTTTCCGAAACGGAAAAACGTGTCGTGATTAGGCTTCTGCCTCTTCGGTCTTTTCAGCTGCGCGGAAAGAAGGGAGGTCTTCAACGGTGAAGTTCTTGATGTAAGCAGACTTACCGAGAACGTCTTCCTCTGTCATGCGCACATAGACGTTGGCAGACTTGGTGAAGAGTTCGGGTGCACGTGTTGCATCGTCGAGGATGAGGAGGGACATCACGAGTTCTGCTGTCATATCGTAGAGACGACGTGCAAGGAAATCGTGTGCTTCTTGGTTGTCGAGTGCCTTCACATTGTTGAGTGCTTCTTCGTAAACAGGGATGAGTTTGTCGATACGAGCCTTCAGACCCTGAAGTTCAGGAGCAACTGCTGCCTCTGCCATTTCCTTGATGATGGTGAGGAGTGTGCCGTTGGTGATGTAACGGATGGCTGCAACAACCTGGAGCTGGGTTGTACCCTCGTAGATGGAGAAGATACGTGCGTCGCGGAAGAGACGCTGGCTCTTGTACTCCATGATGAAGCCTGAACCACCGTGGATGCTGATAGCGTCGTAGGCGTTCTGGTTGGCATACTCGGAGTTCATACCCTTGGCGAGTGGAGTGAAAGCATCTGCCAGACGAGTGAACTTCTTGAGTTCCTGACGCTCTTCGGGCGTGAGTTTGCGGTCGCGCTGAATATCTTCGAGTGCCTTGTAAACGTCAACGTAGCGAGCTGTTTGGTAGAGGAGTGAACGACCAGCGTCGAGCTTAGCCTTCATGCGAGCCAGCATATCGTAAACAGCTGGGAACTCGATGATCTTCTGACCGAACTGAGCACGCTCCTTAGCGTAAGCAAGACCTTCGTTGTAAGCTTCCTGCTCTACACCTACGGACTGAGCAGCAATACCGAGACGGGCACCGTTCATCAGCGCCATCACATACTTGATAAGACCCAGCTTGCGGTCGCCACATAGATAAGCCTTTGCGTTCTTGTAAGTCAACTCACAAGTAGGGCTTCCGTGAATACCAAGCTTGTGCTCGATGTGACGTACGTTTACGCCACCGTCGCGCTTGTCGTAGATGAACATGGAGAGACCACGTCCGTCCTTTGTGCCTTCCTCGGAACGAGCGAGCACGAGGTGGATGTCGGAGTCACCATTGGTGATGAAACGCTTAACGCCGTTCAGACGCCAGCAGTCTTCTTTCTCGTCGTATGTAGCCTTGAGCATGACACGCTGGAGGTCAGAACCTGCGTCTGGCTCGGTGAGGTCCATTGACATGCCCTCACCTGCGCAAACACGTGGGATGAACTTCTGGCGCTGTTCCTCAGAACCGAACTCATAGAGTGTGTCGATACAGCTCTGGAGAGACCAGATGTTCTGGAAACCTGCATCAGCTGCGGAAATCACTTCGCTGAGCATAGAGAACACGGCGTTGGGGAGGTTGAGACCACCGTAACGGCGTGGCATGGAGATGCCGTGAAGTCCTGCCTTGCGTGTAGCATCAAGGTTTTCGAATGTCTTGCTGGCGTAGATCATACGTCCGTTCTCAAGGTGTGGACCTTCGAGGTCTACACTCTCAGAGTTTGGTTCGATGATGTTAGCAGCGACGTCGCCTGTGATGTCGAGGATGCGCTTGTAGTTTTCGATGGCGTCTTCGTAGTCAACGGGTGCGTCGGCGTATGTCTTTGCATCTTCGTAGCCCTTTTCCTTCAGTTCTACGATGCGCTTCATCAATGGGTGATCGAGGTGAAACGCAATTTCTGGATGATCGCTATAATAGTTTGCCATATTAATTTACGATTTGACGATTGACGATTTACTATTTGCTATTCTGCTTGTAGTATTTAATAAGTTTGGGTACTACCTCTTCTACTGTACCTACGATGACGTAGTCTGCGATGCGGTTGATGGGTGCATCGGGGTCGCTGTTGACAGAGATAATGATACCAGAGTCCTGCATACCGGCGATATGCTGAATCTGACCAGAGATACCACAAGCGATGTAAACCTTGGGGTGAACGGTCACACCTGTCTGACCAATCTGACGGTCGTGGTCGCAGAAACCTGCATCGACAGCAGCACGGCTACCACCCACTTCTCCGTGGAGAACCTTGGCGAGGTCGAAGAGCATGTCGAATCCTTCCTTTGAACCCATTCCGTAACCTCCGGCAATCACGATGGGAGCACCCTTGAGGTTGTGCTTAGCTGCCTCTACATGGTGGTCGAGCACCTTCACAACGAATGCCTCAGGGCTTACGTACTTAGACACTTCGGGGAACACCACTTCCTTGCGGCAGTTGCCTTCGTAAATGGCTTTCTGCATCACACCTGAGCGAACGGTTGCCATCTGGGGACGGTGTTCAGGATTAACGATAGTAGCCACGATGTTACCACCGAAAGCAGGACGAATCTGGTAGAGCAGATTGTCGAAGTGCTTACCTGTCTTAGCCTCATCGTAGGGACCTATCTCCAGCTGAGTACAGTCGGCAGTCAGACCGCTGGTGAGAGATGAAGATACGCGTGGACCGAGGTCACGACCAATCACGGTTGCACCCATGAGGCAGATCTGTGGCTGCTCCTCCTTGAAGAGGTTCACGAGGATGTCGGTGTGGGGAGCTGAGGTGTAGGGGAAGAGTTCTGGTGCATCGAACACGAAGAGCTTATCTACACCGTAAGGGAGAATCTGGTCTTCCACCTTACCCTTGATGTCAGTTCCGGCAACTACGGCGTGGAGTTCTACATTGAGCTGATTGGCGAGCTTACGGCCCTTTGTCAGCAATTCCTGAGAAACTTCCTGTACTTTTGTGCCTTCTATTTCGCAATATACAAATACGTTGTTCATACCTATTATCCGATGATCTTTTCGTCCAACAATTCTTTGATCATTCCTTCTACGTCAGCGTCAGAAGCCGTCAAAGTTTTCGACTCCTTAGCCTGGAACACAATGTTCTTGACAGCCTTCACCTTCGTTGGTGAGCCTGCCAGACCACACTGGTTGACATCGCCATCTACATCAGCCACCGACCACTGGTTGAGGGTGAGGTAGTCGCGTTCTGCATAAAGCTTCTCCATACGCTCGTCGGTCTCAGCTGGACGCTCCATCGGACAAGTGGCATACTTGTACTTCATGACGAGCTTGGCGTTGCATGGACGGCAAGGTGCGGCACTTCCGTTGACTGTGATAACCACTGGCAGCGGAGCCTCAACTGTCTCTACACCACCATCAATGTGACGGCGGATGGTAGCCTTACCATTCTCAATTTTTAGAATTTCCTCAGCGTATGTCACCTGGTTGAGACCCAGTTTCTGAGCCACCTGTGGACCTACCTGAGCTGTATCACCGTCGATGGCCTGACGACCACCAATCACGATATCCACCTTACCAATCTTCTTGATGGCAGTGGCGAGAGCATAGCTGGTAGCGAGTGTGTCGGCTCCGGCAAAGAGGCGATCGGTAAGCAACCAGCCAGTGTCGGCTCCGCGATAGAGTCCTTGACGGATGATTTCACCTGCACGTGGAGGACCCATCGTGAGGATTCCAACTGTTGATCCAGGGTTCTGCTCTTTCAGACGCAGAGCCTGTTCCAATGCATTCAAATCTTCAGGGTTGAAGATAGCAGGCAGCGCAGCACGATTCACTGTTCCTTCAGCGGTCATAGCGTCCTTGCCGACATTACGCGTGTCGGGCACCTGCTTTGCGAGTACAATGATGTTTAAACTCATAAAAAATGTTTGAAAAATTTATTTTTGTAGTTTTTTCTTTCTACTTGATTGGACTTTGGATGTCTTCATTTGCCCAAAATCGTTTTCAGTGTGCAAAGTTACGGCTTTTTATTGATTTGACGTAAAAAAAATACATAAAAATTGCACAGCCTGCACAAAAAGAGTGCAGGTGTGCAATTAAAAATGTAGAAAATGTGCAACTTAAAAATTCACACCGAAGTTAAGGAAGAAAGCGCGGTTGTATGCATCAAAGCCATCGTTCTGACTGATGTTGGTCAGCCCCCACTGGTAGCCCAGTTCGAGATAGATCATATTGTACTCGATACCTACACCACCCTTCAGACCGAGGTCGAAGCGGCTGAAACGACGGCTGCTGAAAGAATCCCACTTCTCGCCAGTGGCATCTTCTGTCTTACCACCTACACCAAAAGAGAAGGTTGGACCGAAGAAAGGAATGACAGCCATGTCCTTCAGACCAGGAACGCTTTCGGAAAGCTTCACGCCGTACTTGATGAGCACAGGAATTTCGATGTAGCTAAGACGGGACTTTGCCAAGTCGCCTTTACCACCCTTTTCTGAGTAGTAAACACCGCTCTCCAGGAATACCGGTACGGAGTTGGAGCAACGCAGACCAACTACACCACCCAGGTTGAGTCCACCACGGCTACCGAGGCTGTAACCATGATTACCTGCCATGTGAGCATTTGAAAGACCTACGCGGATACCCCAATACATGTTTTCCTCATCGAGGGTGAAACCGCCACTGCTGTACTGTGCAAATGCCGGTGCGGAGAGCACCATTGCGCAAATTGCTACTAAAAACTTTTTCATGCTTTGATTAATTTTATGAGTTAATAAACTAATAAATTATGTATCTCTTTCTGTAAAATTCTGTGAAAACAATGCAAATTAAGTCTTTTTTTTTAATTTCTCAAAGCATTTTCCGAAAAAATATAAAAAAAATAGGTAACTTTGCCGAGATTTTGGTCTTACACACGTGTTTTTTGACTATAAAACGCACGTTTCGGCAAAAAAATGAGTTTCATTCTTTTGCCTTCACTAAATAAGTTTTTTGACAATGAAAGTAATGAAATTTGGCGGAACATCCGTAGGTTCCGTAGAAAGCATTCTGAATGTCAAGAAAATTGTGGAATCATGCGACGAGCCTGTCATTGTGGTGGTAAGCGCCTTGGGCGGAATTACCGACAAATTGATAGCCACGGCTCAGTTGGCACTGGCAGGCGATGCCTCATACCTCGACTCGTATTCCGAGATGGTGGCTCGCCATCACCGCATGGTTGACGCGATTATTCCCGACGCAGAAGTGCAAGTGAAATTACTGAAGAGAGTCGATTCACTGCTCGACGATCTTAAGAGTATTTACCAAGGTGTATATCTGATCCGCGACTTGTCGGAAAAGACTCACAACGCAATCGTAAGCTATGGCGAGCGCATTTCTTCGCAGATTGTAGCAGCCCTCATCAAGGGAGCTACGTGGCACAACGCACTCGACTTTATCCGTACGGAGCGTAAGCAACTGAAAAACCTTCTGGTCACCGACCAGACCTATAACGCCGTTCGTAGCGAGTTTCGCGAGTTTATGCGTGAAGCCAAGCAGGGACGACGACCCATTGCCTTGGTTCCAGGCTTCATCTCTACTGATATCAACACTGGAGAAGTGACGAACCTGGGACGAGGCGGAAGCGACTATACAGCCAGCATCATTGCTGCTGCACTCGATGCTTCCGTGCTGGAAATATGGACGGATGTGGATGGGTTCATGACTGCCGACCCACGAGTGATTAACTCTGCCTACACCATCGACCGCCTGTCGTATGTGGAAGCGATGGAGCTTTGCAACTTTGGTGCAAAGGTGGTCTATCCTCCCACCATCTATCCGGTCTGCATCAAGAATATACCTATCTTAATTAAGAACACCTTCCACCCAGAAGCAGCAGGAACCATCATCACACAGGAAAGTGGCGACGAAAGCCGTGCTATCAAGGGTATCTCTTCCATCAACGACACAAGCCTCATCACAGTGGCCGGTCTCTCAATGGTGGGTGTGATTGGTGTGAACCAACGCATCTTCACAGCTTTGGCACGTGAAGGTATCAGCGTGTTTATGGTGAGTCAGGCATCATCGGAGAACAACACCAGTATCGGTGTGCGCAATGAGGATGCAGAAAAGGCTTGCGAAGTGCTCAACGAAGAATTCCAGAAGGAAATCGAGATGGGTGCGATGTTCGAGATGAGTGTAGAGAAGAACCTTGCCACCGTCGCCGTTGTCGGTGAGAACATGAAGCACACTCCTGGTATTGCCGGTAAGCTGTTCGGCACGCTTGGACGCAACGGTATCAGCGTCATCGCCTGTGCCCAGGGTGCCAGCGAGACCAACATCTCATTCGTGGTGGAAAGCCGTTTCCTGCGCAAATCGCTCAACGTCATCCACGACAGCTTCTTCCTCTCCGAATACCAGGTTCTCAACCTCTTCATCTGTGGTGTGGGAACGGTTGGCAGCAGTCTGATTGAGCAAATCGCCAGTCAGCGTGAACGCCTCATGCGTGAACGTGGACTGAAACTCAACGTGGTGGGAATTGCCAGCGGACACTTTGCTATGTTCGACCGCGAAGGTCTGCCTTTGGAAAACTATCGAGAGCTTCTCTTGCAGAGCAAACCCAGCAACATCGAGCGTCTGCGCGACGAAGTCATTGGCATGAACATCTTCAACAGCGTCTTTGTGGATTGTACTGCCAGTGCCGAAGTGGCTGCACTCTACAACGACTTCTTCGAACACAGCATATCTGTGGTGGCTGCCAATAAGGTGGCTGCATCGAGCGACTACGAGAACTACGCCCTGCTCAAGGCTACAGCCCGTCGTCGTGGCGTAAAATTCCTGTTCGAGACGAATGTGGGTGCGGGTCTGCCCATCATCAATACCATCAACGACCTCATCAACTCCGGCGACAAGATCCTGAAGTTGGAGGCTGTACTCAGCGGTACGCTCAACTTCATTTTCAACACCATCTCAGCCGACGTTCCCTTCTCTAAGACGGTGCAGATGGCAAAAGAACAAGGATACAGCGAACCCGACCCACGTATCGACCTTAGCGGTAAGGACGTGATTCGCAAACTGGTGATTCTCTCTCGCGAGGCAGGATATAAAATCAATCAGGAGGACGTGGATGCCAACCTGTTTATTCCGAAGAACCTATTCGACGGATCCATCGAAGAATTCTGGCAGCAACTGCCCAATCTCGACAAAGATTTCGAGCTGCGTCGGGAGCAACTGGATGCAGAACACAAGCGTTGGCGTTTCGTAGCAACGATGGAAAACGGGAATGCCCGTGTGGAACTGAAAGAGGTAGATGAGCACCATCCGTTCTATGGATTGGAAGGCTCAAACAACATCGTCCTCATCACCACAGAACGCTATCATCAATACCCCATGCTCATTCAGGGCTATGGCGCTGGAGCCAGTGTGACTGCCGCCGGTGTCTTTGCCGACATCATGAGCATAGCGAACATATAAAAGCCCCCTCCAACTCCCCCAGGGGGGGATTAGAGATTAAAGATTCAAAATGAAACATATCATCATATTAGGCGACGGAATGGCTGACCACCCGATTGAGAGATTGGGCGGAAAGACCCCTATGCAGGCTGCTGACAAACCCATGATGGACTGGTTGGCACGCAACGGACAGACGGGACGCCTGATGACTGTGCCAGAAGGATTCCCTCCCGGCTCTGAGGTTGCCAACACAGCCATACTTGGGTACGACCTCAACAAAGTGTATGAAGGACGCGGACCCCTCGAAGCTGCCAGCATCGGCTACGAGATGCGTCCGGACGACTTCGCCATCCGCTGCAATATCATCACGCTGGAGGACGGAAAAATCATCACGCACAACGGCGGCAACTTGCAGACTTCGGATGCAAAGATCTTGACAGACTACCTCAACGAGCATCTTGCCAAGCCCATCAACGAACGTGAAGGATGCGAGCGTGTGCAGTTCATCTGCGGCATTCAATATCGTCATCTGCTTGTCATTCGTGGCGGCAACAAACATATCGTCTGCAACCCTCCCCACGACCATCCCGACGAACCCTGGCGTCCGCTGCTGGTGACAGCAGAGAAAGATGCGCCCAACGACAGCGAACTGACGGCTCAGCAGACTGCCGATCTGCTCAACGAACTGATTCTTCGTTCACAAGACCTCCTGCCGCAGCATCCCTACAACATAGAGAAAGCCCAGCGTGGCGAACGTCAGGCAAACAGCATCTGGCCTTGGAGCGGAGGCTATCGTCCGTCGATGCAAACGCTGGCAGACCAGTACCCGCAGGTGAAGAACGGAACCGTGATTTCCGCCGTTGACCTGATTCGCGGCATCGGTCACTATGCAGGACTGAAGATTGTGGAAGTGGAAGGCGCCACCGGACTGGCCGACACCAACTATGAAGGGAAGGCTCAGGCAGCCATCGAGGCGCTGAAGACCGACGACTTTGTCTTTGTCCACGTGGAAGCAACCGACGAGGCTGGTCACGATGGTGACTTGGACCTGAAACTGCGTGCCATCAACTATCTCGACCAACGGCTCATCCGTCCTGTCTTCGAGGCAACGGAACAGATGGGAGAACCCGTCTGCATCGCTGTGTTGCCCGACCACCCCACTCCAGTGGAACTACGCATCCATGTGAGCGAACCCGTTCCTTTCCTTATTTATTATAAAGGAATAGAAGCCGACAGCGTTCAGCAGTACGATGAAGACAGTTGCCGTGAAGGTGCTTTCGGTCTGCTCCGTTTAGACGAGTTTATGAAAACGTTTATGAACATCAATGATTGAAACCATTACACGATATGAAATTTTATAGCACAAACAATCAAGCACCGATGGCTTCGCTGGAGAAAGCCGTGGTGAAAGGTCTTGCAGAAGACCGCGGACTCTATATGCCTGAACGCATCAAGAAGTTGTCTCAGGAATTTTTCGACAACATCCAGCATATGACCTTCCAGGAGATTGCCTACCACGTAGCAGATGCTTTCTTCGGAGAGGATGTGCCAGCCGACGACCTGAAGCGTATCGTTTACGACACACTGGCTTTCGACTGCCCCGTCGTTCCTGTCGATGGAAATATCCACAGCCTCGAACTGTTCCACGGTCCGACACTTGCCTTCAAGGATGTCGGTGCTCGCTTCATGGCAAGACTGCTTCAATACTTCATCAAGAAAGAAGGCGAAACCAAAGAAGTGAACGTGCTTGTGGCGACAAGCGGCGACACAGGCAGTGCCGTTGCCAACGGCTTCTTAGGCGTTGACGGCATCCACGTCTATGTGCTCTATCCCAAAGGCAAAGTGAGTCCGATTCAGGAATGTCAGTTCACCACCCTTGGCAAGAACATCACCGCCGTCGAGGTGGATGGTGTGTTCGACGATTGTCAGCGACTGGTGAAATCTGCTTTCATGGATGCAGAACTGAACCAGCACATGCGTCTGACCTCTGCCAACAGCATCAACGTAGCACGATTCCTGCCTCAGGCCTTCTACTACTTCTGGGCTTACGCACAGTTGAAGAAGATGGGTAAGGACAACATCGTGGTTTGCGTGCCTTCCGGCAATTTCGGCAACATCTGTGCAGGTCTCTTCGGCAAGCGTATGGGTCTGCCCGTCAAGCGGTTCATTGCTGCCAACAACGCCAACGACATTTTCTTCAAGTACCTCCAGACAGGCAAATACGAGCCGAAAGCATCGGTTCAGACCATTGCCAACGCGATGGATGTGGGCGACCCTTCGAACTTCGCACGTATCTACGACCTTTATGGCAAAGATGTCAACAACATGCGCAAGGAAATCAGCGGAGCTACCTATAGCGACGAGCAGATTGCAGATACCATTCGCGATGTGTATCAGCGCACAGGCTACCTCTGCGACCCTCATGGAGCTTGTGGCTATCGTGCCCTGAAAGAGAATCTCGCAGACAACGAAATCGGCGTATTCCTCGAAACTGCCCACCCAGCCAAGTTCAAGGACACAGTGGAACGCATCATTGGTCAGAACGTGGAGATTCCTGCCAAGCTCGCAGCTTTCATGCAAGGAACGAAGCAGAGCATCGCCATGAGTGGCGACTTCGCCGACTTCAAGGCTTACCTGCTGAAACAGTAAGAAATTCGCCAATTCGTAATTCAGGAATACCGAAATTCCGGAATACCGCAAATCGTAAATCGTAAATCGTCAAATCGTAAATAGTATTGGTATGTTGAGCTTCAACCCCTTTAAGCGGAAAATCAAGTCCAATTCGCCAAAATCGCGCAAGCAGCAGAAGCGCGATAAGATGTGGCTGTGGATCTTCAAGTGCATACTCTCGCTTGTTGTCACCTTCATCATTGTCTATGCAATGCCGCGAACCGACCGGTTCAACTATCAATACAAAGTGGGTGAACCCTGGCCATATCGTACGCTGCTGGCCACTCAGAAATTCAGCGTGGAGCTGGACAGTACGTCCATCCAGACGAAGCTGGACAGCGTGAGCCGTACCTTCCAGCCCTATTTCAATCACAACACGACGGTGAAAGCCTCTGTGCTGAGAAAGCTGAAGAAGTTGAATCTGGATCACATGAACGACTCAACCGTCACGTTCTGGCAGGATTTCAAGCGCACCAAATACGAGGAACACGTGACTACCCTGCTCGATTCTATCTATGCGCACGGAGTGATGTCGCCGGCCATGCACGACAGCCTGGTCCGCCACGGAACCACCTCCATCCGAATTATCGACGGGAACACAGCTGTCAGCCGTCCGCTGAAAAGCGTCTTCACCACGCTCACGGCCTATTCCTACATCATCAACAGCTACTCACCCCACTTCAAGACGGAAATCCTGAAGACCTTCAACCTCAACACCATTTTGCAGGAAGACCTTACCTATGATGTGGTTAAGTCCCAGCAGGAACACGAAGCGATGCTGGGTGAAATCGACACAGGTGCAGGCATCGTCTCTGCAGGCGAACAGATTGTATATCAGGGCGAAATGGTGACGCCGGCGGTTGACCAGAAGCTGAAAGCCTATAGAACCATCATGAACGACCAGGCTCAGCAAAACGACAAGGACCGTTACATCCTCATCGGACGTTTCGTGCTGGTTTTCATCATCGTTTCCCTGCTGATTGCCTACCTCACCCTCTTCCGCAACGACTATATCGACAACCTGCGCAGCACCATCCTGCTGTTCACCCTGCTGACGCTCATCGTGGTGTTCGGATGCCTCATGGTGGGTCACCACCTTTTCCACATCTTCGCACTGCCCTGCTGCATGCTGCCCATCATCGTTCGCGTATTCCTTGATTCACGCACCGCCTTCATCTTCCATACAGGCACGGTGCTGATCATCAGTCTGACGCTGAGCTATCCCTACGAGTTCCTCATCTTGCAACTCATCACCGGCATCATCGCCATTCAGAACCTGCGTGAACTCTCCCAGCGTTCGCAGATCATCCATACGGCTGCTGTCATCACGCTCTTTGCGCTTCTGTCCCACACGGCTTATTTGTTCATCATCGGCGAACAGCCCAAGGACTTCGACACCAGCCTCTACGTCTATATCCTCGTGAACGGCGTGCTGCTGCTCTTCGCCTATCCGTTGCTCTGGATTCTGGAGAAGAGTTTCGGATTCGTCAGCGATGTGACGCTGGTGGAACTCACCAACATCAATCATCCGCTCCTGCAACGCATGACGGAGGTGGCACCAGGCACCTTCCAGCACTCCATGCAGGTGGCGAATCTCGCCAGCGAAGTGGCAAAACAGGTAGGAGCCAAGCCCCAGCTGGTAAGAACAGGTGCCCTCTATCACGACATCGGAAAGATTGAACGTCCTGTGTTCTTCACAGAGAACCAAAGCGGCGTCAGTCCTCATGCCCACCTCACTCCGCTCAAGAGCGCTGAGGTCATCATTGCCCACGTCACCAACGGACTGACTTTGGCTGAAAATCATAATCTTCCACCAGTTATCCGTCGATTCATCGCCACCCACCACGGAAAGGGAATGGCCAAATACTTCTACATCACCTACTGCAACCAGCATCCCGACGAGGAAGTAGATCAGGCTCCGTTCACCTATCCAGGTCCCAATCCTGAAACAACGGAGGAAGCCATCCTGATGATGTGCGACAGCGTGGAAGCCGCTTCCCGTTCCCTGCCTGAATACACAGAAGACAGCATCTCCAACCTCGTCGATCGCATCATCGACACACAGGTAAAGGACGGCTACTTCCATGAATGCGACATCACGTTCCGCCAGATTTCCATCGCCAAGAACGTGCTGAAAGAACGCCTCAAGAACATCTACCACACTCGCATCACCTACCCCGAACTCAACACACCCTCCAACAACCCCGCTCCCTCTACGAGATAGGCCACTGTGTCCGACGGTTTCCCCGTCGGAACAACGGTTTCCCCGTCGGAACTCACAACTCACGGAACTTATCACCATCATCCACAATGAAACGACTCTTCCTCCTTTTCCTACTTTGTGCCACTACCCTCTCGGCATTGGCTCAGAAAGACGTCAAGAAACGCGGCTATGAGCCTGACTGTTTTCCTGACGGGACTGTGATTGACCCTTGGTTCACGCAAGCTAAGGAGGTCACGCTCGACGATATCTTGGCGCCACGAGTGTATGTGGGAAGTGCTGCAGATCAGGTGATTGACGACTCTACGGTGGTGCAGACCGAAGCCATCCAGCGCATCATCGACTTGGCTGGTGCCCAACCGGAAGGAGCTGTAGTGGTCTTTCCACGAGGCACTTACCTCACAGGTGCTTTGCAGATGCGCCAAGGAGTGAGCCTCTATCTTGATGAAGGCGCCGTGATCAAAGGCAGTTCGGACATCAGCGACTACCCCTTGGTGGAGACGCGAATCGAGGGACAGACCTGCAAATACTTCTCAGCCCTCATCAACGCCAACGGCATCAGAGGACTCAGAATCTTCGGAAAAGGAAAGATTGACGGCAATGGACTTCCCTTCTGGAAAGCCTTCTGGCTACGCCGTTCGTGGAATCCGCAATGCACCAACAAAGACGAGCAACGTCCTCGTCTGGTTTATCTCTCGAACTGCTCCGATGCTGAGATTTCAGGAATCACCCTGCAAAACTCACCTTTCTGGACAACACATCTCTACCGTTGCGACCACGTGCGTCTGTTCAACCTGCGCATCCTCTCGCCTGCAGCTCCTGTTAAAGCACCTTCCACCGACGCCATAGACATAGATGCCTGCCACGATATCCACGTAAAAGGCTGCTATATGGCTGTCAACGACGATGCCATTGCCCTCAAAGGCGGAAAAGGTCCTTACGCCGACCAAGACCCCAACAACGGAGCCAACCAGCGCATCATCATCGAGGACTGCGAATACGGATTCTGTCACGGATGCCTCACCTGCGGCAGCGAATCCATCCATAACCGCAACATCATCTTGCGACGCATCAAGGTGGGCAAAGCCACTCGTCTGTTGTGGCTGAAGATGCGCCCCGACACACCTCAGCAGTATGAATACATCACCGTTGAGGACATCACAGGCGACGTGACCCATTTCCTCTTCGTGCGTCCCTGGACCCAGTTCTTCGACCTGCAGGGACGAACCGATATGCCTCCATCCTACGGAGACCACATCACCATGCGCCGTTGCCACATGCGCTGCCAGCATTTCTTCAGCGTGGAGCGAAGCGACCAGTACCGTCTCTCCAACTTCACCTTCGAAGACCTCGACATCGCAGCCGAGCATCCAGAGTACGACAAGACGCAGATTGACCACTTCGTTCAGCGCAAGGTAAAAATTGCCCAAGCCACCACCAAGGACGACTACACCGACACCACGCAGGACGGCAACATCAGCAAAAGCAAATAACGATAACAACTAATAACTGACTGAAAATGAAAAAACTATTACTTCTAACAGCGCTCCTCCTGAGCACAACGGCGGCTTTCGCTCAGAAAACCGTCTATATCCCTAACGAATGGAAAAACCCGTGGCCCAGCGACTCCTTGCTCTACAAAGAGTCCGACCCCGACTGCAAATACACCTGGTCGAAGACTCGCTCCGTAGAGACCGACAACTTCATCATCTTCTGGGACAAAGGATGGGGCAACACAGCTCCCGACAAACTCGCTTCCTCCAACTACTACTACTTCGACCTCAACTACATGAAGCAGAAACTGGAAGAATACTACGAGTTGGAAATCAACAAGTTGGGCTTTGTCGATCCTGTCAGTTCCAACGTCGCCAAGTACAAGATTATGGTGCTGCTCAACCACACCCAGACCTGGACTTGCTACGGAGGCGGTTATGACTTCCAGGTGCCTGCCCTCTGGCTGAACCCTGCCACCAGCAAGCCCGTAGGTTCGGCTGTGGCACACGAAGTGGGTCACTCCTTCCATTATATGTGCTATGCCGAGGATAGCAATCACGGCAACACAAGCGGCATCTACACAGGCTTCCACGGAGCCATCGGAAACGGTGCTGCCATCTGGGAGACCACAGCCAACTGGCAAGCCTGTCAGTCCTTCCCCAACGAGTATTTCACGATGTCGGGCACAGGCGACTTCTTCGCCCACACCCACAACTATGCCTTCACCCACGAGTGGCATCGCTATCAGGCCTATATGTTCCTTGTATGGCTCTGCGAGAAGTATGGCGACATCCAGACTGTTGCCAACGTCTGGAACACCCACGAGACCAGCAACAAGGACTTCAACCAGGTACTGATGGACTATAAAGGACTCTCGGTGGAAGAACTCTACAAGCTCCATTTCGAGTTTGCCATGCATGCCGCCACCTATGATATGGAGACGCTCATTCCCTATCGCAACAACTACATCGGACGATTCGACTACCGCTGCGTCCTCACCGATAAGGGCTATCAGGTGGCATACGCCAGCTGTCCACAAGCCACAGGTTTCAACATCATTCCCCTTCAAGTGCCGGCTGCAGGAACAGAAGTGACCACTCACTTCACAGCCCTGCGCAGCGCAGAACTCCTTGCCGACGGTGATCCTGTTCAATACCACAACGGCGACACCTTTACCAAGCTTGCCAACCAGACCCGCTACAACTCCAATTCCGACGGAGCTGCACGTGCGTTCCGACTGGGTTATGTGGCTTTGCTGAAGGACGGCACACGCCTCTACTTCGATGACAACACGCTCCACTGCACCAGTTCGCGCGAAAAGACCGAAGATGTCAGCTTCACCGTTCCCGAGAACGTGGATCGCATGTGGCTCGTGGTGGCACCGACACCCACACGCTACTTCCAGCACAAATGGGACGAACAGCCCACCAACGACGACCAGTGGCCCTACCGCTTCACCATCGACGGCACCGACCTCGCCTCCAGCGCACAGGTTTATACCTCTGCCACCATCGACGGACGAGAGATTGCCGACGTTAGCTTCACCTACGACGTCTATTACCCAGCCCGCACC
>CAJOHO010000011.1:44768-67812 GCA_905234555.1 uncultured Bacteroidaceae bacterium
GAACAGCCTTCCAACTCCAGCCCGACGAGATTGCCGGCAAGATGGTGACATACAGCTCTGCTGGTCCTGCCGTCGGAAAGATTATGTTCTATCCGGCAAGTCCTCGCGGCTCACTCGTGCAGCGTGGTTCCACAGCCAACGGCTACGGCCATTGGTTCAACGCCAGCGGCAACGTTTCCGACTACGGAAATGGCTATGTCTTCTCCGAATTCGACCCCGCCACGCTGACCTTCACGCTGGGTCAGTACCCAGGACGATGCAAGAACGGCAACACCTACACCATCGCTCAGATCCTCCGCTATCGCGGTGCTGAAAAGAAGTACGCCAAAGCCACCTTCTTCTTCAACATCCACATCACCAACGGCGAAACCTCTGCGACGCTGACCTCCATCGACTACACCGACCCCACAGGCATCGAAGAAGTGACATCCGTCGCACCATCCATCGACAAGACCTATGACCTCCAGGGCCGTCCTGTGAGTGCTCCAACCCGAGGCCTCTACATCATCAACGGCAAGAAAGTACTGATCCCATAACACATTATAACGGAATAACGCATCACCGTTATCCCGAAATACCGATTAATACAACCAAAATGATAACAGCAGAACAACTCAAAGACATCAAAGAACGCACCGAAGCACTTTACCGCTATCTGGGCATCGAGCAGAAACTCGTTGAAGTGGAAGAAGAGGAACTGCGCACGCAGGCACCCGATTTCTGGGACAACCAGCAGGCAGCCGAGGCACAGATGAAGAAAGTGAAAGACCTGCGCAAGTGGATTGACGGCTACAATGAAGTGAAGCAGGCTGCCGACGAACTGGACTTGGCATTCGAATACTACAAGGAAGAACTCGTCACAGAAGACGAAGTAGATGCCGACTATGCCAACGCCATCAACCTCATCGAGAACCTCGAACTCAAGAACATGCTTCGCGACGAGGCCGACGGAATGGATGCCGTACTGAAAATCAACTCAGGTGCTGGCGGAACAGAAAGCCAGGACTGGGCACAGATGCTCATGCGAATGTATCAGCGCTGGGCTGAAGCTCACAAATACAAGGTCACCATCGTCAACTACCAGGACGGCGACGAAGCCGGCATCAAGACCGTCACGATGGAGATTGAAGGCGACCAGGCCTACGGATTCCTCAAGGGCGAAAGCGGCGTTCACCGTCTTGTTCGCGTCAGTCCCTACAACGCTCAGGGCAAGCGCATGACCTCCTTCGCCTCCGTCTTCGTCACACCCCTCGTCGATGATACCATCGAAGTGGTCATCGACAAGAGCAAGCTCTCGTGGGACACCTTCCGCAGCTCAGGAGCAGGTGGCCAGAACGTGAACAAGGTGGAAACGGGAGTGCGTCTGCGCTATTGGTACACCGATCCCGACACAGGCGAGGAAGAGGAAATCCTCATAGAAAACACAGAAACGCGCAAGCAGCAGGAGAACCGCGAAAACGCCCTCCGCCTATTGCGTTCCCAGCTCTACGACCGTGCCATGAAGAAACGGATGGCAGAGCAGGAGAAGATAGAGGCAGGAAAGAAGAAGATTGAGTGGGGAAGCCAGATCCGTTCCTACGTCTTCGACGACCGCCGCGTGAAGGACCACCGCACCAACTACCAGACCTCCGACGTCGGTGGCGTGATGGACGGCAAAATCGACGACTTCATCAAAGCCTACCTCATGGAGTTTTCAGCAAGCGAATAGCAATCATCAGCCACTGTGCCCTGCACTTTTCCGCAGGGATAAACACTGTGCCCTGCGCTTCTCCGCAGGGAAATCATCATCACTATGGAAATAGAACGCAAATTCATCGTAACAGGCGAATGGAAGCACCTCGCCACCAGTAAGACCCACATCGAACAAGGCTACTTCGACACAGCCCCAGGACGCACCGTCCGCATCCGCATCCGCGACGACAAAGCCTACCTCACCATCAAAGGTCCATCAGCCGACGGAGGCCTCTCACGCTATGAATTCGAGACCGAAATCCCCCTGGACGACGCCCACGAACTCATGAAGCTCTGCCGCCCAGGACGCATCGACAAAACCCGCTGGCTTGTACCCAACGGACGCCACACCATCGAAGTCGATGAATTTCATGGCGACAACGACGGCCTCATCATGGCAGAGATAGAACTCTCCGCTCCCGACGAACCCTACGACCGTCCCCCATTCCTGGGTCAGGAAGTGACAGGCGACCCCCGCTTCTACAACAAATCCCTCATGACCCGTCCCTTCTGCCTCTGGCGCCACACCTTCCACCCCTGATTCCGCAAACGAATTACCATTTTTTTCGAAAAACTGACACATTGCCTCATATTAAGAAGCAGCCTTTTCGCTTTGTTTTCGCCAGCGAAAGGGCTGTGTTTTTTATACGAAAAAGAAGCATCTTCAAGTCGCGAGAGAAGCTCTTTCATGTTAAAAACGGCATATTACGCCTTGAACCAGTCCTGTTGAGAGACTGAAAAAAGAAGTGTTAAAACGCCGAAAAAGTGCTGTTAAGGCAAACTGAATTTTGCCTTAAGAGAAAAAAAATTTAGCCTTAAGAGATAATTGCAAAAGTCTTAACACTAACTACACTTTTGCCTTAACACTAATTTTAGAAACGTTAAGAGTCTGTGTGTCATGTGTTTGCATATTTCAATTTTAAACTTTTTACCTCGACCATTCACAATTCACAATTCACAGATCGTTTTTCGTGCCCTCGCCCCTCTAAACCTGCGCAGGAAGTGTTAATATTTATTAATATATATTAATTTATATATAAATATAGATATATATCTATAAGGAAAAAAAGGGGATACCCCTTAGTTTTCTATCTGTGAATTGTGAATTGTGAATCTGCGAACGAGTGAGTGCAGAGCCATTTTATCATTCACAGATTCACAATTCACAGATGTTTTTTCGAGGGGTATGACTATTGTTCACATGCCTCTTTGCAAAGATTAATAGAATAATTCGGTTTGTCAGAAGCGGAAGCCAAGGGTGCGGTTTCCTTCGTAGATGGGGATGGTGAGGGCGATGCTGTCGGCAAGGCCTGCATAGCGGAAAGCGGGCAGACAGACGAAAACTTTCTGGGTGAAGGATTCGGCGTCGCCCTTCGGACGCTGATGGAGCAGACGGACGTGAGCGGTCTGCAGGCCGTTCTCCTCTGTGATTCCGTCATCGCAGAAACCAAGAGCGTGGGTGCCCACGCCTGTGGTGAGGATGCCGCAGGAGAGGTTCAGATAACGAGAGGTGTTCCAGGTGCTGATAAACTTAACGGGGTCGGTGGGCAGTTCTTCGAAATTCTCTGGTGTGGCAGGAAGGGGTGCGGACACTCGCTGGAGCTGATAGACTTCGATGCGGTTGTCGGCCTGCTTCGTATAGACGCAGAGGCAACGGAAGAGTGTATCGGGCTGGGCTGCCTCGATGCGCTGGTTGGAGGTATAGATGGTGCCGTCGTCGCTGAGAATCTCGGTGACGAGTGCATCACGGTTGGTGTGGATCTCCACCAGTTCGGTGATGACGGGCGGGTAGGTGGAATCGTCGTCGTCATCGGAACAGGCTGTGAACGTGAAGAGTGAAGAGAGACCCATCGACAAGCTCAGGGCGAGACCTTTGAAGAGAATCCCACAACTAAAAGCCAAGGCACCGTGAGGGGCGAAGAGTTTATTTCGAAAGAGCTGCTTCATGGTTGAATACAGGATTGGCGTACATGGTGAGGATGCAGTGACGCAGGAACGGCACATCGGGCTGAGCCAGCTGAATCATCGACAGTTTCTTCTCCACGTAGGCGTTGAACTGCTGAATCTGCTCGGCGGTATAGAGGTCGCGGAACTGAGGCTGCTCACCCTTCTCGGCTAAGATTTGGTCGGCTGCCACATAGTTGCCTGGATAGAGGTGGTAGTGGCGATGGATTTCTGTGTCGATATGCTGGGCAACGGCACGGAAATACTCCGTCTTAGGCAGGTCGGCAGGCAGGGTGTCGAGCCACTCGTTGATGCAGGGTGCTGCATGATAGTGAATCTTTCCCTTCGGTCCGAAGATGCCGATGCGCATATTGTCGAGGTCGTCCTGCTGGCTCTTCTTGAATCCTTCGATATCGCGTTTGTTCTGGAACTCCTGCGCTTTCAGGTAGTCGCAAGGGTCGTACTCATAGGTAATGGCAAGCGGCACGATGTTCAGACTGCGCAAGTCGCCACCCATCGCCATCATCTTCAGCACACTGTCCTGCGTGCGGTCGTCGCTGTCCTTGGCTCTGCCTTCACGCTGGGCAATCCAGATATTCTCGTGCTTCTCGTTGATGCAGAAATGCATGTATCGTGACATCTTGGCAGAAGCCATCAGCATCTCACGCATGGTGAGGGCACGTTGCACGATGAACGACTTGTTGACACGCACCAAGTCTTTGATCCAAGGGCGGATGAGGAGGTTGTCGCCAATAGCAATCTCGACGGTGTTCATTCCTGCTTCGATCAGCACGACAGACAGGAGAGCAGAGTCGAGCACGATGTCACGATGGTTAGAGACAAAGGTGTGCTGACGATCCCTCTCTGCGTCGATGGCATCGAAGTTGGCGGTAAGACTGGTTGCTGCCGTAGCCACCAAGTGTTTCAGCATGGGATAGACCATCTTCTCCTGAAAATCCAAGTTGGTCTTGCAAGTGCGCATGAGGGCAGCCAACTGCTCCTGCGGCACATCCTTATAGACGTATGCCAGAACTCCTAAGAAATCGGGGTCGGAGAGCAGTTTGTCGTAAATAGCTGGCAGTTCCTCGGGCAGGAACGGACGGATGTCGTCGAAATCGTGGATGTTCATATCTTATCTTCAATAATATCTGTGATGATTTGCTTCATTTCCAAACCAGCGGCACGAGCCTGCTGAGGGATGAACGAAGTGGCGGTCATACCTGGTGTGGCGTTGATTTCCAGCAGGTTGATGATTTCCTTGTCACCTTCGTGAGTGATGATGTAATCCACACGCATGATGCCGCTGCCGTTCAGAATCTCGTAGATGGCTTTGGTGAGAGCCTGCACACGCTGGGTGGTTTCTTCCGACAGGCGGGCTGGCGTGATTTCCTCCACCTGTCCGTTGTACTTGGCGTTGTAGTCGAAGAACTCGTTGTGACTCACCACTTCGGTGATGGGCAGAACGACGGTTCCGGTCTTGCGGGTCTTAAAGACGCCGTTTGCCAGTTCCGTTCCGTCGAGGTAGGCTTCGATGAGCACTTCGTCACACTCAGCCTTCGCCTTCGCAATGGCTGGCTGGATGTCCTCGGCTGTCTTACATTTCGTCACGCCGAAGCTGCTTCCAGCTCCATTGGGTTTCACAAAACAAGGAAGACCCACACGAGCTACGATATCCTCTGTTGCCACAGGCTGCTCACGAATCAGCAGACTTTCTGCCACACGAACACCAAAGCCTTTGAGATACTGGTTGCAGACGAACTTATCGAAAGTCATTGCTGCCACAAGGAGACTGCACGAAGAATAAGGAATGCCCAGCAGTTCGAAATAACCTTGCAGGATTCCGTTCTCGCCTGGAGTACCATGAATGGTGATATAGACAAAGTCTGGACGGAGGGTCTGTCCCTGCTCATCCACAAATGTGAAGTCGTGGCGGTTCACCGGCGACTTGCTGCCATCTTCGAGATGAGCTTCCCATCCTTGATGCGATACTTCTACGATGTAAGGAATAAAGCGTTCGCGGTCAACCCACGAATTGATGCCTGCTGCCGAACGCAGAGAGACATCGTGTTCGGAGGAATCACCTCCGGCTACAATTGCGATGATTTTTTTCTTCATTGTTATGATGTGTGTTCAAATATCCGTTTTTTCGGTTTTTCAACCTTGATAGTTTCTCCATTTTTCGAGAAGACGCACCATATCGTCGGGCAATTCGCTGGTGAAGAACATCGATTTCCCTGTTCGGGGATGCACAAAACCTAGCGTCTTTGCATGGAGTGCCTGACGTGGGCAGATGCTGAAGCAGTTTTCCACGAACTGCTTGTATTTGGTGTAGGGTGTGCCACGCAGAATCTGTTCACCACCATAGCGTTCATCGTTGAAAAGCGTATGACCTATGTGCTTCATGTGAACACGAATCTGATGGGTGCGTCCTGTTTCCAGCACACATTTCACCAACGTGGTGTAGGCGAAGCGTTCCAACACTTCGTAGTGGGTGACGGCATGCTTACCTATCTCACTATCAGGCGGAAACACCGCCATCTGCATACGATCCTTTGGGTTGCGAGCGATGTTGCCTTCGATGCGTCCGCTGTCTTCGTTGAAAGTTCCCCACACCAAGGCGTTGTATTCGCGCTGGGTAGTTTTGTTGAAGAACTGCAAGCCCAAATGGGTCTTTGCCATTGCCGTCTTCGCAATCACCAAAAGGCCGCTGGTGTCTTTGTCAATGCGATGTACCAGTCCTATCTCAGGATTGTTGATGTCGTATTGCGGCTGGTCCTTGAAGTGCCAAGCGAGAGCGTTGAGCATCGTGCCCGTCCAGTTTCCCACACCAGGATGAACCACCAGTCCGGCTGGTTTGTTCACCACCATCAGGTCGGCATCTTCATAGACGATGTTGAGCGGGATGTCCTCTGGCGTGATCTTGTTCTCGTAGTGAGGACGGTCGAGCATCACCTTCACCACATCAGCAGGTTTCACCTTATAGCTGCGCTTCACAGGCCGTTCGTTCACCATGATGAAGCCTGCGTCGGCAGCCTTCTGCACACGATTGCGGGAAATACCTGAAAGGTGGTCGATGAGGAACTTATCGACTCGCATCAACTTCTGTCCCTTGTCAGCCACCACTCGGTAGTGCTCGTAGAGCTGTCCCTCCTCCTCGTCGTCATCGTCGTCGAGATAGGCAGACGAAGGCAAGGAAGGGTCGGACGCAGCAGAAAGCAGCAGTTCGTCGTCGTCAGAAATCGATGTCGAAAGCATCTTCATCATCTGCTGTTGCTGCGTTGTTATGGATTTCGTGGCTTTCGCCGTCGTCGGAAGAAGGAGCGTCTGTCTCTGCGTCTTCACTTTCCGTCTTTCGTGGTGTGATAGGACTGTAAATATCCTCATCCACTTCCAGCGTATCGACAGGTGCCACTCCGACATAAAGCGTCAGTGGCTTCTCTTTATGAACTTTCTCGCCTGCGCTCAACGTGTGGTTACCTTGTTTAATATAGATGACGTAGCCAGCCGTCTCTCCTTCGATATACTTAGGTGCAGTAAGGGTGAATCCCAACTGCTTGAGACGGATGGTAGCCAGACGTTCAGTACTGTTACGAGCCAAGTCGGGCAGTTCCACTGGCGGATAGCCGTGCATGTTGACAGTCAAATAGATCTGTCTGCCGCTTTTCACTTCGTTGCCAGCCTTTGGGAACTGAGCAAGGATGGTTCCAGGCGCATACTGCTTGTCGTAAGTGGAATCGGAGAGGATCGGCACCAACTCAGCCTTTTCCAGCATCTCGATGGCGCTTCCTTTGGGTTTCAACGTCACATCGGGCACTTCAATCTTTTCTCCGTGATGGGTGCAGGCACCCAATGAAATGAATACGAAATAAGGTATGCCGACAACCAGTCCGAGCGCCAGCAGCAGATTACCCCAGAAAATCAATCCTGACTTTCCTGTGAAATATTTTTTGATGTTCATAGTGATGAAAATACTACTTTGCGTTGCAAAAGTAGCTATTTTTTTTGACATAGCGAAAAATAATGCCAAAAAACAACGTTTGGCAGGAGAAAAGCTCTCTCTGCCAAACGCTAAAGGGTAAGTTGGAAGTGATTACTTACGTGTTACGTAAGAACCGTCGCGAGTATCGATTTCGATCATGTCGCCTTCGTTGATGAAGAGAGGTACGCGAATTTCGGCACCTGTCTCAACGGTTGCGGGCTTCGTGGCGTTGGTTGCTGTATCACCCTTCAGACCTGGTTCGGTGTAGGTAACCTTGAGCACTACCTTCACAGGGATTTCCACAGTGAGGATGGTGTCGGTGGCTGCGTCGATGGTAGCCATCACGTTTTCACCTTCTTTCAGGAAATCAACGCCGTCGATCACGGCTGCTGGGATATTTACCTGCTCGAAAGTCTCGTTGTTCATGAACACGAGGTCTTCACCTTCCTTATAGAGGAACTGGAACTGACGGTGGTCAACCTGCACGTCTTCCAACTTGGCGCTGACAATCCAGGTGCGCTCCAGCACACGTCCGTCCTGCACATCACGCAATTTCGTACGCATCACAGTGTTTCCCTTACCGGGCTTCACATGCAAAAAGTCGATTACAACATAGATTCTGCCATCAATACGAAGGCATACATTTTTCTTAATGTCTCCTGCTAACATAATTGTTTGAGTTTTGAGTATTTTTGACTTTGAATTTGCTTAAATCGGGTGCAAAATTACGTTTTTTTCATAAAATGACAAAAAAAGATGCGCAAAAACGGCAAAAACTTTTGTCAATTTCCATAAAATCACTAATTTTGCAAGCCGTTTTGGAAAATCAAAGTCAATTTCCAGCTCAAAAGGATGCATTTTGAGCGGAATTTTTGTCTGCGGTTTTTGAAACGACTACCGATGACTGAAAACCTGAAAAGTGGTAAGAAATCAAAAACTATAAAATCATAGAAGAAAATGAAAAGAACATTCCAGCCCCACAATCGCAAGCGCGTAAACAAGCATGGTTTCCGCGAGCGTATGCAGACCAAGAATGGTCGCCGTGTCCTCTCTGCCCGTCGTAAGAAGGGTCGTGCTAAGCTCACCGTATCGAGCGAGTATCACGGAAAATAATTCCCCATTCTGCAAGACTGAGGTCTGCATCATCTCCGAAGCATCTGCTTTCGGACGAACAACAGGCACCGCAATGTCGAATCCCGATGTTGTGGTGCTTGTTGTTTTATTTTCTCCTTTTTTGTCATGCCTTTAAGCCTCTTTCGTCCGGAAATATCCAAATAAAACAGAGTTTATTTGGTATTTCCCTTACTAATTCGTACCTTTGCACGGAATTATGTTTAAGAAGCTCGACATATTTGTTTTCAAGAATTTCATCACGCTGTTTTTTGGCACTTTCGCCATCAGTTTGTTCGTGGTGATGATGCAATTCTTGTGGAAATATGTGGACGACCTGGTGGGTAAGGGTTTAGGTATGGACGTGCTGGGTAAGTTCTTCTTCTATGCAGCCGAAACCCTCGTGCCGATGGCGCTCCCACTGGCCATCCTGCTGGCTTCTCTCATCTCATTCGGCAACATGGGTGAGCGACTGGAGTTGCTCGCCATCAAGGCAGCTGGCGTTTCGCTTTGGCGAACCATGCGTCCGCTGGTGGTGCTGATGGTGTTTTTCACAGGACTTTCTTTCTATGTGCAGAACGTCATTGCCCCTAAAGCTCAGGAGAATCTCACCACACTCATCTACTCTTTTCGTCAGACATCGCCTGAACTTTCCATTCCTGAAGGTGTATTCTACGACGGTGTGGAAGGCATGAACCTTTATGTCAAGAAGAAAGACAAGGAGACGGGTATGCTGTACGAGGTTATCATCTACAACATGCGCGATGGTGCCAACAACGCCCATATCATCCTGGCTGACTCTGGAAGATTGGAGACGACTGCCGACAAGGAACACCTGCTGCTCCATCTGTTCAACGGTGAGCAATTCGAGAACCTACGAAGCAACGCTCTCAACACCAATAACATCCCTTACCGTCGCGAGACCTTTGTGCAGAAGCACTTCATCATAGACTTCGACCAGAACGTGAAGATGGCGGATCTGGACTTCTCGTCGTCTGCACGAACCAAGGACATTGCTCGTCTGATTGAAGGTGTGGATTCCATGCAGGCTGTGGTGGACAGCACCGCCCATCAATTCTACGACCAGATGCAGCATGGTGTGCTGTATGTGGCTGGGGTCACGGATAAAGAGACAAGCCCCTCCCCTACTCCCTCAAGCCTCACCCCCAACCCCTCTCCGAAAGAGAGGGGAGAAAAGTCCTTGGCTAAGCAACAAGTAACCGCAAAGGCTGAAGTGCAGGACAAACCGTCAGAAGAAACTGCTGCTCAGCTGGACATCGACACGCTTTTTGCCCATCTGAATCCCGACCAGCAGCATCGTGTGGTGCAGCAGGCACTACAGAAGACGCTGACGGCAGAATCGGAACTGGAGTGGAAGGCTGACGAAATGAAGGTGAACAGCCGAAGCCTGCGTATGCACCGCATTCAGATTTGGGACAAAATCACCAGTGCATTGGCCTGTCTTGTGTTCTTCTTTATCGGAGCACCGCTGGGCGCCATCATCCGCAAAGGCGGACTGGGTATGCCTGTGGTGGTTGCCGTCATCATCTTCATCTTCTACTACATCACCAACCGACTGGGCTATAACCTCGCCTACGCCGGAACCATCCCTGAGGTAGTGGGAATGTGGTACAGCACCGTCATCCTCTCGGCTATCGGCATCTTCTTCACCGTCAAGTCCAACAACGACTCAACGGTGTTCAACATCGACTCCTACACAGCTTTCTTCCGTCGTCTGTGGGGCATTCGTCAGAAGCGCCATATCGTTCGCAAGGAAGTCATCATCAACGATCCCGATTATGCTGCGATGTCAACGGCGTTGCTGGCTGTGGCAAACGAAGCTCACACCTATCGCAGTACGCAACACCTCACCCGTTTCCCCAATTACATCAAGGTGTTCTTCCGCTCCGAACGCGATGAGGAAATTGCGAAGCTGAGCGACCAGCTGGAATACTGTGTGGATTCGTTGTCGAACAGCAAAGACAAACAGATACTTCTCCAGCTCAACGCTTTCCCCATTCTGGATGCATACGCACATACGGCACCGTTCCGCAACCGCACCTGGAATATCTGTGCAGGTGTGTTCGTTCCGCTGGGCATAGTGCTGGTGTTCCGCATCTCCCGCTTCCGCCGTCGTCTCCGTCGCGACCTCAAACAGGTAATGGGAACAGGTGAACGAATCTCTAAGCGCTGCGAAGAAATGGTTGAATTAAAAAGCCTCCCCCCAGCCCCCTCCGAAAGAGGGGGAGATGGAAGCGTGAAGAATGAAGAGTAGTGTTAGAAACAACATCCGTTTAACCTCTATATAAAATAGGAATAAAGAAAACAGGAAAAAGAACAAAATATGGACAAAGTTAAGTTTGCAACAATCGAAGCCGCTCTCGAGGACTTCCGTCAAGGTAAGTTCCTGATTGTCGTCGATGATGAAGACCGCGAGAACGAAGGTGATTTCATCACGCCGGCAGAGATGATTACGCCAGAGAAGGTGAACTTCATGCTGCGCGAGGGAAGAGGTGTGCTCTGTGCACCCATCACCATCAGTCGGGCACGTGAACTGGAGCTGCCCCATCAGGTGGAAGAGAACACCTCGATGCTGGGAACCCCGTTCACGGTGACAGTCGATAAGCTTGAAGGCTGCACCACAGGTGTCTCGGCTCACGACCGTGCTGCCACCATCCGCGCTTTGGCTGATCCTTCGGCCACATCCAAAGACTTCGGTCGCCCAGGTCACATCAATCCGCTCTATGCACAGGATAACGGTGTGCTGCGTCGGGCTGGACACACGGAAGCCGCCATCGACTTGGCTCGTTTGGCGGGTCTGCGTCCTGCTGCTGCCCTCATTGAGATTCTCAATCCCGACGGCACGATGGCTCGTATGCCCGAACTGAAAGCAAAGGCTGAGGAGTTCGGTATGAACATCATCCAAATCAAAGACCTGATTGCCTATCGGCTGGAGCGTGAGAGCCTGGTGGAGAAAGGTGTGGAAGCCGACCTCCCCACCGACCACGGGCATTTCCGCATCATTCCTTTCCGTCAGAAGAGCAATGGTCTGGAGCATGTGGCACTCATCAAAGGCTCGTGGGAGAAAGACGAACCCGTTCTGGTGCGAATGCACTCTTCCTGCGTCACAGGCGACATCTTCGGAAGCCAGCGTTGTGACTGCGGCGAACAGCTCCACCGTTCGATGGAACTCATTGAGAAAGAGGGGAAAGGCCTCATCGTCTACCTCATTCAGGAAGGACGCGGCATCGGCCTGATGAACAAGATTGCAGCCTACAAACTGCAGGAACAGGGACTGGATACTGTGGATGCAAACATCCATTTGGGATTCGATCCTGACTTGCGCGACTATGGTGTAGGTGCTCAGATTCTTCGTGAACTGGGTGTCAGCAAGATTCGCCTCATCACCAACAACCCCGTGAAGCGAGTAGGTTTGGAGGGCTATGGTCTGGAAATCGTGGAGAACGTCCCCATCGAGATTCGTCCCAACCCCTTCAACGAACGCTACCTCCACACCAAGCAGGAGCGCATGGGACACCTCCTCCACTTCAATAAATAAAAGACCCACCCCCTTGCCCAGCCATCGTTGTGAGTGTGGACTCACAACCCTTTGTGGGGCCGAAGCCACATTCAGTGGCTTCTCTAAAGACCCCAGTCGCCCGTGCAGGGAGGGGAGTTGTCACCTACTGTGCAGCATGGTTTTCCCGTGCTGAAACAGTAAACGGTAAACGGTAAACAGTAAACCAAAACAATAAACCATAAACGGTAAACAGTAAACCGTAAACGGTAAACCATAAATCTTTAAACAATATTCATTATGAGCGATTACGTAAAAAACTATCAGTCTGCATCTTACGATGTAGCAACCGACACCTCTACGGTGTTTGCAGTGCTGATGCGCAAAGTCTATGTTTGGATGACCCTTGCATTGGCAGTTTCTGGACTTGTGGCCTACTATGTAGCAGGCAACGAATCCATCATGTACACCATTTTTGCCAACAGAGCAGTCTTCTGGATTCTGGTAATTGCAGAGTTTGGACTGGTCATCGGACTGACAGCCGCCATCAACAAACTATCCTTCCCTGTGGCAGCCATCATGTTCCTGGTCTATTCCATCATCAACGGTGTGCTGCTGTCCTCCATCTTCGTTGTGTATGAAATCGGTTCCATTGGCACCACCTTCCTTGTGACAGCAGGAACCTTTGCTGCAATGGCGGTGATTGGAACGATTACCAAGAAAGACCTGACGAAGATGGGTAGCATCCTCCTGATGGCACTCATCGGCATCATCATTGCCACGATTGTCAACATCTTCCTGAAGAACAGCACGATGGACATCGTCATCTCTGCACTGGGTGTGCTGATCTTTACGGGTCTCACAGCCTATGACGCACAGAAGATCAAGCTGATGGCTGAATCGGCTGACGCAGTTGACAACACCACTCAGAAGCTGGCTGTTCTCGGTGCCCTGTCTCTCTATCTCGACTTCATCAACCTCTTCCTCTATCTGCTCCGCTTCCTGGGGAAGGCACGTAATTAAGGTATATAACCAATAATCAATATGGAATCATTAAGTGAAAGACTTAACCGCCTTGCTCCTTCTGCCACACTCGCTATGTCACAGAAGAGCAGCGAACTCAAAGCGCAAGGCGTCGATGTCATCAATATGAGTGTGGGTGAACCCGACTTCAACACACCCGACCACATCAAGGCTGCTGCCATCAAGGCTGTGGAGGAGAACTACACTCGCTACAGTCCAGTGCCAGGCTATCCTTCCCTGAAAGAAGCCATTGTCGGCAAACTGAAGCGTGAGAACGGACTCGACTATAAACCTTCGCAGATTCTCACATCCAACGGTGCCAAGCAGTCTGTCTGCAACGCCATCATGGCGCTAATCAATGCAGGTGACGAAGTCATCATTCCTGCCCCTTACTGGGTGAGCTATCCCCAGATGGTGCTGCTGGCAGAAGGAACACCTGTCTATATCGATGCACCCATCGAGCAGGACTTTAAGATTACACCAGAGCAACTCGAAGCCGCCATCACACCTCGTACCCGTGCCCTCATCCTCTGTTCACCCAGCAACCCTACCGGCTCTGTCTATACCCGTGAAGAACTGGAAGGACTGAAGAACGTGCTGCTGCGCCACGAGCAGGTGATTGTTTTGGCCGACGAAATCTACGAACACATCAACTACACAGGTCGTCACGCCTCTATGGCTGAGTTCGAAGATATCCGCGAACGCGTGGTGATTATCAACGGAGTCAGCAAAGCCTACGCTATGACAGGCTGGCGCATCGGTTTCATCGCTGCACCAGAGTGGATTGTGAAAGGTTGCAACAAACTGCAGGGACAATACACCAGTGGGCCTTGTTCTGTAAGCCAGAAAGCTGCCGAAGCTGCCTGGAACGGTCCGCAGGACTGTGTGGAAGAAATGCGTCAGGCCTTTGAGCGTCGCAAGAACCTCATCGTCAGTCTGGCTCAAGTGAACGACCCACAGGGCGCCTTCTATCTCTTCCCCAAGTGCTCCAGCTACTTTGGAAAGAAGGATGGCGACCGCGTCATCAACACCAGCACCGACCTCGCCATGTATCTCCTCGAAGTAGGTCACGTAGCCACTGTAGGCGGTGATGCCTTCGGTTCTCCAGAATGTTTCCGCATGAGCTACGCCACCAGCGACGAGAATATCGTAGAAGCGATGCGTCGCATCAAGGAAACCCTCGCCCGACTGAAGTAAGACATATTCTATAGAAACGAAAACCTCCTGCTCACAAAAGAACAGGAGGTTTTTTCTGTATGATAGATTAATTCCTAATCAGACGTCTTTGATGGACTGCATCTTGTAGAAAATACCAAGGAACACAAGGAGCAGGAGGCCGTTGACGATGACGTAGGTCGGCATCACGGAACCGGTCTTGGCAAACCAGAAGTGGCTAACGAGGAAGGCAACGAAAAACAGTGTGGAGAGCACACGGATATTTACTCCGAGCCGACCAGATTCATATTGCAGGGCATAGGCAGGAATCAATGTAGCAGCAAAGCACACCCCGCTGGTAATACCTGCCAACAGACTCTTACTGCCATCCACTTCTACATAACTGACCCAATAACCCAGTACTGCTGCGATCAGCAGGATGATAAGAATCATAAAGAAATTTGCTTTCATGAGGTAATGATTGGTTAATGTTACCTCGCGGAGAAACCGCGAGGAACAGTTTTAAGATTAAAGTTTAATGTTTAATGACCTTCAGAAGATGCCATTATGGCATTGGTGGTGGTGGAGGTGTGCTGGGCATAGGCGGAACGAACAAAGAAGCGAGTTCCTGCACGTTGGCGGCCTGTTCCCAATTTGCCATTCCTGGCTTCCACACGTATGACTGAGGCGTGAGCTGTCCGCTCTGAGCCATCTGGGTGAGTTGAGGCAGAGTGAACGGACCAGCCTGCTGACCATTGACCGACACATGATACTGCACGTTGGGCATTGGTGGAGGAGTGTTGAGACCGCCCTGTACCTGCTGACCCAGGTTCTGCATCATACCAGCCATCTGCTGGCCCATAGCACCACCCATCATCATACCAGTCATCATGCCGGCAGGATTCATTCCGCCACCGCCGCCTTCGCCACCGATAGTACCCATCTGACCCATACTCTGAGCTGCAGCTTTGAGCACTTCAGTCTGCTGGTCGAGAGCGTGAGCACCCATGAAGTTGCTTTCAGTCTGCAGGCGCTGGGCACGCTGTGCCTCTTCACGCTGCATACGGAGCGTCTCCTCCATGTTTTCTGCGTTCATGCGCTGCTGGTCTTTCAGGTTCTGGATGTTGACGTCGGTCTGGGCGTTCATCGTACGAGCCGTATTGCCTGCAGTGAGTTGACGAAGTTCTGCATAATAAGGACTGGCCTTATCAATCTCCATTGCACCGATATCAAGTCCTTTGAGGTTGACACCAAAGTCTGTCTCAATGCGTGCTTTCAGGAAGCCCTGAACGCGGTCGCTGATTTCAAGGATGCGACGTTCCATCTGAACGACAGGCACTCCCATCTCCTGCGGTACATTGGCTACAACGGCTTTCACATATTTAGCTACAGCGTCCCTGATCTGCTTCTGGAACTGCTCCTGATTGAAGTTCACCAAACGGTTGAGTTTGATGAAGCCACGATAGTCCGTAAGGTTGAAGGTGATAGTTCCGCGGACAGCCATCGGCACACCATGATCGGGCAGACGAGGATCGAATACATCGAAATAAGGAACTGCAAAACGCAACTGATTGTTGTTCTGCAGGTTGATGAAATAGACTTCAGCCTGGAAGGGTGACTCGCCACCAAACGCCATTCCCACAATGCTGGCGAGTATGGGGAAGTTAGCTGTCTTGATGGTTCCGTCGTAAGGACCTTCGATGAAGTCCTGCAAGATTCCGTCCTTTTGCTTATAGACAAAGACTGCCACTTCGCCGTCTTTCACACGAAGACTGCTGCCATAACGGATGGCGTTCTCACGACTGGTGCTGTTTGGGTCCTGTCCCAGCGGACGCCATTTCCACACCATATACTGTTCTTCGTCGCAGCGGATGACATTCATCATACCGCCACTCTTACCTTTACTGAATATTCCCATAGATGTTAATGATTATTGGTTGATCAGAAGTTATCTTTACTTTAGTTTCTCTCGTACCTATAGTTTCTATATACCTATAGTTAGGATGCCGCAAATTTAACAAAAGTTTTTGACTCTTATCTCATTGAAGCAAGTTTTTTTCACTTTTTGTGCCCAAAAAGGCGATTTTCAGTTCTTGAACGAGTGAATATCAGTTCTTGAAAGAATGAATAGGGGCAGGAATGCGTCCTCCACGATTCACAAATCGGTCACAAACGAACTGATTCACCGGCATGATGGGCGCATAACCCAACAGACCGCCAAACTCCACAGTGTCACCAACGTTCTTTCCCTCAACAGGAATGATGCGGACAGCTGTGGTTTTCTGGTTCACCATACCAATCGCACTCTCATCGGCAATGATACCTGCAATCGTGGTTGCAGGTGTATCACCAGGAATGGCAATCATGTCGAGTCCCACGGAGCAGACACACGTCATTGCCTCCAGTTTCTCAATGGTGAGTGCTCCTGCCTCCACAGCATCAATCATTCCCTGATCTTCACTCACAGGGATGAAAGCACCACTCAGACCACCCACATAGCTCGATGCCATCACTCCGCCCTTCTTCACTTGGTCATTCAGCAGCGCCAAAGCCGCAGTCGTACCAGGTGCTCCGGCTCGTTCCACACCGATGCATTGCATGATGTCGGCTACGCTGTCGCCAATGGCTGGAGTAGGAGCCAGCGACAGGTCGATAATGCCGAAAGGAACTCCTAAACGCTTCGAAGCCTCCTGAGCCACCAGCTGACCCACACGGGTAATCTTAAAAGCGGTCTTCTTAATGGTTTCGCAAAGGGTTTCGAAGTCAGCCACTTGTTCTTCGTCCATGTGTTGAAGGGCATGCTTCACCACACCAGGTCCACTGACGCCCACATTGATGATAGCATCTGCCTCGCTCACTCCATGAAAAGCACCTGCCATAAACGGATTGTCGTCAGGTGCATTACACAGCACAACGAGTTTAGCGCAGCCCAGCGAATCCTGAGCAGCTGTCTGCTGAGCCGTCTCTTTCACAATGTCGCCCATCAGTCGCACAGCATCCATGTTGATTCCCGTCTTCGTGCTGCCCACAACCACTGAAGAACAAATGCGTTCCGTCTCAGCCAAAGCCTGGGGAATGGAGCGGATGAGCAGTTCGTCGCTATGGGTCATACCTTTCGAGACAATGGCGCTGTAACCGCCTAAGAAGTTCACACCCACCGTTTTGGCAGCACAATCCAGCGTCTTGCAAATTTGCACGTAGTCGTCAGGTGTCTTGCAACAACTGCTTCCAACAATGGAGATGGGGGTGATGGAGATACGCTTGTTGACAATGGGAATGGCGAACTGACGGGAAATCTCTTCACCTGTCTCCACCAAGTTCTTTGCCAACCGCGTAATCTTATCGTATATTTTCTGACAGCACACATCCACGTCCGCATCTCCACAGTCCATCAGGCTGATACCCATCGTGATGGTGCGGACATCCAGATTGTCCTGCTCTATCATTTTGTTCGTTTCGAACACTTCTGCCAAGTTAATCATCGAGTTATTTAAGATTTGACGATTTACTATTTACGATTTATTTCAATTCTTCACTCTTCACTCTTGACCTGCGGTCGAGCCTGCTCACGCTCGGCATAGCTCAAACGAGTTTGGCTCTGCTCTCGCTCAATCGCAGCCTTCACTCTTCACTCTTATATTCTGTGCATTTTGTCGAAGATTCCTTCCAACTGACACTTAATCTGAACACCTGTATTCTGTCCTACAGCTGCGATTTCGTCAGCGATGCGGTCGAAAGACTTTTCGCTTTTCGACAAATCCACAATCATCATCATGTTGAAGAACTCCTGCACAATGGTCTGACTGATATCCAGAATGTTGATGTTACTGTCTGCCAGATAGGTGCAGACTTTGGCAATGATACCCACAGTATCTTTGCCGACTACGGTGATAATAGCACGTTGCTTCATATTCCTATTTTGTTTATTGTTGTTTCAGATAATGGCTCTCGAAAAGTTGCTGACCTGTGGTTCGGTCAAAGGTCTTGGCTGTCAGCGAACCGTCTTCCAGCTCCGTACATTCAAAGTGAATGTCGTGTTCAGGAATCTGGCTCTCGCTACACAGGCAACCTGTGAAGTGGTCGTCATGAACGATGAGGTCGAAACGTACTGGCGAGTTGCTGGTGTTACGAACGCGTAAGTCACGATAGCCGTATGCCACCGTCGCATCACTTCCCAACGGGCAGAATCGCGTCTCTTCCGTGTAGAGATCGACAGAGTGGTTATAGCGTTCCACTATCTCGAATCCAGCCTTCAGACTCAGGTGATGGATAATGCCGGAAGCCTGACACAAACCTCCACCACGTTCCAATTGCAGGACCCCTCCGCGGATTCCCCTTGAGGCTGCAAACTGACGGGTGTTGGGATTGCCAACGGTTCGCCAGAACGAAAAGACCTCGCCTGGCATCACCACAAAGCGGCGGATACGCTCAGCAGACAGTCGCAGGTTCTGCTTCTTCTGTTCCAAAGTGGCTGAAGCTGTAAAAGGCTGTTCCACCTCTATATGGAACAGCATCTGTCCAGCCGTACGCTGACGACAGAATTTCTGTCCGCTGAAGCCGTCACGAATGGCGCGCAGCCACACATGAGCCTGTCTTTTCAGTATGGTGATGTATTTCATGGGATTATATTTTTACGAGTTCAAAAACCAGATACGAACTGTAGTTCTTCATCAGCCAACTGTTGGCAAGGGCATAATCCACACGACACATCATCTTTCTCATCCGCTTGGGCACACGATGAATCGGAGTCAGCATCAGTCCGTGAACATGCTTCACCTCAAACCTTCCCTCGCACAGCGCCTTCATCTGCTTCACCGTCATGCTGGTGTTCCCATGCCACAGTTCCTGCTTTCGGTTCGTCAGCCGACGACGTTTCTGCGAAGGGATGTCGCAGATCCAGCGTCCTCCTTTTTCTATGATGCGATACATCTCTTCCACCACTTTCCCTACAGTCTCTTCATCCAGATGCATCAGGAAATGGAAGGACATCACCGTCTTGACGGACTCGCTGTCCAGACCCGTCTGTGTGGCATCAGCCAGCAGGAAAGGCTTCTCCGGATGACGTTCACGAGCCACTTTCAGCATCTCTTCGCTGGCATCGGCACCACGTTCCGCAAACTCCGTCAGACGTCCTGTTCCGCAGGGCAAATCCAGCGTTCCTGCAGGCTCTACGTGCAAAGCACGAAGCACACGCCGTTCCTGTGCATCGATAAATCGTCCGTAGGTATTGCCAAAACGGTCTTCATCGTATTTGCGGGCAATCTGATCGTAGTAGGCTACGACCTCGTTAGGAGTGGATGATGAGGGTTGTGTCATGATGTCAGAGCGTTTTTTTACGTTTAAAGTTGAATCCGAAGTACAGATTGATGGAGCCGAAGCTATTGTTGAAGTTGATACTTTTGTTCTTGTAGTCGAACGAATGCAGGATAAAGGAAAGACCTGCGAAATAGCGGGTGTTGTTATACACCAGTCCTGCCCTTACGATAAAGTCCAGATTCAGCCTGTCGAGGCTGAAGTTCTGGAGCGTGGGAAGACTGATATTCCCTTCCGACACCTCTTCACCGTTCTCTCCTGTCCGATAATAAGTCACATTGTAGGATATACCTGGCGAGAAGGAGAAAGCAAAGAGCCAGTCGCGGTCGAACACCCAGTTGTAGGCATATCCGAAGTTGAGGTTGTAGTCGTTGTACTTCACGGCGCTGAAGAAGATACTGGGATCTAACAGTGGCGTGATACGTTCATCAAACTTCGCAACATTCAGCGAAACCCTATGGTGAGTCATCGAAAGCCCCAGCTTGAAAGTGCCGCACGACTTGCGTTGAACGGTAGTTTGGGAGAAGGCGGCAGGATAGGAGAAGTGGCGGTGGTTGAAGATATAATAGACGTTCAGTCCACGCGTCTGCAAGTTGAGTCCGCTGAAGTCCTTGCTCAAGTTGTCAGGTTTCGGATTGTCGCTACTGAAGAGGTTTTCGAGGTTGGTAAAGCGGAAGTCGTTGCCCGTCTTGCGGTAATACAGGTCGAGACCCAGCTTTGAAGTATAGAAACTCAGGTCAATCTCCGTCTTCCGCGTGTTGCCTTTTTTGATACCCATCATCTTTCCCACGTCGAAGGTATAACCCAGAAACAACCAGCGCCAGCCGAAATAGCCACCCAAGCGGAACGTAGGGTTAGGGGCAAACCGCAGGGACTGGTTCTTCTCTCCTGTGCTGTGAATCGTGAAACGCTCAAACGTATTCGTATTCTGCAGCACAAACGTATAGTCGTATTGCTGCGGAGTGATATAGGTGGTATCGATGTTATTGAGTTTCTCAATCTGGTTGCCAAAGAAGTTCACCAGCAACTGTTTCTTCTGCTTGAGACTCATCTTCAGAAACTTACCGAAAGGAATGTGAAGCGAATCCGCTATCGTTTCCTCCATCTGCGGCAAGCGCACAAACGCGCTGTCCAGAATGTCGAACACCTGTTCCGCCTGAAACGGTCTCACCACAGAGGAATCCGCCTTCTCTGCGGAAAGTGTTTCCCCCATGTTCACAGTGGGAAGCACTTCCTCCACAATGGTGGAATCCACAACAACTTGTGCCGTAGCAGAACTACAGCACAAGAGAATGGTACAGAGTGTGATGAGACACCGCATGACAGCAATACACTCCCTCCCCTTGCGGGAGGGCTGGGGAGGGGTCTAAGGGCAAGGGGGTGGGTCTGTTAATTATTGAAATAATACAGGAAGGTAGCCACACCTTCGAGGGCAGGCTTACGAGCATCCTTGATTTCAATGGTAAACTTGATTTCAGCCTTGCAAGTTCCACGCAGGTTCACGATAGACTGAAGCATCGTCACCAGTCTCACGCTGCTGCCAGTAATCACAGGCTGACCGAAGCGCATCTTGTCCATTCCGTAGTTCACCATCATCTTCAGGTTGTTCACCTCGATAATCTGATCCCATAAATAAGGAAGGAGCGAGAGCGTCAGATAGCCGTGCGCAATCGTAGATTTATAGGGGCTTTCCACCTTGGCACGCTCCACATCCACATGAATCCACTGGTGATCCAGCGTAGCATCGGCAAAGAGGTTGATACGTTCCTGATTCACTTCGAGCCAGTCGCTCGTTCCGAGCACCTCACCCAGATGTGAGGCAAACTCATCATACGAATTGATAACTAATTTTGCCATAGTTTCTATATGTTTTAATTCTCGGGTGCAAATTTACACACTTTTTTCCATTTAAACAAAAAAACACCCGCAAAACTGCGAGTGTCTGTTCGAAAAGCGGAAAAAGGCTTAAGCCTCATCCTTTTTGCGAGTAAGCTTCTCCTTGATACGAGCCTTCTTACCTGTGAGGTTACGGAGGTAGTAAATCTTAGAGCGGCGAACCTTACCTACCTTGTTCACTTCGATAGAGTCAATGTTGGGAGACTCAAGTGGGAAAATACGCTCAACGCCTACTGTTCCCGACATCTTGCGAACTGTGAAACGCTTCTTGGTGCCTTCACCGTTAATCTTAATCACAACACCGCGGTAGAGCTGGATACGCTCCTTCGAACCCTCGATGATCTTGTACGCTACAGTGATAGTGTCACCTGCCTTGAACTTAGGGAACTCTTTGCCAGTAGCAAATGCCTCTTCGGCAATCTTAATTAAATCCATTGTTTTGTAAATAATTATTTGGTTTAGTTGGTTCCAACGAAGCATTCGCGACTCTCTCATTTTGAACTTTCAACCTTTCTCCTCTCTTTCGGAGGGGTTGGGGAGGATCTCGTTCATATCGCCAGAGGCTTCGCTAAAGCGGCTGGTTTTTTGAAAACCGACTGCAAAGGTACGACATTTTTTTTATTCCCACAAATTTCCCGCCAATTAGTTTCACAAAATCCCCAATTTTAACACAAAACACCCTTATCACAGGTTCAAATCATCACACATACACCACTGATAGCACTGCTCCGATAGCGCTAACGAACTTGAAACATTAATTTTCAGAACAAGCCTTAAGGCAAAGGTGTCGTTTGCGTTAAGGCTTAGTGAATTTAGAGTTAAGAGTTACGGGAAAAAGTGTTAAGGCAAAAATCCGTAAGAGTTAAGGCAAACTGCGAAAAACCTTAGCATTATGCCAAAAACCACGTAGATGCATGGATGCATAGATGCATTTGGGTTTTCAAAATCACCAGGACGATGCACGATGCACGATGCATTTGTGTTTTTCATTTTTCAGTAATATGTTAGTCGGGAATAGTTTTTACATTATATATTATATATATTATATATATATAATATATATAATATATATAATATATAATGTAAAGCATCATTTTCCTTGTTTTTGGTGAAAATCGAAAATTGCAAATGCATCGTGCATCGTGCATCGTGCATCGCCCTCATTAGATTTCCGCCAAAACATTTTGCAGATTCCTTCGCTGCAAGAGACAAGACTTGTGGAAGGAACATCTCTTGCTTTGCAATATGGGCACAGAAGTTCCATTGACATAGATTTGTTGGATTACCCGCAAACCCCTGTGTTTAGATTTAAATAAAAACCTTAAAAACCCTCACTTCAGAATGTGTCGGACTTACAGTCCTTATACGATTCAAGG
>CAJOHO010000012.1 GCA_905234555.1 uncultured Bacteroidaceae bacterium
TCAACTTCTGCCAGGGATAAGGATGAAGGTACCTAACAGACATTCAACCTAAGGCAGGGTTAAAGTAAAAATCATTCAACTTTTTTTAGGGAAGTACAAGCAGTTTTCACGTGTATATTTAGGCACACCAACACACCAACACACCAACACACCAACATTTACTTTTCTATATTATACTATTATCTTAACAACATATCATTTTATATCATATTATATTATTATAAATAATAATATAATATGATATAAAATGATAAAAAAACGACTTTCTTTCAGTCGCCAATCTAATGTTTTTTACATGGCAAATGTTGGTGTGTTGGTGTGTTGGTGTGTTGGTGTGTTGGTACTTCCCTAAAAAAGTTGAATGATTTTTACTTTAACCCTGCCTTAGGTTGAATGTCTGTTAGGTACCTTCATCCTTATCCCTGGCAGAAGTTGAATAATATTCTCTACTCCGCTGTAAGCCGTTCAAGCACATTCAGGTTTTGTAGGCTCGTTTAGCTCATGAAATATGGGAATTTTCCATGTTTGGCAAAAAAAATCCGTCACGATGCTCTTACTTTTGAGATTTTTTCGTATCTTCGCAGCGAAAATGCCAAAGAACTAAGCCATGAATCAGAATAATCAGAATACTCCGAGTAATCAGAGTAATCAAAGTAATCCGAGTTCTCCTCTGTGAGGCGGCATCAGGCATCTTTTGCCTGCGTGTTGGGAGATTCACGAAAAAAACACTAACTCGTAAATAAAAATGCAATGAAAACGGCGATTCTGCCTATGATTGGGGCAAAAACTATGTTAAATCTTATAAAAAATGGAAAAGTGTTTCTTTGTTGAAAGAATTTTTCATATCTTTGCAGAAATCAATAAAAAAGGTATTGCAGAAACCATAAAAAACTAACATAGCCATGAAGGAAATTAAAATTACTGAAAGAGCACACAGGGAGATCAAGAAACTGTTCTCTCCACGTAACTCTGTCAACACGCTGAAAAGTGACCCCGAACTCACAGCTATCTTCGACAATTTCGCCTTCGACGAAACGCTGGAAGTGGCTGACGGTCCTGTTATAGAAAAAACCCGTATCATGTGCATTCTTGCCTCCACGATCGGCTGCAATGCTCTGACTGAATTCCGTATGCATGTGGATGCTGCCCTGAACGTAGGTGTGAAGCCTCGCGAGGTACGCGAGATCGTCTATCAGGCTGTACCTTTCCTGGGCTTCTCACGTGTCATCGACTTCCTGCTCGTGATGAACGAGGTGTTCGACGACAACGACATCCGTCTGCCGCTGGACGACCAGGCCACGACCACCGAAGAGAACTGCTTCGAGAAGGGCGGTGAGATGATCGACGCGCTGTGGGGCGAAGGCAATGCCGACAACATGCTGGAGACTTCTCCCAAGGGTCAGGAGCACATCGTGAAGTTCATGCAGGGTTACTGCTTCGGCAAGTACTACACGCGTAACGGTATCGACCTGCAACATCGCGAACTCATCACTTTCTGCATGCTGGCAGCTTTGGGAGGCTGCGACGATCGTCTCCGCACCCACGCCATCGGCTGCAAGAACACGAAGATCACGAAGAAGGAAATGGTGGCTGCCATCACAGCTATGCTGCCCTGGATCGGATTCCCTCGTTCGCTCAATGCGCTGAACATCATCAACGATGTATATAGCGAGAAACTGATTTAATATTGATTGAATACTCTGCGAAAGCTGACACCCTCAGCTTTCCTTTTGTTTAATAATAATAAGGTAAAGAAAGAAATGAAAGCATTTGTTTTCCCTGGACAGGGAGCACAATTCTCTGGTATGGGCAAAGACCTGTACGAAAGCAACCCTGTTGCAAAGGAGCTTTTCGACAAAGCCAACGAAATCCTCGGATTTGAAATCACAAAGATAATGTTCGAAGGAACTGACGATGAACTCCGTCAGACCAAAGTGACGCAGCCTGCTGTATTCCTCCACTCCGTCATCTCTGCCTTCTGCATGGGTGACGCCTTCCAGCCCGAAATGACAGCCGGTCACTCACTCGGTGAGTTCTCCGCCCTCGTAGCTGCCGGTGCTCTGTCGTTCGAAGACGGTCTGAAGCTGGTGAGCCAGCGTGCTCAGGCTATGCAGAAAGCCTGCGAAGCTGCTCCTTCCACAATGGCTGCTATCATCGGTCTGAGCGACGAAGACGTAGAGAATATCTGCGCTGAGGTTTCGACTCCAGGCAACGTGGTGGTTCCTGCCAACTACAACAACCCAGGTCAGCTGGTGATCTCCGGCAACATCGACGCTGTGAACGTAGCTTGCGAGAAGATGAAGGAAGCCGGTGCCAAGCGTGCCCTGCCGCTGAAGGTAGGTGGTGCTTTCCACTCTCCACTCATGCAGCCAGCTAAGGACGAACTGCAGGCTGCCATCGAGGCAACTGAGTTCCACACACCTAAGTGCCCTGTTTATCAGAACGTGGATGCCAAGGCTCACACCAATCCTGCTGAAATCAAGGAGAACCTCATCGCTCAGCTCACAGCTCCTGTACGCTGGACTTACGAGGTACAGAATATGATTGCTGACGGTGCCACCGACTTCACGGAGTGTGGTCCTGGCAAAGCCCTCCAGGGCATGATTGCCAAGATTGCCAAAGGTAACGAAGCTGTGACTTTCCACGGCATCGAGGCATAAAAGGATTTTTAATAAACAACGGATAGGACGGATTCCGTTCCATCCGTTGTTTTTTTTAAAAATTCAACTTTCGCAAGTGAATCTGATTGAGAAAAAAACAATAAAAACACTTTTTAATGTTTGCAGTTCTTTCAGAGCTTTATGTGCTAAGTACTATGCCTTGCCTTTAAGAGCAAGCTCTTACGTCCAGCCATAGTCCTTATCACATAACTTCGTTATTACAAACATCAAAAAGCAAAAACACCGTTACGCTGCGCTTCACTAAAAAAAGGCTGCGCATTGTGAGAGATCGGTTATTTAGGACCAAAGGTCCGATGTTTTTGTTAACATCCCAAACTTGTATTAATAATCATCATTATTTATCAGCGACAACCTATGAAAAGAATCCTTGTACTCTTGATGGTCCTGGCTTCACCCATTCTGTCGCAAGCTCAATCGAAGACCATGAAAGAGAGACCCATTATCTATCAAGTGTTTACACGCCTGTTCGGCGCTAACAGCAAGCAATGTACGGCTTGGGGAAGTCCTGAGCAGAACGGACTGGGAAAGATGGCTGACTTCACACAGAAAGCCCTCGAACAGATCCGTCAGCTAGGTTGCACGCATATCTGGTACACAGGTATCATCGAGCACGCCACACAAGCCGACTACACGGAGTTTGGCATTGCCAAAGACCATCCTGCTGTCGTCAAAGGACGTGCTGGCAGTCCCTACGCCATCAAGGACTACTACGACGTGAATCCCGACCTCGCCACCAGTGTGCCGCTGCGCATGAAAGAGTTCGACAACCTCGTGCGTCGCACCCATAAGGCAGGACTGAAGATGGTGATCGACTTCGTGCCCAACCATGTGGCTCGTCAGTACCATTCCGACGCCAAACCCAAAGGTGTTACCGACTTAGGCGAAAACGACGACAAGAAAGTCCGTTTCTCCCCACAGAACAACTTCTACTACGTACCCGACCAGCAGTTCGCCCCTCAGTTCTCCCTCGCCGACGCCAACGGCAGCGACTATGTGGAGTTCCCAGCGAAAGCCACCGGCAACGACTGCTTCCATCCGTCGCCTAACCAGAACGACTGGTACGAGACCGTGAAGCTGAACTACGGTGTGGATTACGACAACAACCGCACCACCCATTTCGACCCTGTGCCCGACACCTGGAACAAGATGCTGCAGATCCTGCAGTTCTGGGCCAACAAAGGTGTGGATGCCTTCCGCTGCGATATGGCTGAGATGGTGCCTTGCGAGTTCTGGGGCTGGGCCATTCCGAAGGTAAAGAAAGCACATCCTGGCATTCAGTTCATCGCAGAAGTCTATAACCCAGGCGAATACCGCAACTACATCCACAACGGACACTTCGACTACCTCTACGACAAGGTAGGACTCTACGACACGCTCCGCACCGTCGTCAACGGCAACTCAGCCAGCGCTATCACGTCCTGCTGGCAGGCAGTGGATGACATCAACGGACACATGCTCAACTTCCTCGAAAACCACGATGAGCAGCGCATCGCTTCACCTTTCTTTGCCGGTTCTGCACAGAAGGGGCGCCCTGCCCTACTCGTCTCGGCATTGATGCGCACCAACCCCTTCATGCTCTACTTCGGACAGGATCTGGGTGAACCGGCTGCCGACGCAGAAGGATTCAGCGGAGCCGACGGACGAACCACCATCTTCGACTACTGGACCGTTCCCACCGTCGCACGTTGGCGTAACGGCGGCAAGTTCGACGGAAAGCTGCTGACCACAGAAGAGAAAGAGCTGCAGGAGTATTACCGCAAGGTGCTGAAACTCTGTAACGAAGAGAAAGCCATCCGCGAAGGTGAGTTCTTCGACATCATGTATGCCAACTACGACAACGCCATGATGAATACCCACCGTCAGTATGCCTTCCTCCGCAAGGCTGGACGCGACCTCATCCTCGTCGTTGCCAACTTCGACGATCGAGGTGCCCATACCAGCATCCGCATTCCTGCCCACGCCTTCGAACACTTAGGAATCCCCTACGAACTCTTCCCACGTTTTGCGAAGGATCTGCTGACGGGTCAGGCAGAAGAGATCACCCTTCATCCCGATTCCTTCATAGAGCTGACCCTTCCGCCTCTGGGTGGCAAGGTTTTGAAAATAAAGATTTAGGAATCCAGATGCTTTGAGAATCAGGATGCTTTGCGTCCTGATGACTCTGAAAGCAGACTAAAACAATGAAGAGCCACGACTGAGGAATCAGTTCGTGGCTCTCTATATAGGTATTAATTAGTTAGTATTTTGGTTTACCGTTTACTGTTTACGGTTTACTGTTTATCTCCTATCGGAGGAAATCTTCGAGGTCTTGAATGTCCTGGCGGGTCTTTTCGTTGGTGTCGAGGAGGTTCTTGACCTGGTTGATGGAGTGGATGACGGTGGCGTGGTTGCGTCCGCCGAGGTTGAGTCCGATCTGTACGGTGGAGAGGTCTGTGTATTTGTTGGACAGGTAGATGGCAAGCTGGCGTGCATAGACGATTTCCTGCTTGCGGCTACGTGAGCAAATGACTTCTTCCTTGATGTTGAAGTGTTCGGAGACGATGCGTTTGATGTCGGTGACGGAGGCTTTTGTCTCGACGACGCTGACATAGCGTGGCATCATCTTGCGGACGAGTTCGATGGTGATGTCGCAGTTGTAGGCAACGGAGTGTGCCATGAGTGAGGTGACGATACCTTCGAGGTCGCGTACGCTCTCGTCGATATTCTCAGCGATGTAGTTGAGCACGTCGTCGGGCACACGGAGTCCGTCTTTCTTAACCATATTCTTGAGGATGAGATAGCGGAGCTGTTTGCTGGGCTTCTCGATCTCTGCCTGAAGTCCCCACTTGAAACGGGTGAGCAGTCGGTCTTCGAGTCCTTCGATCTTCACAGGAGGACGGTCGGCTGTAAGGATGAGCTGCTTGTTGTTGAGGTGGAGGTGGTTGAAGATATGGAAGAAAGTATTCTGTGTGGCGGCTTTACCAGAGAATTCCTGTGTATCGTCGATGATGAGCACGTCAATGGTCTGGTAGAACTTGATGAAGTCGGGGACTTTGTTCTGGCGTACGGCATCGGAATACTGGACATAGAAGAGGTGTGCGGAGAGGTAGAGCACACGCAGTTCGGGATGGAGCTGCTTGACGCGCCAACCGATGGCATTGACGAGGTGGGTCTTTCCGCATCCTGAGGGTCCATAGATGAAGAAGGGGTTGAAGGTCTTGGCAGGATTCTGCGCAATGGCTTCGCCGACGGATCGGGCCAGACGGTTGCTATCGCCTTCTACATAGTTCTCGAAGGAGTAGCCACGATGGAGCTGTGAGTCGAGGTCTGCCACAGCTGGAGCCATCAGCACGTCGGGTGTCTGATTGGCGTCGCGAACAGGCTGTCCGTTCTGTGTACAAGGTTGTCCTGCGGACGGCACTTCTATACGCGCGTTCCTATCTTTATTTACAACCTGTATGCTGTAGCCGAGTTGTATGTTCTGTCCAAAGACGCGAGTGAGTGTGGCGCTGATGAGATTGACATATTCGTCTCTCTCCAGCATGTCGTAGATGAACTGGCTGGGGATGGACAACACCAACTTGTCGTCTGCATACGACTTGAATTCGGCGTATGCAAACAGCGCGTTGTATTGTTCAGGAGAGACGTTCTGCCGGATGATCTCGCGACACTCTTCCCACTTTTGTTTTGGACTAAATTTCATTGTTCTCTTTCGTTAGTCGTGCTTCGAACGTTGTGCTGACGTTGGGTCACTTTCATGGGTTTACATGAGGTGTTTTTGCATCGGAAGCGCGATTTGGTTGTGCAAAGTTAGGCATTATTTCCGAACTGGCAAAATCTAATTTTTCTCACGTTTTTTACCCCTATTGATAATGGACTACTTTTCAAACATTTAGATATTGAACACGAAACAGGCAGTTGCAGTTTTCGGAAAAATATAAATGTATTGATTTTTAAAATTTTATCAATCTCCACAAAATAGTCTGTTCTAATAGAATTAACAGTTAACATGAATTAGTTTAACTATTTGAATTTCTATTTATTAATAATAACAATTTTAGATTTGAATAGTAAGGTGTTTTATTTTGACAATTTTTAAATAAGCCTATTTTTTGTCTTTTCTTCCAAACAGTGAAAAGTGGACATATCGCTTCGGATTTTCACGCAAATCCTGCAGAAGAAGGGCTGCATTATTGGCTGTAGAATCGAGGTGATTATAGACGGAATTGTCGTTCATAAGCAATCCCAAAGATGAGTTAGGATTGTTGAGTTTGTCGGTGAAGGAATTCAGGTTATCGACGGCATTGTTGGCGTTTGTCATCAGTCCGTTGAAATCCATCTCCTGCAGATGACTGGTGGTTTTGGCGAGGTTGTCGGCTGCCGTTCCTGCCGTCGTCACGACTTTGTTGACGTTGGTGAGGAGGGTGGGCACCTGGTTGTCCATCACCTGTCCGAGGAAATGGGTGGTGGTGCGAAGGTCGGCTGTCAGCGCTTCGACATTGTGGAGGGAGTTGGTGATGGCAGGATCGGAAACGATGGTGCTAAGGGCTGTGAGGATGGAATCGAGTTTCGGCAGGAGTGCATCAACCTTAGGCACCATCTCGCCAGCGGCTGTCATGAGGTCGGACATCGGTAAGCCAGGGATGGTGTCGCCCTGATGGAGGCACACAGTGGGGTTGGTGCCCAGTATCACCTTCATTTTGGGTGCGCCCAGCATATCCTTGGTGAGGGTAGCCTGACTGCCAACCGGTACTTTGAAATTCTCTTCCAGTTCGATCTTGACGATGACTTTCTGTGCCTGCTGTTGGAAGGTCATTTCCTTGACAGTTCCCACCTTGACGCCATTGACCATCACGTCGGCAGCGACGGAGAGACCGTTGACGTCCTCCATCTCCACGTAGTAGGAGTTGTTCGACTGGGAAAGGGTAAGACCCTTCAAGAAAACGATGCCAAGGTAGATGATGACGATGGCGATGATGGCTGTCAAGCCGATTCTGACTTCTTTGGTAAAGAATTTCATTGGTTTTGAAGTTATGGATTCTCGGCGGAGAAGCGCTGAGCACTGTGTTAAGCCCACGCCTGACGCCGAGGGAACGGTGGCACAAACGGAACGTTATTGGGCGTAGGCGACGATGGCGTTGTAGATGGCTTTTGCCATTTTGTTGCGACCTTCGGTAGTCATGAGGAAGCGTTCTTCGTCGGGTGTGGAAAGGAATCCCACTTCGAGCAGGACGCTGGGCATATAGGTGAGGCGCAAGACGGCGAGGTTGGCCTGGCGCACACCCATATCCTTTCGTCCTCCTGTCTTCACCATCTCGTTCTGCACGATTTTGGCAAATTCCACGCTTTCCTTCATGTCGTGATCCTGCATGAGTTCGAACATGATGTCGCTCTCAGGCGAGGGATGGTAGTCGTATTTCTTTGCCACGTCCCCTTCGAGGGCAATGACGGAGTTCTCGCGTTTCTCCACAGCCAGATTGGTTTTCACCGGACTGAGGCTGAGTGTATAGGTCTGTACGCCATAGGCGTAATGGGTGGCTTCCTTAGGCAGGGCGTTCACATGAATGGAAACGAAGAGGTTGGCTTTGGCTTTGTTGGCGATGTCGGCTCTTCGTCCCAGTTCTATGAACACATCGGTGGAGCGGGTATAGACGAGCTGGATTTCCGGATGGTTGGCTTGAAGCAGTCGTCCCACCTCCAGAGTGATGGCCAGAGCGATGTCTTTCTCTCGGTGGCTACGGTCGAGAACGCCCAGTGTGCCAGGGTCTTTCCCTCCATGTCCGGCATCGAGTACCACCTTGAAGGGAGTCTGTGCCTGAACGGTGAAGAGGGAAGATGAAAGCGTAAACAGAAAGAAAAGGAGTAGTCTCATAAATTGGTATAATTCGGAGCTGTCAGACGGCAAAAGCCGATAGACGATGCAAAATTACTAAAAAAAGTTGAAAATCCCTGCAAAAGTCCCAATTTTTTCATCATATCTCAATTTTTTGGTGTAACTTTGCAAGAAATTTGGTTATTAAGAATTATGAGCGATATATTGTCATTTGAAGATTTGTTTCTGGGACGGCAGGGAGAATCCATCTCCGTTGTGGCGAATTTCGACCGCATGGAGTTGGAGGGAGAGATGCCTGATGTGACGGATAAAGAGATTCCCATTCTCCCCCTTCGCAACATGATGCTGTTCCCTTCTACCCTCCTGCCGGTGACCATCAGCCGCGAATCGGCTCTGGTTCTGCTCAACGAAGCTGCGAACAAGAAGCTGGTGATTGGAGTGTTCGGACAGACGGAGGAGTCGGCAGAGAATCCAAGCGAGAAAGAACTGTACCGTACGGGTGTTCTAGGAAAGGTGCTGAAAGTGCTGGACCTGCCCGACGGTTCGCATACGGCTTTCCTTCAGGGTTTCCAGCGCATCCATCTGCTGGAGGCTCATCAAGGAAGAAAATACCTAATGGGGCATGTAGAAGCCTATCCAGAGGATATTCCTGCCAAAGGCGACCGTCAGTTCCAAGCTACGATTGAGGCTTGCAAGGAAGTGGCGGATAAATTCATCCAACGTGGCGACGGCATGAAGCTGGATGCTTCTTTCTCGCTACGCGACCAGATGAGCCGTATCTTCTTTATCAATTTCCTGTGTGCCAGTCTGCCTCTGCCCAACACAGAGCACATCATGCTGCTGGAACAGACGAACCTGCACGACCGAGCCATCAAGTTGCTGGAACTGCTCCATCGTGAGCTGCAGTTTGCCCAGCTGAAGTCGAACATCCAGATGCAGACCCATGCCGACCTGAGCCGTCAGCAGCGTGAATACTTCCTGAAGAAGGAGATGGAGAACATCAAGGTGGAGCTGGGCGATACGGACGACAATGATGTGAAGAAGTTTCTGGAACGTGCCAAGCAGATGAAATGGAGCCGAGAGATGGCAAAGACGTTCCAGAAGGAAGTGGAGAAGCTGAGCCACATGAACATGCAGGGTGGCGACTACAGCACACAGTACGAATATCTGGACACGCTGTTGTCTTTGCCTTGGGGCATTTATACAAAAGATCAGATCAATATCAAGACAGCAGAAAAGATTCTCAACCAAGACCACTACGGACTGGAGAAGGTGAAGGAGCGCATCCTGGAGCATTTGGCTGTGCTGAAGATGCGTGGCGACATGAAGAGTCCGATCCTGTGTCTTTACGGCCCTCCAGGTGTGGGCAAGACCAGCTTGGGCAAGAGTATCGCCAAAGCGATGAAGCGCAATTATGTGCGTGTGTCACTGGGTGGTCTGCACGATGAATCGGAAATCCGCGGACACCGTCGCACCTACGTAGGTGCTCTGCCTGGCCGCATCATTAAAGGTCTGCAGAAGGCAGGCAGCGTCAATCCCGTCTTCGTTCTGGACGAGATAGACAAGGTTGGCGGACAGACCGTTCACGGCGACCCGTCGTCGGCTTTGCTCGAAGTGCTCGACCCCGAACAGAACAAAGCTTTCCACGACAATTACATCGATGTGGATTTCAACATCTCCAACGTGATGTTCATCGCCACTGCCAACAACATCTCCAACATCCCTGCTCCCCTACTCGACCGTATGGAACTCATCGAGGTGAGCGGCTATCTGACGGAAGAGAAGATAGAGATTGCCAAGCGCCACCTGGTGCCGAAGCAGTTGAGGAATGTGGGTATGAGAAGTGACGATGTGAGGTTCAGCAAGTCTGCCATCGAGAAGATCATTGAGGATTACACACGTGAGTCGGGTGTCCGTGAACTGGACAAGAAGATCAACACCGTGCTGCGAAAGGTGGCGTTGAAGCGTCTGAAGAAAGAGGATACTGACAAGAAGAAAGATACACCGCTGCAGGCCAAAGACATCAAGGAATACTTGGGCACAGAGCTGTTCAGCCGCGATAAGTATCAAGGCAACGACTTGGTAGGCGTAGTAACTGGTTTGGCGTGGACGGCAGTCGGTGGCGAGATCCTGTTTGTGGAAACATCGCTGAGCAAGGGCAAAGGCGAAAAGCTGACGCTGACCGGTAACTTAGGTGACGTGATGAAGGAAAGTGCCATGTTGGCATTGGAGTACCTGAAGGCTCATGTTGAGTTGCTGGGTCTGGATGCATCCATCTTCGAACAGTGGAACGTACATGTCCACGTGCCGGAAGGAGCTGTCCCCAAGGACGGTCCTTCTGCTGGTATCACAATTGCCACCTCCATCGCTTCGGCGCTGACCAAACGCCGTGTTCGCAGTCATTTGGCAATGACTGGTGAGATCACCCTTCGTGGGAAAGTGCTGCCTGTAGGCGGCATCAAGGAAAAGATTCTGGCTGCCAAGCGTGCCGGCATTAAGGATATCATGCTCTGCAAGGACAACGAACGGAACATCAAGGATATTCCTGAGAAATATGTGAACGGCCTGACCTTCCACTATGTGGATACGGTGAGTGATGTGTTGGATTTTGCTCTGCTGAAAGATTAGGAAATATGACTTTTCAACTGCAATATACAGATGCGAAGAGTGAGGCGCGTGCCGGACTGATGACAACGGATCACGGTCTGATAGAAACGCCTATCTTCATGCCGGTGGGAACTCTTGCCAGCGTGAAGGGTGTGCATCTGCACGAACTGAAGGATGACATCAAGGCTCAGATTATCCTGGGCAACACCTATCACCTCTATCTCCGTCCAGGAACAGGCGTGATTGAGGCAGCAGGCGGTCTGCATAAGTTCAACGGTTTCGACCGTCCGATGCTGACCGACAGCGGTGGTTTTCAGGTTTTCTCCTTAGCCGGCATCCGTAAGCTGAAACCCGAAGGTGCTGAGTTCCGTTCGCATATCGACGGTTCGAAGCATTTCTTCACACCGGAACGTGTGATTGACATTGAGCGAAGCATTGGTGCCGACATCATGATGGCATTCGACGAATGTCCTTCGGGTACGGCAGACTACGACTACGCCAAGAAGTCGCTGGATCTGACGGAAGGATGGCTGGACCGCTGTGTGCAACGCTATCAGGAGACCGACCCCAAGTACGGCTACCACCAAAGTCTTTTCCCCATTGTGCAGGGATGTACCTATCGCGACCTGCGCACCCGTGCTGCTGAGAACGTAGCTGCCAAGAATATGGAAGGAAACGCCATCGGCGGACTGGCTGTAGGTGAACCAGCTGAGGTGATGTACGAGATGATAGAACTGGTGAACTCGATTCTCCCCAAGGACAAACCCCGCTATCTGATGGGAGTAGGTACACCTATCAACATCCTCGAAGGCATAGAACGCGGCGTTGATATGTTCGACTGCGTGATGCCCACCCGCAACGGACGCAATGCGATGATTTTCACCTGGCACGGAACTATCAATATGCGCAACAAGAAATGGGAGACCGACTTCTCGCCACTCGACCCCGAAGGCACCTCCTACGTCGATAGCACTTATTCGCGCGCGTACGTACATCATTTATTTAAGGCACAGGAACTGCTCGCCATGCAGATTGCCTCCATCCACAACCTCGCTTTCTATCTGGAACTGGTTCGCCAGGCTCGTCAGCACATCATCGCCGGCGACTTCTCGCTGTGGAAAGCCAAACAAATCGAAGAACTGGGACGAAGACTATGAACTGGCAGAGGATCAAAGACCGGTTGGCAGACCATAACCCTGTGACGAGACTCGACAGATATATCATCTGGAAGTTTCTCGGCACTTACTTCTTTTCTATTATCCTCATTATCAGCATCGCTGTGGTGTTCGACATCAACGAGAACATCGACAAGTTCCTCTCGAAGAACGCCACAATGAAGGAAATCTTCCTCGACTATTACCTCAACTTCGTTCCCTACTACTCCAACCTCTTCAGTCAGCTCTTCGTCTTCATTTCCGTGATTTTCTTTACCACCAAGCTGGCAGAGAACTCGGAAATCATCGCTATGATGTCCACAGGTCTCAGCTACCGAAGGCTCATGCGTCCCTATATGATTGCAGCTGCCTTTATTGCTATCTTCACCTTTGTGATGGGTTCCTACGTCATTCCTCACGGCAACGTGAAACGTGTGGAGTTCGAGAACAAATACAAACGCAAGAACGTCGTCACCTACGCCACGAATGTGCAGTTGGAGGTAGATACAGGCGTGATTGCCTACATCGGTCGCTACGAAAACAGCATGAAGTTGGGCTATGACTTCCGTCTCGACAAGATTATCAACAAGAAGATTGTCAGCACGCTCCAAGCCCACACCATCCAGTACGACAGCCTCTCCGAAGAACCTTACCACTGGATTATCAGCAACTATCAGGAACGAAACCTGCAGGGAATGCGTGAGGTAATCAGCAGCGGACAACGCCTAGACACCCTCATCAAGATGGAGCCGCAAGACTTCCTCATCACCAAGGGACAACAGGAAACGCTCTCCACGCCCGAACTGGCCAAATACATAGAACGGCAGAAGCAGCGAGGATTTGCGAACATCAAGGAATTTGAAGTGGAATACTGGAAACGAGGTGCCTCGTCCTTTGCCACCTTCATCCTGACCCTCATCGGTGTCTCCATCTCAGCCCGAAAACGCAAAAACGGAATGGGAATCGCTCTGGGTATCGGACTGGCTCTCATCCTCTCCTACATCATGTTCCAGACCGTCTCCTCCACCTTCGCCGTCAATGCCAACATGCATCCAGCTCTGGCTGCCTGGCTACCCAATATCATCTTCTCCTTCATCGCCTTCTATTTCTACAAGAAAGCCCCACGATGAGAAGTTTGTAAATTTTAATCTCGAAATGTCGAGATGTCGATATGTCGACATGTCGAAAATCGAATAATAAATCGTAAATCGTAAATCCGTAAATCGTAAATCAATAGATATCTCGTGTTTTTTGACGAATTACCTTTAGACAATACAGTACTCGATGCCCTCGATGCCATGAACTTCGAGGAGTGTACGCCCATACAAGAAAAAGCCATTCCCCCATTGCTTGAGGGAAGAGACCTGATAGGAGTGGCACAGACCGGCACAGGCAAGACCGCTGCCTACCTGCTGCCTATCCTTCAGGAACTCAACACCGGCGATTATCCGCAGGAAGCCATCAACTGCATCATCATGTCGCCTACTCGTGAACTGGCTCAGCAGATTGACCAGCAAGTGGAAGGTTTCTCCTACTACATGCCTGTGAGCAGCGTGGCGGTCTATGGCGGAAACGACGGTATCCGCTACGAGCAGGAACGCAAGGGACTAACCCTTGGTGCCGACATCATCATCGCCACACCAGGACGACTCATTAGCCACCTGGCTACTGGCAACATCGACCTTTCGCATGTCTCTTTCTTCGTTCTCGACGAAGCAGACCGTATGCTTGATATGGGTTTCTACGACGATATCATTAAGATTGTGGGTTATCTGCCCAAAGAGCGTCAGACCATCATGTTCTCTGCCACGATGCCTGAGAACATCCAGAAACTGGCACGCACCATCCTCAACAATCCTGTAGAGGTAAAAATTGCCGTTTCGAAGCCTGCGGAGAAAATTCATCAGATTGCCTACGTCTGCTACGAGGGAATGAAGGACAACATCGTGAAGAAAGTGCTGGAAGACCAGTCGCTGGACCGCGTCATCATCTTTTGTTCCAAGAAAACCAAAGTGCGCGAACTGGGTCGCACCTTCCGTATGAAAGGACTGAAAGTAGGTGCTATGCACTCCGACCTTACCCAGCAGGAACGCGACACCATCATGCGTGACTTCCGTAACGGACACATCAACATCCTCATCGCCACCGATATCGTGAGTCGAGGCATCGACATCGACGATATCCAGATGGTAATCAACTATGATACGCCACACGACCCAGAGGACTACGTACACCGCATCGGACGAACAGCCCGTGCCAACCGCGACGGACAGGCTGTGACGCTGGTGACGGAACGTGACGGACAGACCCTTCGCAGGATTGAGGCACTCATCGAACGCGAAATCGACAAACCCGACCTGCCAGAAGGATGCGGAGAAAAGCCTGTACTCAACTATAAGTCAGGCAACCGCAGATCAGGACATCGGAGATATGGACGTCGCACAATGGCTAACAATCAATCAGCAAATGGTAAATCTGACAATCGACATCGGAAACACGACAACAAAGGTCGCCATTCACACACCCACCACAGTGGTAACAAACCCGCCGGTGGCAAGTCTGAGAATTGACGGGCACGACCTCTCCCAACTGAAGACTTGGGTGGAGCCGTACGAAGTGGATGCCTGCATGGTATCCTCTACTGCCGTCATCACCCCTGAGATGCGAGAACAGATTGCCGCTACAGGGATTCAACGGATCTGTTACCTCGATCACACCACTCCGCTGCCCATCCGCAACAGCTACTCCACGCCTGAGACGCTGGGTACAGACCGTTTGGCAGCTTCAGTGGGAGCTTATTTCCTGGCAGCCGAACTCAAGAAAAAACATGTTCCTGTTCTGGTCATCGACCTCGGAACTGCTCTCACCTTCGACCTCGTCACCGCTGAAGGCGAATACTTGGGTGGGAACATATCGCCAGGCATTCAGATGCGACTCAAAGCACTCCATCAGTTCACTGCCCGTCTGCCAAAAGTGAACCCCGAAGGTCCTCTGCCTGCGCTGGGCAACTCCACAGAGACAGCGATCCGTTGTGGAGTGATTCACGGAATACAACGTGAAATTGAAGGCGCAATCCGGCAATTCAGTGTTAATTATCCACAACTTTTAGTCTTTTTGACGGGTGGAGACACTTTAGATTTTGCCAAACCGCTAAAAAAGCATATCTTTGCAGACAAATTCCTCGTTGCAAAAGGATTGAACATTATTTTAATGCATAATTCATAATGCATAATTCATAATTAATTTCGTTGAATAATTCATCAATCATAATGAAAAAAAGGCTTTTCCTCTTATTCTTTATTCTTCAATCTTCATTCTTCATGTTTGCCCAGAACGGAGTGAACTCCCCCTATTCCCGTTACGGATTCGGTGTACAGGCTGATCGTGCTATGGGCTTCAACAAAGGAATGGACGGAGTGGCACAAGGTTTTTCCAACGGCAACTGGATCAACACAGCTAACCCTGCATCCTATGCTGCCGTTGACTCCCTCACGGCACTCTTCGACATGGGACTCTCCCTGCAAAACGGCAACTACTCGATGGGAGGACTCCAGCAGAATGTGCGCAACAGCAGTCTGGACTATTTTGCGTTCCAGTTCCGTGCCCAGAAACATTGGGGTTGGACCATTGCCCTCCTGCCTTACACGAATATCAACTACAGTTTCAAGTCGTCCTCCACTCCCATCGAAGGAACGGAATCCTCCACCTCCTACACCTTCAACGGTACGGGTGGACTTCACCAAATCATGATAGGAACGGGCTGGGAACCCCTTCGCAACCTCTCCATCGGTGTGAATTTCGCCTATCTCTTTGGCGACTACACCCATTCTGCCACGATGGCTGTGAACGAAACAAGTTCCTATTCCCTCTATCGTGCCTACACAGCTGACATCGGCACCTATTCCGCTGACTTCGGACTGCAATACACCCTTCCGCTCAACAAGAAAGACCGCCTCACCCTCGGTGTTACCTATGGACTGGGACACGACATCAAGAATCGTGCCATCCGTTCCACCCAGACGCTTTCTTCCACAGGAACTACTCAGTCAGCTACGAACGACACCATCCGCAACGCTTTCCAGCTGCCCCACTCCATCTCTGCAGGTATCGCCTATCGCCATACAACTCGTCTTGCCATCGGTGCAGACTTCACCTACGAGAAATGGGGCGATTGCCGCTTCCCAGCTCAGGAAGCCAACACCTACGCCAGTGTGAAAGGACAGCTCAACGACCGCATGCGCATTACTGCCGGAGCCACCTTCACACCCAACAGCACAGCCACCAAATACTTCCAGCGTGTCAGCTACAAACTGGGTGCACACTATGCTCAGCCCTACGCCAAAGCTGACGGAGGCATCACCGATAAACCCACAGAATTTGGTATCAGCGCCGGTCTGACCCTTCCCATCCAGAACCGCAACCTCTATCGCCGCTTCCCTGATATCAACATAGCTTTCCAGTGGGTTCACAGCAGCATCCCCTATCTCAGCGCCACCACGCTCCAGCAGCATAAACTCACAGAGAACTACCTCCGCCTCTCCATCGGCATCACTTTCAGCGAACTCTGGTTCCACAAGTGGAAAGTACAGTAATGCATAATTGAGAATTCATAATTCATAATGCATAATGCCTAATTCACATGAATTATAACGGGTCGTCACATTCCAACTTTCGTCACAGTCTCTCCCTCTTTCGGAGGGGGATGGGGGTAGGCTTTCTCATCGCTCTCTTTGTCCTCAGTGCCTATTCCTGCCAGAACGACGAAGAGCACTATGCGCCTGCCCTGGAAGAACGAGACTCATTGCCCATCCTCAAGTCGAGAGGCGTTTCCACACTCATCTCCGACTCTGGCATCATCCGCTATAAGATTATCAGCGAGGACTGGTTCATCTACGATAAGAAGAATCCCAACTACTGGGAATTCAACAAAGGACTCTTTATTCAGCGGTTCAACGAGGAGTACCATACCGATGCCTACATCACGGCAGATACCGCCTACTATTTCGAGCAGCAACGCATTTGGGAACTCCACGGACGCGTACAAGTGAAGAACCTGAAGGGAGAGACCTTCCGCACTTCCCTCCTCTACTGGGATCAGAACCAACACCGCATCTACTCACCGGCATACATGCGTATCGACGGAATCGACAACCAGCTACAAGGCTACGATTTCTCTTCCAACGAAGAGATGACACAATACCGTATTCACAACTCCAGCGGAGCCACACCTTTCAAGGATGACGATCCCTCCGATCAACCCCGTCCTGATCCGCAACTTATGCGAGAGGCAGAGGCTGCAGAAGCTGCTGAAGCCAGCGACTCCACCTCTACTCAGCCATAAATAATACTAAAAAAGCTCACCCCAAACAGGTGAGCTTTTTTGCTTTACAGATATTCCTCAAATATGAGAGGTATTTTCCTTTAGCCTAAGAACTGAGTTCCTTTAGCCTAAGAAGGCGATGAGGACACCAGCGGCAACTGCAGAACCAATCACACCAGAGATATTGGAGGACATGCAGTAGTTGAGGACGTGGTTCTTGGGGTCGTACTTCGTGGCGATGTCGTTGCAGACACGGCTTGCCATTGGCACAGCGGAAAGACCTGTGGCTCCGATGAGCGGATTGATCTTCTTCTTCGTGAAGAGGTTGAAGAGCTTCACCATCATGATACCGGCTGTGATGCTGAGTGCGAAGGCAAGGAATCCACCTACGACGATACCGATGGTAGTCCAGTTGAGGAATGCCTGAACGGTCATCGTGGCTCCTACGCAGAGGCCGAGGAACACAGTAGCGGTATTCATGATGGAGTTGCTGATGGTGTCGAACAGGCGGCTGGTGTCGCTTCCGATTTCTTTCAGCAGGTTACCAAACATGAGCATACCGATCAGCGCAACAGCTGTAGGAACGAAAATGGCAACAATGGTAGTCACAGCGATAGGGAAGATAATCTTCACCACACGCATGTTCTTGATTTCGTTCTTAGCAGGGAACTTCTTGTCCTGCTCCTTCATATTGATCATCAGTTCCTTCTTGGAGCAAGTGAGTTTCACAACCAGTGGAATGATGACGGGCACAAGGGCCATGTAGCTATAAGCGGCAATGGCGATGGCACCCAGAAGATGTGGAGCCAACTTGATGGTGGTGAAGATGGCGGTAGGTCCGTCAGCACCACCGATGATACCCAGCGACGCAGCTTCTTTCATGGTGAAGCCCATGAGCACAGCACAAATCAGCACCATGAAGATACCGAACTGAGCAGCAGCTCCGAAGATGGACAGACGGAGGTTGCGAAGCATAGGACCAAAGTCGGTCAAAGCACCTACACCCATGAAAATTACTGGTGGCAGGAAGCCTGTCTTGATGAGCGCATAGTAGAGGAAGTTCATGAGTCCGAGGTCGTGGGCGATGGCAGGAAGTGACATATCCCAAATGTGATAGACCTGAACGTCGCCATAGGCGCTGGCTTTGGACAGTTCCTCATTCACAAGATGGAGGTTAGGCAGGATGGGATTGTCGGCTAACTTATAGTAAAGTTCACCGAATCTCATGTAATCTTCGGCACTGACTCCAGTCTTGAGCAACTCTTGATAGGCCTCAGGATTGAGTCCGTCGGCAAGCGTCAGCGTCTGGATAATGCCGTTCCCATCCATCCATCTGAAGATTTCTCCAGCTTCGTTGGCCTGCATCACGCCCATATCTCCACCAGGGAAGTTGGCGATGAGCACACCGAAGGCAATGGGGATGAGAAGCAGCGGCTCATAATGCTTGACAATACCCAGGTACAGCAGTACGAAGGCAATGCCAAACATGATGAGGTAGGACGGGTCGGCAACGAGGTTGCTGAGTGCCGTCATATCGAACAGTTTACTAAATATATCTCCCATGGCTTATCCAATTTTCATGATGACATCGTCTTCTTCAACGGAGTCGCCTGAGCTGACGAGAATGGCTGTGATGACTCCGTCGCGATCTGCCTTGATAGCGTTGAAGGTCTTCATGGCTTCGATATAGCCAACGACATCACCTTCCTTCACAGCGTCGCCCACCTTTGCAGGAGTCTCAGAGTTGTCCTTCACGAGGTAGAACTTACCTTCGAGAGGAGCCAGAAGGTCAGCACCTTCACCAGCAGGAGCAGCAGGTGCACCCTGAGCTGCAGGAGCTGCGGCAGGAACGTCGTTGCCATAGGCAATCTCCACCTTGTAGTTCTGACCTTCCACATTCACTGTGATAGACTTAGGAAGTTCAGCAGCACCTTCCGCTGGAGCGTTCTTGGCAGCCTTACGCTTGGCAAGGTCAGCCTCGAAGTCAGCCTTCGCCTTACCGCTCTTGTAAGCACGATACTGTTCGGGGTGCATAGCGAGTTCGAAGAGTTCTTCGTCGTCCTCACCAAGTTCCCAACCGTTCTTCTTCATCTCCTCGCGGAATTCGTCGAGCTTGTCGGGGAAGTAAGACTGTGGATCTTGTGTCTCAAACTCACGACCCTGGTCTTTAGCCATCTTCACGAGTTCGGGTGCTACAGGACCAGGCAGCTGACCAGCCTTACCGAGAATCATATCCCAGATGGTGTCGGCAATCATCGACCAGCGTTCCTTGCCTTTCTCCATCTGCATCACATTCATCAGAGCAAGGTTCTTGACATACTGGGAGAACGGAGTCACGAGGCAGGGATAGCCCACCTTCGGCCAAACGTAAGCCACTTCGTCGAAGAGCTTGATGAGAAGGTCGTCAGTTGTCAGTTCGGGCTGATTGTTCTTCACCTTCCACTTGTTCAGCGACTTGAGGTTATCTTCCAGGTCGGTCATCAGCGAACCCATCATACCACCAGGAAGACCTGGCTTCACGAGCAGCGAGTTGTTGATGTGATTGAGGTCGGGAATATAGTAGCCGAGGAAGTCGTCGCACATCTCCTGAATCTGGGTACGAACATCCATGTAGGCAGCCATATTGATTTCCTTCACTTTGAAGCCAGCATCCTTGAGCATCTCCTGTACGGCGATAATGTCGGCATGACCCGTACCCCAAGAGAGTGGCGACATACCTGTGTCGATATAGTCACAACCTGCGTTGCAGACTTCAAGGATGGAAGCCATGTTGAAACCTGGACCAGCGTGTGAGTGATACTGAATGATGATATCTTTCTTGTAAGCCTTGATACCGGCAACAATCTTTCCCAGTGAAACAGGACGACCGATACCAGCCATATCCTTCAGACAAATTTCGTCAGCACCTGCGTCGATGAGTGTCTTCGCCAGATCCACGTAGTACTTCACGGTGTGGATGGGTGAGTGAGTGATACAGAGCGAAGCCTGTGCAATCATTCCTGCTTCCTTAGCATAGACGATGGAAGGAATGATGTTGCGGGCGTCGTTCAGACCACAGAAGATACGTGTGATGTCGGTACCCTGAGCCTTCTTCACCTTGTAGAACAGCTTGCGCACATCCTTTGGCACAGGACTCATGCGAAGTGCGTTGAGCGCACGATCGAGCATGTGAGTCTGAATACCTGCCTCATGGAAGGGCTTGGTAAATTCACGAACTGCCTTATTGGGGTTTTCTCCATAGAGGAGATTCACTTGTTCGAAGCCTCCACCGTTGGTTTCCACACGGTCGAAGCATCCCATCTTGATGATGGCTGGAGCCACCTTTACGAGCTGGTCAACACGTGGCTGGTACTTGCCAGCACTCTGCCACATATCACGGAAGACCAGACTGAACTTTACTTCTTTCATGTTATCTTTTTAGTCGTTGTTTTACAATTTTGTGATTTTAGCAACTTTTCCCTTACCGCCTGTGAGCTGGCTCACGGCAGCCTGGATGATACTCTGGGTCTTGGCGCTGACGGCAGCTGGTGCAGCCGCTACTTTCACCGCCTTCTTGGGTTCTTCAGCAGGTGCCACCTTGTTGATGATGGCAATGAGTGCCTTACCCAGGAAGATGACGATGAGCAGGATGGAGAACACTGTGAGCATTCCCACCGCAAGCAGACCCAACGCTTCATTCAAATTTTCCATAAATTCCAGATATGTTTGTTAGGATTCGTTTATTTTTCCACTACGACAGGCTTGTACTTCGGTACGAGGGACTTCATCACCATCCAGCCGATGAGGTAAGCAACGGCGCAAACACAGAAGATGATGAAATAGCCTGCAGGTTTGCCTTCGAAGCCGAGGAAGTGCATATTGGTTTCGCCTGCATAGACGAAAAGGTCACCAGCCACCCACTGCAGAATCATGGAACCCACACCACCTGCCATACCACCGATACCTGTGATGGTAGCTACAGCAGACTTGGGGAACATATCGCTGACAGTAGAGAAGATGTTAGCAGACCAGCTCTGGTGGGCAGCTCCGCCAATACCGATGAGAATCACAGGGAACCAGGGAGAAATCGTACCCAGCGGCTGAGCCAACAGAACTACAAGTGGGAAGAAAGCAAAGATAAGCATAGCTTGCATACGGGCTGCGTATGGATTCTTACCTGTCTTGTTAATGATAATGGTAGGCAGTTTTCCACCATAGATCGAAAGCATCGTCACGAGGTAGAGCGAAAAGATAAGAATCATACCCAGTGGGTCGGTGGTCTTAATGCCAAACTGCGTATTGAGGTACGAAGGTGTCCAAAAGAGGAAGAACCACCAAACACCATCCGTCATGAACTTTCCAAAGGCAAAAGCCCAAGTCTGCTTGAATTGGAAGCACTCCAGGAAGGAGAGTTTTGGTCCTTCATCGTCCACTTCAGAATCTTTCTTTACGTTGGTGAGGTCTTCCTGATCCTGCTCGATATAAACCAACTCAGCCTGATTCACATGCTTGCTCTTTGCTGGTGGCGTATAGAGGAAAATCCAGAGACCTGCCCAGATGAAGCCAAGTAAACCGATGACGATGAATGCCATTTCCCAGCCATTTCCGATACCCTTATCCTGGAAGAATTTCGCCAATGGCGGAATCGACACAGGGGCAATCAATGCACCGATGGAAGCACCGGAGTTGAAGATAGAAGTGGCAAACGCACGGTCACGCTTGGGGAAGTATTCAGCTGTCACCTTGATGGCTGCAGGGAAGTTACCCGCTTCACCCAGTGCTAAGACACAGCGAGCAAAGAGGAATGCATACATGGACACCGTCGCTATGACCACAGCCGCATCACCGGTGGCTTTCACCAGTTCAGCTTTTCCTTCCAGTCCCAGCCAGCTTTCCGTAAACATACCGCAGAAAGCATGGAGACAGGCACCAAGACTCCATACCACAATTGCCCAGATGTATCCTTTCTTGGTTCCCATCCAGTCAATGAATCGTCCTGCAAAGAGCATACAAATTGCATAGACAATGGAGAAGATGGACGTAATTTTGCCATAGTGCGACTCATCCCAGTGGAATTCCGGCTTGATAAACTCGTCCCATGTCAATGAGAGCACCTGACGGTCCAAATAGTTCACTGTTGTTGCAAAGAACAACATTGCACAAATCACCCAGCGGTAATTTGTCATTTTAGCGGTTTTTAATGAGCTCATAAGTGATAAATTCTATATAGATTTTTCTTTTCTACCTAACAAATTGTAGCCATTAAGCCTAAAAACGCTGCAAAGTTAGCAAAAATAATTGGTATTTCAGCACTTTTCGCTGTTTTTTAACAATGTAAGGAACTTTTCTCGCGAAAAATTGACCTCAACACCACATCCGTTGCCATCAAAACCCGTGATAGGCGGTTTTTCCTTCATCAATCGCAAGGAGATGGCAGCAGCCTGATTGAAACGGGTGAAAATGGCTTTCACAATCCGTCCTGCCACATGCTCCAGCAGACGAGAAGGAACCTGCATCTCTGCCTTCACCACCTTATAAACATCTGCATAGTTCAGGATGCGGGTAATGTCGTCGTTGAGCATCGGCTGGGTGAAATCCATATCAATGGTGATGTCGAGCGTATAAAACGCTCCCACGGTGCGCTCCTGCTGAAGCACACCGTGGTAGGCATAAAACCGTAGTGAAGAAAGGATAATCCGCATGGGACTTTCCGTTCCCTGTTTCTCTTGATGATTCATATTTTGACTCCTTTCATCGATTAACCGCACTTCGAAGTTCCGCAATGCTTACAGATGAGGCAACCCTCCTGATAGACAAGGGATTCATGTCCGCAAACAGGACAAATCTGCCCTTTGGCTTCGGTGCCGTCCTGCACGTACTTCTTCAGGGCACGTTCCACTCCGTTCTTCCAGGTGTTGATGCTTTCGCTCTCTAATTGCAGCGAACTGACAAGTTTCAGCACATTGGTCAGCGGCATGCGGTAGCGAAGCACACCAGAGATGAGCTTGGCATAGTTCCAGTATTCCTTGTTGAACTTCTCGCTCAGACCTTCGATGGTGGTCTTGTAACCACGACGATTCACAAACTGGAAATCATAGCGTTTCACACCGTTCTCATCGATATTCTTGATGATGTGACCCTTCAACACCGTCTTGGGCAGGGCAATACCGTCATCGTCGTCAAGCACACCTGTGAAAATCTCGTAAGGATAACCATCGAGCAGACCTACGAATGCCACCCATCTCTCTTTGTTGTTCTGGAAACGCACCACATCGCACTCCAGACTTTTGGGACGAACCTCTGTCACAATGGGAGGCGGGCAGTTGCAGTTTCCTTCTTTCTTAGTTTCCTTCTTCGTGCTAACCAGCACACCTGCACGTGAGCCGTCGCGATAGACCGTGCAACCTTTGCAGCCAGACTTCCAAGCTTCCACATACAGCTCATTCACAAGGTCTTCCGTCACGCTGTTGGGCAGGTTGATGGTCACGGAGATGGAGTGATCCACCCACTTCTGAATGGCTCCCTGCATCTTCACCTTTTCTTTCCAATCCACATCGTTGGCAGTCGCTTTATAATAAGGTGACTTCCGAACCAGTTCGTCAATCTCTTCCTGCGTGTAGCGTTTTGTTGTATCAAGGCCGTTTACCTTCATCCATGTGAGGAATTTGGGATGATAAACGATGTATTCTTCAAAGGAATCGCCCGTTTCATCGACAAAATCCACATGTACGTTCGTGTCATTGGGATTTACCTTGCGACGACGCTTATAGACAGGCATAAAGACAGGCTCTATACCGCTGGTGGTCTGGGTCATCAGGCTGGTGGTTCCTGTAGGAGCGATGGTGAGACAGGCAATGTTGCGGCGACCCACCTTCGTCATCTTCTCATAAAGCTGGGGAGCCACACTCTTGATGCGGTTGACGAACGGATTATCCTTCTCACGTTCAGCATCATAGATATCGAAAGCTCCACGTTCTTCTGCCATCTGGACAGAGGCACGGTAAGCCTCCACCGCAATATTCTTATGGATTTCTGTAGAGAAATAGGTGGCTTCCGGTGTTCCGTAAGTCAGACCCATTGCTGCAATCATATCGCCTTCGGCTGTGATGCCCACACCTGTACGGCGTCCACGGCTGCTCTTATCTTTTATCTTCATCCAAAGGTGACGCTCTGCGCCCTTCACTTCCTCACTCTGCGGATCACTATCAATCTTTGCCAGAATCAAATCAATTTTCTCCAGTTCCAGATCAATAATGTCATCCATAATGCGCTGAGCCTTACTTACATGCTGGCGGAAAAGATCGTAGTTAAACTTCGCCTTGCTCGTAAAAGGCTGATCCACATAACTGTACAGGTTAATCGCCAACAGACGACACGAATCGTAAGGACAGAGAGGGATTTCACCGCAAGGATTGGTAGAGATGGTCTTATAACCTAAGTCGGCATAGCAATCGGGAACAGACTCACGGATGATGGTGTCCCAGAAAAGCACTCCAGGTTCTGCTGACTTCCAGGCATTATGAACGATTTTCTTCCACAGCTGACTGGCATCAATCTCCTTTTTTACAATCGGATTGTCGCTGTCAATAGGGAATTTCTGTTCGTATGGTTTGCCCTCAACGGCAGCCTTCATGAAGGCATCATCCAGACGTACAGACACATTCGCACCAGTCACCTTTCCTTCTTCCATTTTCGCATCAATAAAAGCCTCAGAGTCAGGGTGCTTAATACTGACTGATAACATCAATGCTCCACGTCGTCCGTCCTGTGCCACTTCACGTGTAGAATTGCTGTAACGCTCCATGAATGGAACCAGTCCTGTAGAGGTGAGAGCAGAGTTCTTCACAGGTGTTCCCTTCGGACGGATATGCGAGAGGTCGTGGCCTACCCCACCCCTTCGTTTCATCAGCTGCACCTGCTCTTCGTCGATGCGGATGATGGCACCGTAGGAGTCAGCATCTCCGTCCAGACCCACCACAAAGCAGTTGCTGAGTGAAGCTACCTGGAAGTTGTTGCCGATACCCGTCATCGGACTGCCGGCAGGTACGATGTAGCGGAAATGGTCGAGCAGGTCGAATATCTGCTGCGCTGTCATCGGATTGGGATACTTCTTTTCGATACGGGCAATTTCGTTGGCAATACGCCAGTGCATGTCTGCAGGCGACTGTTCGTAAATGTTGCCGAAACTGTCCTTCATGGCATACTTGTTCACCCAGACACGGGCAGCCAATTCATCGCCGTCAAAATACTTTAAAGAGGCTTCGTAAGCCTCCGTGTAAGTGTATGTTCGTTTTGTTTCCATTAATTTATAAGGTGTTTTAGAATCTCTCTTTCCTTTTGACGTTTTCAACCAAAAAACATCAAAAACGCAAATCGGTTGCAAAGTTACAAGTCTATTTCCAATTATCAAAATTTTTCCACATGAAATTATCAACAATTTAAAAAGTTTTCCGATTTGTTTTAATAACATCTTGATTTCCTGATACATAACCAAAGTTACTACATCCAAAAGTTTTCCAAAATATATTTTCGTTTCTCATTATCAGTCCATTATCTTTCCCCAAAATGAGCATCAGGAAAAACTACTCACAAAAAAAATCAATCTACCACTTGTTTATATCATTTTTTTGGCGTAACTTTGCATGAAATTTGCGTAGAGTAAAACTCTACCTCTTCAAAAACAGCCCAAAACAACTCAACAAAACAACTGAAACAACCATCGTCAAAAGAACAACGACATGACCAAGAAACTTACGATATGCCTCAGGATACTGCTGTTAACCATTCTGCTGACAGTCACCGCCTCCGTCAAGGCCCAAGACAACGATCTCTACCTCACTGGCGACACCACCGTCTTCATGCGTCAGCTGATTGCTGTACCTGGGGTGAGCAACGTACAACGGATTCAATCCAATCATTATACGGAGAAATATGTGCTGCTGATGGAGCAGAACGTAGATGGCGACGACAGCAGTCACGGCACCTTCAACCAGCGTGTGGTGGTAGGTCTGAAAGGTCTCGACCGCCCCACCGTGCTTGTCACAGAAGGCTATGATGCCGACTATTCCCTCTACCCCTTCTACGAGGAAGAACTCGCTAAGTTGTTCAACGCCAACCTGATCGTGTGCCAATACCGCTACTTCGGCGAGTCCGCTCCTACCACACCGGATGGCGAATCCACCGACAAGCAAGGTCAGGACTACTGGCAGTACATGACTGTCGATAACTCCCTTCGCGACTACCACCACGTGCGACAGGCATTGGGCAGCATATTCTCTGGCAAATGGATCAGCACAGGTATCAGCAAAGGCGGACAGACCACAATGTTCTATCGTGCCACCTATCCCAACGATATGGACGTGAGTGTCAGCTATGTAGCTCCGCTGAACCGAGCCGTGGAGGACGGACGCCACGAGAAGTTCCTGGCAAAAAAGGTAGGAACAAAGGAAGAACGTGAAGTGGTAGCTGCAGCACAGCAGGAGTTGATGAATCGCAAGGACAGTCTGATGGAAAAATATGAAGACTGGTGTGAACGTCAGGAACTCCACTTCAACATTTCTATGTCGGACGTTTACGACTTCTGCGTGATGGAATATCCCTTCGCCCTGTGGCAATGGGGAACGCCGACATCTTCCATCCCTGCACACGATGCCGACAACGAAACGTGGTTCAAGCATTTCACAACGGTTTCCAGTCCCGACTACTTCGAATGTCCAAGCAGTTATGTGCCGTTCTTCGTACAGGCAGCACACGAACTCGGTTACTACGGCTACTCCAACAAAGGGCTTAAAAAGCAGATGAGTGCCAAGAAAACCAAGAACTACCTCTACAGCGTGATGCTGCCCGAACAGCTGCGTGGCATCAAGTTCGACAAAACTCTCTACAAACGAACGGTGAAGTATCTGAAGGAGAACGACCCCAAGCACATCTTCATCTATGGAGAGATAGACCCGTGGACATCAAGCGGAGTAGCCGACTGGCTCGACTGCTCCAAGAAGCAGAACATGCGTGTGTTTGTGCAACCACGAGGCAGTCATAAAGCCCGAATTGGTAATATGCCAGACGACATGAAGGCAGAGATTATGTCATTACTGACAAAATGGCTCAGCGAATAACGGCTTTGGCATAATCTTTGCATAACGCTGAATTCATAATGCATCATTTTTAGAAGAAACAGAAAAGCGAATGAACAACAACTATTCACAGAAAGTTACACAGATACTGCAGTACAGCAAGGAAGAGGCACTTCGTCTGAACAACGACTACATCGGCCCCGAACATATTCTTCTTGGGATTATTCGCGACGGAGAAGGACGTGCCGTTGATATCCTCCAACGCAAGTGCAACCTGAATCTTGCTGACTTAAAACAACTCATTGAAAGCAAGGTGCGCAGCAAGTCCGATATGGTCTATGCTGCTAAGGACGTCACCCTTAACGACAAGTCGTCGGGAGTGATGCGTCTCTGCATCCTCGAATCCCGTCTGATGCATTGCAAGACAGCCGACGTGGAACATCTGCTTCTCGCCATTATGAAACAGAAAGACAACCTGCCCGCCCGTATGCTGGAGGACAAAAACGTCAACTACGACCAACTGTTCAAGTATTTCTCAAAACCGGTTCCTGCACCCAAGAACGACGTAGATTTAGAAGACGAGGACGAAGACGACCTTCCTCCCTCCAGTCGTAATGTGAACGGCGGCATCAGTACAGAAACACGTACTGAGAAGAAGACAACCAAAGGTACCGACACACCCGCCATCGACGCTTTCGGTTTCGACCTCACACGGGCAGCCCGTGACGGTATGCTCGATCCTGTGGTAGGACGAGAACGAGAAATAGAGCGTGTAGCCCAGATCCTGAGCCGCCGAAAGAAGAACAACCCTGTTCTCATCGGCGATCCTGGTGTGGGCAAAAGCGCCATTGTGGAAGGATTGGCACAGCGAATCAACGAACGCAAGGTGTCACGTACCCTCTTCAACAAACGCCTCATCTCGCTTGACATGACCAGCGTTGTGGCAGGCACGAAATATCGCGGACAGTTTGAGGAACGCATGAAGACCATCATCGCCGAACTCAAGGCTAACCCCGACATCATCGTCTTTATCGACGAAATCCACACCCTCGTGGGAGCTGGCAACCAAGCTGGACAGATGGATGCTGCCAACATGATGAAACCGGCATTGGCTCGCGGAGAGTTGCAATGCATCGGTGCCACCACGATGGACGAATATCGCAAGAGTATCGAGAAGGACGGAGCTTTGGAACGTCGCTTCCAGAAAATCGTGGTGGAACCCACCACAAGGGAAGAGACGCTGGAAATCCTTCACAACATCAAGGATCGCTACGAAGAGCATCACAACGTGAACTTCACGGAAGATGCCTTACAGGCATGTGTCAACTTAACCGAACGCTACGTCACCGACCGCAGTTTCCCCGATAAGGCTATCGATGCCATGGACGAAGCTGGTGCACGAGTACATATCAGTAATGTGAGTGTGCCGAAGGAGCTGGAAGAACTGGAAGAAGAAATAGCTGCAGCTAATGCCGACAAGGACAAAGCCGTCAAGAGCCAGAACTTCGAGTTAGCTGCCCAGTACCGAGACCGTGTGAAGCAGTTGGAAGCACAGTTACAGTCCAAACGAACAGCTTGGGAAGCTACTCTGGTGGACAATCGTGAGACTGTGGATAAGGAAAAGGTGGAGGAGACCGTCTCGATGATGACAGGTATCCCCGTCCAGCGTATGGCTTCAGCCGAAGGAGTCCGCATGAAAGGGATGCGTGAGGAACTGAAGGCCAAAGTCATCGCTCAGGAAGACGCTATCGACAAACTCGTCTCGTCCATCCAGCGTAGCCGTGTAGGTCTGAACGACCCCAACCGACCCATCGGCACCTTTATGTTCTTAGGTCCTACGGGTGTAGGTAAAACCTATCTGGCAAAGAAACTGGCAGAACACATGTTTGGAACACCCGAAGCCCTCATCCGTATCGATATGTCCGAATACATGGAGAAATTCACCGTCAGCCGACTGGTGGGAGCACCTCCAGGATATGTGGGTTACGAAGAAGGGGGAATGCTGACGGAGCGTGTACGCCGCAAGCCCTACTCCATCGTTCTGCTCGACGAAATCGAAAAAGCCCATCCCGACGTGTTTAACATCCTGCTTCAGGTGATGGACGACGGACGACTGACCGACAGCAACGGACGCACCGTCGATTTCCGCAACACCGTCATCATCATGACGTCAAACGCAGGAACTCGTCAGCTGAAGGAATTTGGACGAGGGGTTGGTTTCGCTGCCATGCAGGGTGTTGGCGACAAGGAAATGTCTCGTTCTGTGGTCAGGAAAGCACTCGAGAAGCAGTTCTCACCTGAGTTCCTCAACCGCATCGACGAAATCATCACCTTCGACCAGCTCGAACTCGATGCCATCCTAAAGATTATCGACATCGAACTGCGTACACTCTACCAGCGGATGGAGACCTTGGGCTACCACCTGCAACTGAACGACGACGCCAAGGAGTTCATAGCCAACAAAGGCTACGACAAGCAGTTTGGTGCACGTCCCCTTCGTCGAGCCATTCAGACCCATCTGGAGGACGGTATCAGCGAACTCATCGTCGAAGAACGCTTACAGGAAGGCAACACCATCGTTGCCAAACTGAACGAAGCCAAGGACAAGGTGGTGTTTGAGGTGAATTCGTAATGCATAATTCGTAATGCATAATGCATAATTGATGATGACAAAGAAAAACAAGAAGATACTCATTATATCTGTCTGCGCAGTAATAGCTGTGGTGGCCGCTGGTGCCATCACAGCTAAACTTCTTTTCGGCAATATCCTCAAAAACGAACAGGCGGTTTATGTCTATATCGACCAAGACGACGACATCGACTCCGTCTGTGCCAAGATCGACGAGGTGGCTCAGCCCTCCACACTCAAGGGTTTTCGAATGCTTGCCAGTTGGAAAGACTACGACCAGCATATCCGCACAGGACGCTATGAAATCAAGCCGGATATGTCAATCGTTGAGGTTTTCCGGATGTTGCGCAACCACCAGCAGGTACCTGTCAACCTCGTCGTTCCCAGCGTCCGTACACTCGATCAGCTCTCTGCTCGTCTGTCCGCAAAACTGATGATTGACTCCCTCACCATTGCCCAAAAACTCAGCGATGAAGCCAGCATCAAGGAATTGGGATTCACCCATGAGACTTTTCCTGCTCTGTTCATTCCCAACACCTACGAAGTGAACTGGGACATCAGCGCCGACGAACTGCTCAAACGTATGGCGAGAGAATACAAAGCCTTCTGGACAGAGGAACGGCAGGCGAAAGCCAAAGCCCAGCAACTCAGCCAGACAGAAGTGGCGACACTTGCCAGCATCATCGACTCAGAGACTGCTTACACGCCAGAAAAACCAACTGTAGCAGGTCTCTACCTCAACCGTCTGCGCACCAATATGCTACTGCAAAGCGACCCCACCGTCATCTTCGCCATCGGCGATTTCAGCATGCGACGGGTACTCAACTCCGACCTTCAGGTGGAATCTCCCTACAACACCTACAAATACAAGGGACTACCACCAGGACCCATACGTATTCCCAGCGTGTCGGCACTCGACGCCGTGCTCAATCCTGTGGAACACGACTACATCTACATGTGTGCGAAAGAGGACTTCTCCGGTTCCCATAACTTCGCCACCACCTACAACGAACACTTAGCCAATGCCCGTCGCTACACCAAAGCACTCAACGAACGTGGCATCAAACGCTAAATAATCCATAATTCCGTAAATCCGTAATTCCGTAAATCCGTAATTCCGTAAATCCGAAACCAGATGAGAATTCTGTTAATGGGCGATTACAGCAACGTGCACTGGACACTGGCCGAAGGACTCCGTCGGTTGGGTCAGGAAGTGACGGTGGTAAGCGACGGCGACGGTTGGAAAAACTATCGTCGCGACATCGACCTGCGTCGCAAGTCCTTAGGCACGTGGGACACGCTGAAATACCTGTTCAAAACTACTCGTCTCATCTCGCGCCTTCGCGGCTACGACGTGGTGCAACTCATCAACCCCATCTTCCTCGACCTTCGTGCCGGTCGCATCCCTCATTTCTACAAACGGCTGCGTCAACACAACGGAAAGATGGTGATGGGTGCTTTCGGAATGGATCACTACTGGGTGAAGGCAGGGATGGACTGCCAGACATTCCGCTACTCGGACTTCAACATAGGCGAAAAGCGACGCGATCAGGAACCACAGAACATCTCTTTCGTTCGCGACTGGCTCAATGGCGAGAAAACTGCCGTCAACCAACAAATCGCAGCGGATGCCGACTGGATTGTCAGCGGACTCTACGAATACGACCGCAGTTACCGACCCTATTTCGCCGACAAACTCACCTTCATTCCCTTCCCCATCGACATGAGCAGCGTGACATCCGTCGAGCCTTACCGTCAGGGACAGCCCATCCGTTTCTTCATCGGCATTCAGAAAGGACGGTCAGCCTACAAGGGGACAGACGTGATGCTCAGAGCTTTGGAACGTGTGAAAGCCAAATACCCGTCGCAGGTAGAGATGGTGAAGGTGGAGTCCGTTCCCTTCGACGAATACCAGCAGCTCATGAACTCCAGCCACGTCATGCTTGACCAGCTCTACAGCTACACACCCAGCATGAACTCCCTGCTGGCAATGGCAAAAGGGTTGGTTGTCGTTGGCGGAGGTGAACCCGAGAACTATGAGATCATAGGAGAGACCGAACTGCGGCCCATCATCAATGTAGTGCCCGACGAGGACGATGTGTATCACAAACTGGAAGACCTTATCCTTCATCCTGAACGCATCCCCGTCCTCTCAGCACAGAGTGTGGAATACATCCGCCGTCATCACGACCACGTCAAGGTGGCACAGCAATACTTACAGCTCTATCATCAGATTACACTATGAGCGATAGCATCAAAATAAAAGGCGCAAGGGTAAACAACCTGAAGAATATCGACGTGGAAATACCACGCAATCAGTTGGTTGTCATCACAGGCGTCAGCGGAAGCGGCAAGTCCAGCCTTGCCTTCGACACCCTTTATGCCGAAGGCCAGCGGCGTTATGTGGAAAGTCTCTCCACCTACGCACGTCAGTTCCTCGGACGAATGCACAAGCCGGAATGCGACTTCATCGAAGGCATTCCGCCTGCCATCGCCATTGAGCAGAAAGTGATTGCTCGCAACCCACGCTCCACCGTCGGAACCTCCACCGAGATCTACGACTACCTGCGAATGCTCTATGCACGCATCGGGCACACCTTCTCTCCTGTCAGCGGACAGGAAGTGAAGAAACACTCCATCGAGGACGTGGTGCAATGCATGCTTCAGCAGGAGGAAGGCACACGCCTGATGCTCCTCTCACCCATCGTCATTCCTGAGGGCAGGACACGTGCGGAGCAGATGGATATCTATCAGCGCGAAGGCTATCAGACCACACCCGACGAGCAGTTCCTCATCATCGACCGACTGGTGGCTCGCCACGAACAGAGCACCATCGACCGACTGATGGACTCCACTCGTACAGCCTTCTATGAAGGACACGGAGAATGTCAGCTCTTCGACGTCAAAAAAGAACAGCGTTACCATTTCTGCACCCGTTTCACGGCAGACGGCATCACCTTCGAGGAACCCACCGACCAGCTCTTCTCCTTCAACTCTCCAGCTGGCGCCTGTCCTGAGTGCGAAGGATTCGGACGTGTGGTTGGTATCGACGAGAATCTGGTGATTCCCAACTCCGAACTCAGCGTGGCAGAAGGGGCTGTGCTCTGCTGGCGAGGTGAGAAGATGGGCGAATGGAAAAACGAGTTCGTGCGTCGTGCCCGCCATTACGATTTTCCTGTCTTCACACCTTATTACCAGCTCACACAGGAGCAGAAAGACCTCCTCTGGCACGGAGACCCCCATCTCGACCCACAGGAAAGCGTATGCATCGACGCGTTCTTCGAGATGCTTCGCCAGAACCAATATAAGATTCAATATCGAGTGATGTTGGCTCACTATCGTGGTAAGACCACTTGCCCAGCCTGTCACGGAACTCGTCTGCGCAAGGAAGCCTCCTATGTGAAAGTGGGTGGACGCAGCATCACCGAACTGGTGCAGATGCCTGTTTCCGATTTACGCGTCTGGTTCGACAACCTACAGCTCGATGCCCACGATGCCGAAGTGGCTCATCGGCTGCTTTTGGAGATTCAGAGCCGTCTGCGCTTCCTCTGCGACGTAGGACTCAACTACCTCACCCTCAACCGTCTGAGCAATACCCTCTCAGGCGGAGAAAGCCAGCGCATCAACCTCGCCACAAGCCTCGGCAGCAGCCTGGTGGGTTCGCTCTACATCCTCGACGAACCCAGCATCGGCCTTCACAGCCGCGACACCCAGCGTCTCATCCATGTGCTTCAGGAACTCAGGGAACTGGGCAACACCGTCGTCGTCGTAGAGCACGACGAGGAAATCATGAACGCAGCCGACTACATCATCGACATCGGTCCGGATGCAGGCCGTCTCGGCGGCAAAGTCGTTTGGCAAGGCAACAAAGCCGACATCCAGAACCTGCTTTCCCAACCATCAAACGACCAACCCTCACACACACTCGACTACCTCACAGGCAAAGAAACCATTCCCGTCCCCACCTCTCGCCGTCCCTGGAACAACTACATCGAAGTGAAAGGCGCACGCGAGAACAACCTCAAAGGCATCGACGTGAAGTTCCCACTCAACGTCATGACAGTGGTGACAGGTGTGAGCGGAAGCGGTAAATCCACACTCGTCCGCGACATCCTCTACCGAGCCATGAAGCGCCAGATGGACGAAGTGACCGACCGCCCAGGACAGTTTCTCAGCCTGAGTGGAGACACCAACCTCGTGAAGCGTGTCGAATTCATCGACCAGAACCCCATCGGCACCTCCTCACGCAGCAATCCTGTCACCTATATCGGAGCCTACGACGAAATCCGCAAGCTCATGGCACAGCAGCAACTCTCCAAGCAGATGGGCTACACCCCTGCCTACTTCTCCTTCAACCAGGAAGGCGGACGCTGCGAGGAATGTAAGGGCGAAGGAACCGTCACCATCGAGATGCAGTTCATGAACGACCTCGTGCTTGAGTGCGAATCCTGTCACGGACAGCGTTTCAAGAGCGATATCCTCGATGTCCGCTACGAAGGAATGAACATCTTCGAGATGCTCAACATGACCATCAACCAAGCCGTTGAGTTCTTCACAGATCATCAACAGAAGAAAATCGTGCAGAAGATGAAACCCTTGCAGGACGTAGGACTGGGCTACCTGAAACTCGGACAAAGTTCAAGCACGTTGTCTGGAGGAGAGAACCAGCGTGTGAAGCTCGCCTACTATCTGAGTCAGGAAAAGGCTGTCCCTACCCTATTCATCTTCGACGAACCCACAACCGGTCTCCACTTCCACGACATCAAGCGCCTGCTCAACGCCTTCCATTCCCTCATCAGCCGAGGACACACCATTCTCATCATCGAGCATAACATGGACGTCATCAAATGTGCCGACCACGTCATCGACCTCGGTCCTGAAGGCGGAGCCGAAGGAGGCACCCTCGTCGTCGCCGGAACCCCCGAAGAAGTCTCCCAACACCCCACCTCCTACACCGCCCACTACCTGAAAGAAAAATTATAAATTAAAAATTATAAAGTCGAAATGTCGAAATCCAGAAAAAATCTTAAAAATCGAAAAATAAATCGTAAATCGTCAATCGTCAAATCGTAAATAATAATAATGACAACCTACCTAGTTTCAGCCCGAAAGTATCGTCCTGTCACCTTCGACAGCGTCGTGGGTCAGAGTTCCCTGACAACCACGCTGAAGAACTCCATCACGTCAGGACGTTTGGCACATGCCTACCTCTTCTGCGGACCACGCGGAGTAGGTAAGACCACCTGTGCACGCATCTTTGCGAAAACCATCAACTGCCTCAATCCCAAGCCCAACGGAGACGCCTGCGAAGAGTGCGAATCCTGCAAGGCCTTTAACGAGCAGCGGTCCTACAACATCCACGAACTCGATGCAGCCTCCAACAACGGTGTGGACGACATCCGACAGCTCATCGAGCAAGTCAACATCCCGCCACAGATCGGCAAGTACAAAGTCTTCATCGTCGATGAGGTTCACATGCTTTCCACAGCAGCCTTCAACGCCTTCCTCAAGACACTCGAGGAACCGCCTGCACACGCCATCTTCATCCTCGCCACCACAGAGAAGCACAAGCTGCTGCCCACCATCCTCTCCCGTTGTCAGATCTACGATTTCCAGCGGATGACCGTTCAGAACATCGTGGGACACCTCGAGAACGTGGCGAAGCAGGAAGGCATCACCTACGAACCGGCAGCCCTCAACGTCATCGCACAGAAGGCAGACGGAGGTATGCGCGACGCCCTCTCTATCTTCGACCAGGTGGCAAGCTTCTGCCAAGGCAACATCACCTATCAGCAGACCATCGCCGACCTCAACGTCCTCGACTATGAATACTACTTCCGACTGGTCGATGACTTCCTGGGCAACAAGATTCCAGACGTCATGCTCACCCTCAACGACATCCTCAACAAAGGATTCGACGGAAGCCATTTCGTCGGCGGACTTAACACCCACCTGCGCAACCTCCTCATCAGTCGCGACGAAGCCACCGTGAAGTTGCTGGAGACCTCCGACGATGTGCGCCAGCGCTACGTGGAGCAGGCAAAACGCTGTCAGCCCCGTTGGCTCTATGCAGCCATCCGCAAGTGCACCGACTGCGACCTCAACTACCGCCAGAGCCAGAACAAACGCCTGTTGGTAGAGCTGACCCTCATCGAGATCGCACAGGCAGCACAACCCGACGACGGTCTGCCTTCTGGGCGTCGCCCTACGAAGAATCTTAAACCCCTCTTTACGGTGGCTGGCACCACTTCCGCCAGTTCCACCCCTGTGGCTGCCGCTCCCAATGCCAAAACCACAGCAGCTGGCGCTTCCTCTGCCAGCACTTCCCCTGTGGCTGGAGGTTCTCCCTCCAGCACCAATCCTGCGTCCGGCGCTCCCAATGCCAATCCCACAGCAGCTGGCGGTTTTCCCGCCAGCTCCGCCAAATCCGCCAGCACCAAAGGCTCCTCCCCTGCCCCATCCATGCGACAGGGCGTCAGCAGTTTTTCCATTCTCGCAGCAAAGGAAACATTAGGTCTGAAGCCAAACACCTCAGCGCAGGCAGAAACACAAACCGCACAGGCATTAGGCATTCCGTCATCCGAACTCACCCCCCTCATCGATGAAGGGCAACCCCATCAGTTGGATGCCACATCCGTCATCGTCGCCTGGCGCACCTTTGCTTCGCGTCTGCCACAGGAAGAAAACGCCCTGGCATCGAGAATGAACAATATGGAACCGCGACTTCAGGCAGACAGCAAGACCGTAGAGGTGACGGCAGATAACTTAAAGGTGAAGAAGCTGATTGATCAGAATGCAGAACGCATCATGCAACTCATTCGGCTTACGTTCAACAAACCAGAGCTGCAGTTGCAAGTCAATGTAGATGAGAGCAGGACCCAGCGGGTCTATCTCAGCCGAGCCGAGAAGTTCCGCCTCATGTGCGATGAAAACGAAGCATTACGGAAACTCACCGAAGAATTCGCTTTAGGGTTCGGAAATTAAACAAGAAAAGGAGTAAGTCTTGAGGACCTACTCCTTTTTGTTGAGCCGAATGGCGGACTCGAACCGCCGACCCACGCATTACGAATGCGTTGCTCTACCAACTGAGCCAATTCGGCCTTTACTTCGTAAAGTCCAGATTGTTGTCGCGACTCGGCAATGTTTAAGCAAGCTTTACATTGCGCTCGCTGCTCCAACAATTCGGCTTTAAATGTTAATTGAATCCAGATTGTTGTTTTATCCAGATTGTTGCTTTCCTGATTACTTGCGTAATGCAGTTTCAATGCTGCGTTTGGAATGCTGTTTTCTGGGTTTCATTTCTGAAATCGGGTGCAAAGGTACGAATTTTTGCGGAATAATTGCATAATTCAGCAATCTTTTTTATATTTGCATGAATTTTTTTGGCAATAATCATGAAAAAAGAGATAAAAGATTTGAAAGTAGCGGCAAACGAACGGTTTTCGGAGTCGCTGTTCTGTCTGAAGCTGACTTGCGAAGAGGCTCTGCCGGAAATGCGCCCTGGGCAGTTCGTGGAGGTGCGTGTGGACGGCTCGGAAAAGGTTTTCCTGCGTCGCCCCATCTCCATCCATTTTGTGGACCGGCAGAGGAACGAACTCTGGCTGCTGATTCAGATGGTGGGCGAAGGAACTCGTCAGCTCTCGCAACTTCGACCAGGCGACACGGTGAACGTGCTGATGCCGTTGGGCAACGGTTTCAGTCCTGTCGGCAAGGAAGGTGAACGGGTGCTGCTGGTAGGCGGCGGCGTGGGTATCGCTCCGTTGCTCGAATACGGAAAGTATCTGAAGGAGAATGGTGCGCAGCCTGTCTTCCTGCTGGGTGCGAAGAGCGAGAATGGCTTTGTGGAGTTGCCGCTCTTTGAGCAATATGGTCCTGTATATCTGACGACGGAGGACGGAAGCCGAGGCGAACGGGGATTTGTGACGCAACACAGCATCCTCAGCCGTGAACAGTTCGACCGCATAAGCGTGTGCGGACCTGGTCCGATGATGAAGGCTGTCGGGCGTTTTGCCCTCAAAGGCAACATACCTTGCGAGGTGTCGTTGGAGAACCGCATGGCTTGCGGACTGGGTGCCTGCCTTTGCTGCGTGGAACAAACGGTAAGAGGCAACGTCTGCGTGTGTCAGGAAGGGCCTGTATTTGACATCAATGATCTAAGCCCCCTCTAATCAATGGTCTTTACACCCCCTTCGGTTCCCCCGTTAATCGGGGGACAGAAACCCCCAAGGGGGAGGATTGAAAGCCTCCGCCAACCCCTCCGAAAGAGGGGGATTTTGAATGTTGAACGATTTTTTATAATACAGAATGGCTAATCTAAGAACAAATATAGCAGGATTGGAGCTGAAGAATCCTGTAATGACGGCCTCGGGTACGTTCGGTTACGGAACGGAGTATGCCGATCTGATTGACCTGGCTGACCTGGGAGGCATCATCGTGAAGGGTACGACGCTTCATCCGCGTGAGGGAAATGCTTACCCTCGCATGGCAGAAACAGCACAAGGAATGCTGAACTGCGTAGGTCTTCAGAACAAGGGTGTGGATTATTTCTGCAAACACATCTACCCTGTTATCAAGGACTACGACACGAACATCATCGTGAATGTGTCGGGTTCGAGCATCGAGGACTACGTGGAATGTGCACGAAGAATTGATGAGCTGGAACAGATTCCTGCTATCGAACTGAATATCTCCTGCCCTAACGTGAAGCAAGGCGGAATGGCATTCGGAGTGACGACACAAGGCGCAGCAAGCGTGGTGAAAGCTGTAAGAGAAGTGTATCATAAGCCTCTGATTGTGAAGCTTTCGCCTAACGTTACTAACATCAGCGATATAGCTCTCGCAGCTGAAGATTCGGGAGCCGACGCTCTCTCGCTCATCAACACGCTCATGGGAATGGCAATTGATATTGAGCGACGTTGTCCGAAGCTTTCCATCTGTACCGGCGGACTGAGCGGACCAGCTGTCAAGCCTGTGGCAGTACGTTGTGTGTGGCAGGTGGCAAAGGCTGTGAAGGTGCCGGTTATCGGTCTGGGAGGCATTTCGTCTGTGGAGGACGCCATCGAGTTCTTCATGGCTGGCGCAAGTGCCATTCAGATAGGAACAGCAAACTTCATCGACCCGACGATTAGCGTGAAAGTGGCGAAAGGTATCGGCAAATGGCTGGATGATCACAAATACAAAGACATCAACGAGATCGTGGGTGCCGTGATTTGATTGATTACGAGAATTAAGAAAAAACAGATATGTCTAAGAATCAAAAATTTGAACAGAGGCGTAAGGAGCAGAAAGCTGCTGCACAGGCTGCTCGTCAGCAAGACAAGACGGCTGTGAAGAAAGCGCCTCAGACACAAGGACCGTCGAGAACGGTACAAAAACAGAAGCAGGGAGGCAACCAGCTCACCCTGAACAAATGGGTGCTGTGGTCAGCACCGATGGTTTTCTTCCTCCTCTTCGCAGCTGCCGCATATTACGTGCTGGCTGTACAGAACGAGGATTATCTTTTTGCGGTTCAGGAACACAGCATGTGGCTGGACACTCCGCAGTTCTTCAACGACAGTATGGCTTACGCCGGCGGCTTCGCCCAATGGTTGGGCTGCTATTTCACGCAATTCTTCTACTACCCTGCCCTCGGCACGCTCTTCCTGCTGCTTTGGTGGGCGGTGCTTTACGCAGCTACCATCCGTGCGTTCCGTATCCGTGCTGAATGGAGTTTCCTGGCGCTCATCCCTTTGGTGGCGCTGCTCTGTTCAGAGATTGACTTAGGTTACTGGCTCTACTACCAGAAGATGCCAGGCTACTGGTTCACGCAGACCATCAGCATCACCTTCATGATGCTGGGTGTATGGGGCTTCACCGCCAGTCCTCGCTGGGCAAAGTCGGAGTGTCTGACGAAGCACAAATGGTGGACTTGGCTCTGTCGTGCCTGGAAACCTATCTATGTGCTGCTATGGACGGTGTTGGCTTATCCGCTCATCGGTTGCTGGTCGCTCATCGGTATGTGGATGATGGTGGCTGTGGCTTTGGGCAGAGGCATTTACAAGAAGAAAGTGGGCGAGATGGTGTTTTCGGTTGCAACAGCAGGAGTGGGCATCGCTGCCTATTTCATCGTTCCCAACTGTTATTACAACTTCTATTCTCGCATGCGCATTGAGGATGCGTGGTGTGTGAACTTCCCACTTTTCCAGAACGACAAACTGGTTTCGCCAGGACTGGTGACTCCTTTCTATATTCTGGTGATTGCCCTTGCGGCATTTGCACTGTTCTATGCAGGCAAAGACCTGATCAAGGGTTTGATGGACATCAAAGAGACGTCGCGAAAGCCGCTGTCGGCTTCTACCTGGCAGATAGCAGGATGGGCTGTTGCCCTGGTTCTGACTGGCTACCTGATGAGTTCGAAGGTGAGCAGTTCGAACTACGACAACTATAACTTCCATGCAGAGTTGCGCATCCATCGTGCCATCGACGAATGCCGCTGGCAGGACGCTCTGGACGAACTGGCTGCAGCACCTGGACCCTCGTCAAGACAGATGGTGATGTCGAAGAACATCGCCTTGATGCACTTGGGAGAAATCGGCAACAAGATGTTCCACTACGACAACAGCGGTGAACCTCCCTACGCTCCCGACTCTCTGGCTGTCCACACGGCTCAGACCTGTGCCACTCAGGTTTATTACAACTACGGAAAGATGAACTTTGCCTGCCGCTGGGCCATCGAGGACGGTGTGGAATTCGGCTTCGATATCGACGACATGAAGACGCTGGTTCGTACGGCGATGTTCAGCAACGAAGACGACGTAGCCCGCAAGTACATCGACATCCTGATGCACACCACCTTCTACAAGGAATGGGCTGCAGAACGTCTGGCGATGCTGAAGAACAAGAAGCTGTGGTACGCAACCGAAGAATATAAAGCCATTGCTCCGCTACGTAGCTTCAACGACATCCTGGACGGCGACCAAGGACTGTGCGAGATGTACCTCATCAACTATTTCAGCAATATGCACAGCAAGGAACCTAAATTCCAGGAAGAGACGCTGGTGTTTGCGCTGATACAGAAGGACATTCCAACGTTCTGGCCACGATTCTACAACTATGCAACCCTCCACGAAAAGGAAACGATGCCGATTCACTACCAGGAAGCCGCGTACCTCTACGGACACCTGGAAAACAACGTGAATATCAGCAATATGCCTTTCGACCAGGAGAAGATTGTGAAGCGATACGACCAGTTCCAGGAACGCACCCAAAGCCTGCTACGAAAGGGAATGAGCAACGAAGCCGTGGGTGAAGCCGTAAAGAGTGAATTTGGCGACACTTTCTGGTGGTTCTATTTCTTCTGCACTGGGGTGCATACGTATTAAAAAAGTGAAAAGTGAAAAGTGAAGAGTGAAGAATTCATTAATCATTAAACGGTAAACTGGAACATTTTGGAACAGCGAGAGCAGAGACCAAACTTGTTTGGACTATGCCGGACCGACGCACGAAGCAAGAGTAGAGGCCAAACTTGTTTGGGCTATGAGGAGGAAGACGTCAGTCAGTCGTGACAAAATCGACTGAATGTAATTCAGTAAACCGTAAACTGTAAACTGTAAACCAAAAATTCGATGAAACATATATATAATAAGGTAAGGAAACTGAGAAACTGGATGGCAGGTGTGGCATGCTTCTGCCTGGTTTCCTGCTCCAGCCGTCCGGAAGTGCCGGCTAACTTTAGCAAGGTGGATAAAACACCTGTGATTTTCCCTGAATACACAGAAGTGACCGTTCCCAGCAACATCGCTCCACTGAACTTCAAGCTGATGGAAGGTGCTGACGAGTGTGTAGCTCGCTTTACGGCAGCCGACGGTTCAGCTTACGTCTATGGCGAAGACTACAAGGTGCTGATCGACGAGGAAGAATGGAAGAGTATGCTGGCTGCATCGAAGGGTAAAGCCATCAAGGTGGAAGTCTTTGGCAACAAGAACGGCAAGTGGGAAGCTTATAAACCCTTCAACATTTTCGTGGCAGAAGAGGAAATCGACCCCTACTGCTCCTATCGTGTGATTATGCCTTCCTACGTGGCGTACGAGATGCTGAGTATCAACGAACGCAACCTCACCAACTTCGAAGAACGCGAGATCTACAACAACATGATTATCTCGCCAGAGGACGGCGGACAATGTATCAACTGCCACTCTTACCAGAACTACAAGACCGACAACATGCAGTTCCACATGCGTCAGGGACACGGCGGCACTATGATTGTGAGAAACGGCGAAGCCTATAAGATCAACATGAAGAGCGACACGGTGATGAAGGCTGGTGTGATTGGTGCCGGTGTTTATCCTTCGTGGCACCCTACCCTTCCCCTCATTGCCTACTCTGTGAACGAGACAGGACAGTCGTTCCACACCAAAGACCCTGCGAAGATTGAGGTGCAGGATGCGCAGAGTGACCTCATCCTCTACGATGTGGAGAAGAACGAGGTAAGCGTCATCGAGAACGTCTATGAAGAGTTTGAGTGCTTCCCTTGGTGGGCACCCGACGGCAAGTCGCTCTATTACAGCTCTGCCCATTTCGTCTATCCGGAGAAGAACGACTCGCTGCAGAAGAAGTTCGCCAACGACGAGAAAGGCTTCAAGAACTCACAGATTATCGACCGCTACGAGGAATTCAAATACGATATCTATCGCAAGTCGTTCGACGAGAAGACCCGCACCTTCGGTCCTCCTGAACTGGTCTATGCAGCCTCGAAAGCAGACAGCATCGGATTCAGCGCCACCTTCCCACGCATCAGTCCTGACGGACGTTATCTGCTGTTCGGGCAGGGACGTTTCGGCTGCTTCCATGTGTGGCACCCAGATGCCGACCTATATCTCACAGACCTCCAGACGATGGAAACGCGCAAACTGGAGAACGTGAACAGCGACTGTGCTGAGAGCTACCATTCGTGGTCGAGCAACTCACGCTGGATCATCTTCATCAGCCGCAGGGACGACAACAACTACAGCCGACTCTATATGGCTTACTTCGACAAGGACGGCAAAGCCCACAAAGCCTTTGAACTGCCACAGGAAGACCCCGACTTCTACGACTACTACCTCCGTTCCTACAATGTGCCTGAGTTCATGAAGGAACCTGTTCGCATCAGCGGTCAGGAGTTTGCCGCAGCCGCCAAGAGAGACCCGATAGATGTGAAGTTCGGAGGTTACAGCACACCTTCTGCAGCACAAAGGAAAGTGGATGGTCAGACTTCCGCCTCAGCCCGCAATGACTCCACAAAGACCGACGGGACCACAGGGGCGACAGCTCAGAAGAAGTGAAGAGGCGCCCCAATTTGTCGAAATGTCGATATTCCGAAATATCGAAATGTCGACAAGGCGCCTTCGAAATGTCGAAAAAAATTAAACAGGAACATTTTGGAACAGCGAGAGCAGAGACCAAACTTGTTTGGACTATGCCGGACCGACGCACGAAGCAAGAGTAGAGGCCAAACTTGTTTGGGCTATGAGGAGGAAGACGTCAGTCAGTCGTGACAAAATCGACTGAATGTAATTCAGTAAACGGTAAACTGTAAACTAAAATAAACATGAGAATCCTACAAACTATCTCCGCAGCAATCCTTTCCGTCAGTTCGCTCTGCGCACAAGGAACCGTCGATGACTACAAACGTGCGTGGTCCATTCGTGGAAAGTACTCTAACAAAGTGGCAAACGGCAGCGTGCGTGTTCTGCCTGTTGATCACGCCAATCCTGCCAAGCTCATCTACTCCACCTTCAACGGCGACAGCACGGTGTGGTACAGCGTGGACATCGCTACAGGAGCCAAGGAGCCAACCACCAATCCCGAACCTCCACGTCGCGAATGGCGAGGCGGAGGGAACCGTCGTCAGCGCCACTGGATGGAAGTGCCTGACGAGAAGGACGGCTATAGTGTGTCGCCAGACAAGAAGATTGCTATCGTCACCCGCAACGACAACTTGTGGAAGGGTCTGACGATGGATGCTTTCCGCACACCTGCGAACGAAGGAACGCCCGACGAGATTCCACCTTTCTATAACTTCGAAAAAACGCTGGAACCGCTGACCAACAACGGCGATAGCACCTATTACTATTCTTCTTACGGCTCTTTCTCGCCCAACGGAGAGTATTATGCCACCGTCCGCATCAAGCCTGCACCCAAACACTATGTGTATTACGTGGAATCCTCTCCCAAGGACCAGGTGCAGCCAGTTCTCCATAAGCAGGAATACGCCAAACCAGGCGATTCGCTGAACTATCGTGTGCCCGTCATCGTGGAGGTGGCCACAGGTCGTGTGATCGAACCCAGCACAGAGCTTTTCCAAAGCCAGTACGACGTGACGATGCCCAGTTGGGACGAGAACGGACAAACCCTTACCTTTGAGTTCAACGAACGCGGACACAAGACCTTCCGTGTGTTGGAGATGAACCTGAAAGGCGAAGTTCGAACCCTTATTGAGGAAAAGAATGACAAATACGTGGCTTACTCCCGCAACCTGCGTCGTGACCTCGATGCCAACCACATCCTTTGGAAGAGCGACAGGGACGGACACGCTCACCTCTATCTCTACGACCGCAAGAAAGGAAAACTCTCTCAGATCACCAAAGGCGACTACTGGGTACGTGGCGTTCAGCACAGCGAGATAGACGAGAAGACAGGCAAAGGCTATGTCATCTTCTCCGCCAACGGCATGAACTGCAAGAATATGGGTAAGGTGGCTTCAAGCTTTGATGGAACCATCACAGAGGAAGACCCTTACAACATTCACTATTATCGTATTGACCTGAACGGAAAGAATCTGGTGTGCCTCACACCTGAGAAAGGCACCCACTCCGCCACGTTCAGCAAGAACCACGACGCACTCATCGACACCTATTCATCCGTCAACCAAACACCCGTCACAGTACTGCGTTCCGCCCAAGACGGACACATCATCTCCACGCTGGAGACAGCCGACATCAGCCGTCTGGAGAAAGAAGGCTGGAAGGCTCCCGAAGTGTTCGTGGCACCAGGTCGCGACGGCAAGACCGATATGTGGGGACTCATTTACCGTCCCTCCAACTTCGACCCCTCGAAGAAATATCCTGTCATCGAATATATCTACTCAGGTCCAGGCGACCAGTATGTGCCCAAATCCTTCACACCCTGGCTTTACAATCTTGCCGACTTGTCCGAACTGGGCTTTATCGTTGTGCAGGTTGACGGCATGAGCACATCGTTCCGCAATCTCGACTTCGAACAGGTTTGCTACAAGAACCTGCACGACAGCGGATTCCCCGACCGCATCGCCTGGATCAAGGCTGCCGCAGAAAAATATCCTTATATGGATGCCGACAACGTGGGTATTTATGGTTGTTCAGCAGGTGGACAGGAGGCACTCGGTGCTGTCCTCTTCCACGGCGATTTCTACAAAGCTGCCTACGCTGCCTGCGGATGTCACGACAACCGCATGGACAAAATTTGGTGGAACGAACAGTGGATGTCCTACCCCATCGACAGCAGTTATGTAGCTGCATCGAACGTAGAGAACGCCAAGAACCTCGAACGTCCGCTGATGCTCGTTGTAGGTGAGCTGGACGACAACGTTGATCCTGCTTCCACCATGCAGGTGGCAGACGCTCTTATCAAGGCAGGCAAAGACTTCGAACTCGTCGTGCTTCCTGGTGTTCATCACTCTATGGGTGAAACCTACGGCGAACACAAACGCTTCGACTTCTTCGTACGCAACCTTCTCGGCGTCAATCCTCCCAAATGGAACGAACTGAAGAAATAAAAAGCCCCCTCTAATCAATGGTCTTTACACCCCCTTCGCGCCCACCGTTGCAAGTGGGGGACTTGCAACCCTTTGTGGGGTCGGAGCCACATTCAGTGCCTCCTCTAAAGACCGTCGTCCCCAGTCATCGGGGGACAGAAACCCCCAAGGGGGAGAATTATGAATTATGCATTATGAATTACGAATTAACAAATGGCCAATCCTAAAGAACTTGGAACCCAGCCTGTTGGCAGACTGCTGATGCGATATGCTGTGCCTGCTGTCATTGCGATGACGGCTTCATCGCTCTACAATATCGTCGATCGCATCTTTATCGGACACATTGGCTCCGAGGCCGAAGGTTCGTTGGCACTTGGCGGTCTCGCCGTCACCTTTCCCATCATGAACCTCAGCGCAGCCTTTGGTGCTATGATTGGAGTTGGCGGCAGCACGCTCATATCCGTGAAACTCGGACAGAAAGACCACGACACAGCTCAGCGTGTACTTGGCAACGTCGTCACCCTCAACGTCATTTTGGGTGTTCTGCTTGCAGTTATTGGCATAGCCTTCATTGATCCCCTGCTCTATTTCTTCGGAGCCAGCGAAAACACGGTGAGTTATGCTCGCGAATACATGTTCGTCATCCTGCTGGGTAATGTCGTTACCCATCTCTACTTGGGTCTGAACGCCGTACTCCGTTCCACAGGACATCCCAACACGGCGATGATTGCGACTTTCGCCACCGTCATCGTCAATTCCATCCTCGATCCGCTCTTCATTTTCACGTTCGACATGGGGATTCGGGGAGCCGCTATCGCCACCATTCTCGCTCAGGTCATTGCCTTGGCATTCGTGTGGTTTGTGCTGAGCAACAAAAAAGAGGTAATCTACCTGAAGCAAGGAATCTACGGACTGCGTCGCCGCATCGTCAAGAACGTCCTGACCATCGGTCTGTCACCTTTCTGCATGCAGCTCTGTGCCTGCCTCGTGGTCATTCTCATCAATAAAGGACTTCAGAAACACGGAGGCGACCTTGCCATTGCTGCCTACGGCATCATCAACGGCATCACCTTCCTCTTCATCATGGTGGTGCTGGGCATCTGTCAGGGAATGCAGCCCATCGCCGGCTACAACTACGGTGCACAGCGTTTTGACCGCGTCACACAGGTGCTGCGTTACAGCATCATCTTTGCTACCATCGTGATGACCTCCTCCTTCGTCATCTGCGAATTCATTCCCCACCTGCCTGTTTCTCTGTTTACCGACGATCCTGTTCTCACCGACCTCTCCGTCGATGGCATGCGTCTCATCGTCAGCATGAGTCCGTTGGTGGGTTTCCAGATTGTCACAGGCAACTTCTTCCAGAGTATCGGAATGGCAAAGAAAAGCATCTTCCTCAGCATCAGCAGACAGCTGATATTTTTAGTGCCCTTCCTCCTCATCTTCCCTGAAATGTGGGGAACCAACGGTGTGTGGATCAGCATCGCAGCAGCCGACGGCGTCTCCATCATCACCGCAGCCCTCATGCTCTGGCATTTCTTCCGCACAGGCGGCATCACCAAAACACAGATAGATTTATGAAAAACTTTGTCATTTCCATTGGCCGCGAATTGGGTTCAGGCGGCAAAGCCATCGGCGAAATCATGGCGAAAGAACTGGGAATCCCCGTTTACGACCGTCGTCTCATCCAGATGGCAGCACAGGAAAGCGGCTTCGACCCAGCCGTCTTTAAGAAAGCCGACGAGACCCCTTCGCGTGGACTTATGTCGAACATCTTCCGCACCATCGCTTCGCCCTTCGCTTCGTTCAGCAGCCTGTACAACAACTCTATGTCAGGCGAATCGCTCTTCAAGGTACAGGCCGACATCATCCGTGAGAAAGCCGAAGCTGAGAGCTGCATCATCGTGGGTCGCTGCTCCGACTATATCCTGCGCGACCACCCTCGCCACCTCAGCATCTTCGTACGTGCCGAATACGAGGACCGCGTCCGTTTCCTGCAGGAACGACGCAACTGCTCAGCCGAAGAAGCCAAGCAGCTCATCGAGCATACCGATGCCGTTCGTTCCGACTTCCATAATTTCTATGCCGAAACCAACTGGGGCGACTCCCGTTCCTACGACATCTGCGTCAACTCCTCCATCCTCGGCATCGAAGGCACAGCCCAGCTGCTCCTTAACTTCGTCCGTCAGGCCCTTCAACTCAAATAAATTGTCAGGGTTCGCATTCGCTCAACATACTCTTCACTCATGATGATAGGGTTCTCCGCGGATGATGGTTTGGGCACGATAGATTTGTTCCACAAAAAAGAGGCGAACCATCTGGTGAGAGAAAGTCATGCGTGAAAGTGAGAGTTGCTCATTTGCCCGCGCATAAACCTCTGGAGAGAAACCATACGGACCTCCCACAACGAAAACGAGACGTTTTCCGACGGTATGCTGCTTGCGTTGCATCCACTCGGCAAACTCGATGCTTCTGAACTCCTTGCCCCGTTCATCAAGCAGAACGACGGTATCGCCTGGCTGCAGCTGCTTCAAGATCAAGGCTCCTTCTGCCTGTCGTTGCTGTTCCTCGGTCAAGGCTTTGGTGTTTTTCAGGTCGGGAATAACAATGATGTCGAAACCCACGTAATGCTTCACGCGGGCTTCGTAATCGTCCATCAAGGCAGCAATATGCTTGTCTGTGGTCTTACCTATTAATATTAAAGAGATTTTCATCTCGTCACGTTCTTGACGCCTTTGACGCCTTTGATTTTCTTGATGAGGAGGTTGAGCTTCTTGTTGTCGTCAATCTGGATGACAAGAGTGCCGGCAAAGAGTCCGTCTTCGCTCGACTTGATGTCGATGGAGCGCAGCATGACGTTCTGTTCCTTGGCGATGATGCTGGTGATGTTGGAGACGATACCGATGTCGTCGTGACCCACGACACGAAGGGTGATGGGATAGAGGCTACTACCCTTCCCTGCCCATTCTGCTGGGATGATGCGATGGGCGAGGTGTTCCTTCAGGCACAGGGCGTTGGGACAGTCGGCACGATGGATCTTGATACCTCTGCCAGCTGTGACGAAGCCAAAGACTTTGTCGCCATAGATAGGGTTGCAGCAACGTGCCAGCGAATACTCCACACCTTTCACGTTCTTGTCGATGACAAGCACATCCTTGTTGGTGGTCTCAGGAAGTGCCTGACTCTGCACAAACTCTTCGGCGCTGTGGAGGGAGGCGTTGTCCTGTCCGTCGCTGTTCTCGCGTCGTTGTGCCTCGATATACTGGTCGATGAACTTGCCAACGTCGATGGTTTCGGTGGAGATATCGCGATAGAACTCATAGACGTGCTTGTAGCCCAGCCGTTTCACGAGTTTCATCATCACGGCCTCGTCGTAATCCACCTTGCGGTTCTTGAACTTCCGTTCGAGGGTTTCCTTGGCGAAAGTGGTGGACTGCATCTGCTGCTCGTTGAGCTGCTGACGAATCTTCGCACGTGCCTTTGAGGTGATGGCATAGCCCAACCAGTCCTGCTTAGGTGTCTGGTTGGAGTTGGTGAGGATTTCCACCTGGTCGCCACTCTGCAACTTCGTTCGCATGGGCACGTTCTTGCCGTTGATACGTCCGCCGGAGCAATGGCTGCCGACGTTGGTGTGGATGCGATAGGCAAAATCGAGGACGGTGGCTCCTTTGGGCAGTTTGAAGAGGTCGCCCTTGGGTGTGAACACAAAGACTTCGTCGCTGTATAGATCTACTTTGAACTGGTTTTCCAGTTCCTCGTCGTTGCCAGGATTTTCAAGCGCCAGACGGATATCCTTGAGCCAGTCTTCCAACTTACCTCCGCCGTCCTTCACCCCTTTGTAGCGCCAATGGGCAGCCAGACCACGTTCGGCAATCTCGTCCATACGTTCCGTACGGATCTGAATCTCCACCCACTTGCCTTCGGGTCCCATGACGGTGATATGGAGGCTTTCGTAGCCGTTCGACTTCGGCACAGAGAGCCAATCGCGCATTCGCTTCGGATTGGGTTTGTACATATCCGTCACGATGGAGAACACCTGCCAGCAGTCCTGTTTCTCTTTTTCCAACTCAGAATCCAGGATGATGCGGATGGCGAAGAGGTCATATATGCCTTCGAACTTACACCGCTGCTTTTTCATCTTCTGCCAGATGGAGTAGATGCTCTTGGTGCGTCCCTTCAGATGGAATTTGAGTCCGGACGCCACCAGTCGTTCCTCGATAGGCTGAATGAACTTGGCGATATAGGCATCTCGCGAACGCTTCGTCTCGTTCAGCTTCTCCTTAATCATATAATAGGCTTCCGTCTCCAGGTACTTGAGCGAGAGGTCTTCGAGTTCCGACTTGATGAGATAAAGTCCCAGCTTATGTGCCAAAGGAGCATAGAGACGACTGGCTTCGGTTGCCACCCGACGGCGTTCCTCCTCTGTGCCACGATCCTTGATCTGACGCATGAGGTTCACACGGTCGGCAATGATAATGAAAATCACTCGCATATCCTCTGCAAACGAGAGGAGCAGGTCGCGGAAGTTCTCTGTGTCGATGGAGGTGTTCTTGGAATAGAGTTCGTTCACGCGGATGAGTCCACGCAGGATATGTGCCACATCGTCGCCGAAGTCCTGAGCTACCTGTTCCACGCTGTATTTGCCTGCAGCCACACAACGATGCAGCAGGATGCTGACAATGCCGGCACGGCTCAAACCTACTTCCTCGGCACAGATCAATGCAGTCTGGAGGTCGAAGAGCACAGGATTGATGTCGAACACACCACGATCCATGCATCCGTCTTTGGCTGCCTCCAACAGCACTTCATGTATTTTCCCGAAGTCTCCGTCGTTCATGGCGTCAGCCACCAAGTCGTGCAACCGTTTCATGGTCTGCAACAACTCCTGACGTTCCGCTTCGTTCATCAATATCTCGTCCATCTGAATTCAGATTAATTGTTTCGATTAAACTTGCACAAAGTTAGCAATAAATCTACATTCAAACTAAAAAAACGGCCTGTTTTTACACAATATGACACGTTTTTTACGAGAGATTACATTTTTTTTAGATTTTTTTGATGCAGTCAACAAAAAAATCATTACCTTTGCTGACAGAGAATAATTAGCAGTATTATCAACAGGTAAAAAAATTATCACTATGTTCACAGAGCAAGATAAGCAACAGCTTCGCCAAAAAGGAATTTCGGAAGAGAAAGTGATGGCTCAGTTAGAGGCATTCAAGACAGGTTTTCCGTTTTTGAAACTGGCGGGAGCAGCAGCACCTCGTCGTGGCATCACCATCCCGACCCAACGTGAGCAGAAAAGTTATCTTTCAGCATGGAACCGCTACCTGCGCGACGGAGGCAAAGTCCTGAAGTTCGTACCCGCCAGCGGAGCAGCCAGCCGAATGTTCAAGAATCTGTTTGAGTTCTTGGACGGCGCTGCCAACGAACCCGACACCGACTTCATCCGTCAGTTCTTTGCACAGATCCATGACTTCGCATTCTTTGCCGAACTCGACGCAGCCTGTCAAAAGAACGAAGGCAAGGGTGTGGACGAACTGGTGAAAGCCGGTGCGTTCAAGGCTGTTGTCAGCAATCTCTTAGGCGAACAGGGACTCAACTACGGCAAACTGCCCAAAGGTCTGTTGCTGTTCCACAACTATGAGGCAGGTCCACGTAAACCGATGGAAGAACACCTCGTGGAAGGTGCCCTCTATGCCGTTGGCAAGGACAAAATCGTACAAGTACATTTCACCGTCAGCCCTGAACATCGTGCCCTCTTCCAGAAGTTAGTGGAAGAAAAGGTAGCGAAGTACGAGGAAGAATACGGTGTGAAGTACGATGTCACCTTCTCTGAGCAGAAAGCCAGCACCGATACGGTGGCTGCCACACTCGACAACGAACCTTTCCGCAACGAAGACGGCTCCATCCTCTTCCGTCCAGGTGGTCACGGCGCACTCATCGAGAACCTCAACGACCTCGATGCCGATGTTGTCTTCATCAAGAATATCGACAACGTCGTACCCGACCGTCTGAAGGAAACCACCGTCACCTACAAACGACTGATTGCAGGTGTGTTGGCAACCCTCCAGAACAAAATCTTCGAATACATGGAACTTCTCGAAAGCGGCGAATATACCCATGCACAGCTTGAAGGCATCATCCGCTTCATGCGCGACGACCTCGGCATCCGCAATCCACAGCTCAAGATGCTCGAAGATGCCGACCTCGTAGTCTATATGAAGCAGAAACTCAACCGCCCCATCCGCGTCTGCGGAATGGTGAAGAACGTCGGAGAGCCTGGTGGAGGTCCTTTCCTGGCTTACAACGAAGACGGCACCATTTCACTCCAGATTCTGGAAAGCTCACAGATTGACAAGCAGAATGCCGAGTACGTCAAGATGTTCGAGAGCGGCACCCACTTCAATCCCGTTGACCTCGTTTGCGGCCTGAAGAACTACAAAGGTGAGAAGTTCGACCTCACCAAGTATGTTGATCCGAAGACAGGCTTCATCTCCTCCAAGTCCAAGAACGGCAAGGAACTCAAAGCCCTTGAGTTGCCAGGTCTCTGGAACGGTGCCATGAGCGACTGGAACACCGTCTTCGTAGAAGTCCCTCTCGAAACCTTCAATCCTGTTAAAACCGTCAACGACCTGCTCCGTCCCGAACACCAGTAATCGCTTCTTCGGAACACCAGTAAAAATGTTCAACCGTTCAGCACTGTTATCCTGAACGAATCAATACCAACAGCCATTGTCCCTCCTGAGACGATGGCTGTTTTTGTTTTTTATCGAAAAGAGCCGTTTTCTGAACCTCGTTGACTTTTCAAAGCTCACAATTCTGCCAGAGTACGTTCTAAAATTCCACAAAGCACACTTGGCTTTGTGTTCAAATAAGCTACCTTGATAAGTTTTTCCTGTGCATAATTGGAAGATTGAAGAATAATGCGTAAATTTGCAACGAAATCTATAACAAGGTTGAATTTCTATCGCATGGCAAAGAAAGCATTGATTACGGGTATTACGGGTCAGGACGGTAGTTTCCTGGCTGAGTTCCTGATTGAAAAAGGATATGAGGTGCACGGCATCATGCGCCGCAGCAGTTCGTTTAACACAGGTCGTATCGAACACCTTTACCTCGACGAGTGGGTGCGCGATATGAAGAAGAAACGCCTGGTGAACCTGCACTGGGGAGATATGACGGACAGTTCGAGTCTGGTTCGTATCATCATGGAAATCAAGCCCGACGAGATATACAATCTGGCTGCTCAGAGCCATGTGAAGGTATCGTTCGATGTGCCTGAGTTTACGGCAGAGGCTGACGCTGTGGGTGTGCTGCGACTGCTGGAGGCTGTGCGTATCGTGGGACTGGCTGACAAGTGCCGCATCTATCAGGCATCGACGAGTGAGTTGTTCGGATTGGTGCAGGAAGTTCCGCAGAAGGAGACTACCCCATTCTATCCGCGTTCGCCCTACGGAGTAGCTAAGCAGTACGGTTTCTGGATTATGAAGAACTACCGTGAGAGCTACGGCATGTTTTGCTGCAATGGCATTCTGTTCAACCACGAGAGTGAGCGAAGAGGCGAGACTTTCGTGACTCGCAAGATTTCGCTGGCAGCAGCCCGTATTGCCCAAGGTTTCCAGGACAAGCTGTATCTGGGTAATCTGAACAGCCTGCGCGACTGGGGCTATGCGAAGGATTACGTGGAATGTATGTGGCTGATGCTGCAACAGGACAAGCCCGACGATTTTGTGATTGCCACAGGTCAGTACCACTCGGTTCGCGAGTTCTGCACGCTGGCTTTCAAAGAAGCAGGCATAGAACTGTGGTGGGAAGGTAAAGGAGTGGATGAGAAAGGTATTGACACGAAAACCGGACGTATGCTGGTGGAAGTTGATCCCAAGTATTTCCGACCTGCAGAGGTGGAACAGCTGTTGGGCGATCCGACGAAAGCCAGAACTGTGCTGGGTTGGAATCCGCAGCAAACAAGTTTTGAAGAACTTGTCAGGATCATGGTGCAGCACGACATGAAAAAAGTGAAGAAACTGTATCTTCGCGAACACATAGATGACTAAAATCAAGTTCCCTTGCGGAAAGCCGCAAGGCACTGTGGGAAGTTTCAGGATTCATGTTTCAGGTTTCAAGTTGAAAGTATGGAATTAGATTCGAAAATATATGTAGCGGGACACCGAGGGATGGTGGGTTCTGCCATCGTAAGGGAGTTGAAGCGACAAGGCTACACGAATATCATTACCAGAACGCACAAGGAACTGGATCTGACCCGTCAGGAGGCGGTGGAGCAGTTCTTCGCTGAGGAGAAGCCGGAATATGTGTTTCTGGCGGCAGCAAAGGTGGGCGGTATTGTCGCCAACCAGAGTGCCCTTGCCGACTTTATGTACGAGAACATGGTGCTGGAAATGAACGTGATTCATGCTGCATGGAAGAACGGCTGCAAGAAGCTGGAGTTTCTGGGAAGCAGTTGTATCTATCCCCGTCTGGCTCCGCAACCTATGCCTGAGAGCTGCCTGCTCACAGGTTCTTTGGAGAAAACCAACGAAGCCTACGCGCTGGCAAAAATATCGGGACTGAAATACTGCGAATACCTGAACAGACAATATGGAACGGACTATATCTCCGTGATGCCCACGAACCTCTACGGTCCCAACGATAACTACCATCCTGAGCACAGCCACGTGCTCCCTGCCCTCATCCGCAGGTTTCACGAAGCCAAGGAAACTGGTGCGGAAAGCGTCACCTGCTGGGGAGACGGTACGCCTTTGAGAGAGTTCCTCTATGTGGATGATCTCGCCAACCTGTGTGTCTTCCTCATGAACCATTACAGCGGCAACGAAACCGTGAACGCCGGTACGGGCAAAGAACTCACCATCAAAGCCTTGACTGAACTGGTAGCAAAAGTGGTTGGGTATAAAGGTCGCATCGAATGGGACACAACTCGTCCCAACGGCACACCCCGAAAACTGCTGGATGTGAGCAAGGCCACGCAGTTGGGCTGGACCTACCGAACAGAGTTGGAAGAGGGCATTCGCCTCGCCTACGAAGATTTCCTGTCAAACCCCATGAGGGCAGAAAGGTAAAGAAGCAAAAAGGTAAAGAGGTAAAGAAAAGCCTCGTGGGAAAACCACGAGGCACAGTCATACCTAAAGCATCAACTTATCAGAAGCGGATGCGGATGGGTTTGGATTCGTTGTGGAGGCGGTCGAGTGCCGTGATGAGGAGGAGGTGGTCGGCAAACGGACCGTTGAGGAGGATTTCAGGCGAAGTGGTGATGGCAAGAATGTGAGTAGCATCTTCAAGGTTCACCTTCTCTCCTGGACGGAAATCATAGACCACATACTGCACGGCACGATCCATCTCACGCTTTGCCTTAGGTGCGCTCCATCTTAACACCGTTCCCTGACTGCTCTGCTCCAATCGTGGATTACGCGGCTGCTTCGGCGCTTTCTTGTCGATGAACGTCATCAGCGGCTGAAGAGCCGGATAGCGATGATAATAGGTGCGAAGACGATCGGCATAACCACCAGGATTGTTACAAACCGCAGCTGCATACCATTGGCAGGAACCTTGCACATTTTTCATAGAACGCTGAATCTCATACTTGGCATCCATCTGATGCTTCTGCGGATTCTGCGGATCGGTTCCCTTTACCGTCCGTTCCACATCCTGACCAATGAACAAAGGACGCTGGTGGCAGAAGTCGTTCCACCAGTTACATAGAATCTCGTAATCAGCTGCCCGATTCCCGATATTCCAATAAACCTGCGGAAGCAAATAATCCACCCAACCTTCCTGCTGCCAAAGAACAACATCAGCATAGAGGTCATCGTAGTTCTGTGTTCCCTTCGTCGCACTACCCCGCTTGGCGTTCACCATCTCTGTGTTATTACGATAAATGCCGAAAGGAGAGATGCCGAACTTCACCCAAGGCTTCACCTCACGAATCAGACGATGAAGGTCGCGAATAAGCAGATTGACATTGTCGCGACGCCAGTCCTCGATGTTGGCGAACCCACGCGGATCTGCCTGATAATAAGCCTCATCGGGAATCTGAACTCCTGCCACAGGATAGGGATAGAAGTAGTCGTCCATGTGGATGCCATCTACGTCGTAGTGCTGAAGGATATCCTCCACCACCATGCAGGTGTAGGTACGGTTTTCAGGAAGGGCAGGATTGACAATCTGCAAACCATCATAGGGAAAGACACGTTCAGGATGACGCACGACATAATGCGTGTTTGCCAGTTCGCTGGTGAATTTCGTCTTGGCACGATAAGGATTGATCCACGCATGGAGTTCCATTCCGCGTCGATGACACTGGTCCACCATCCACGACAGAGGATCCCATCCGTCGCTTGGTGCCACTCCCTGCTGACCCGTCAGATAACGGCTCCACGGTTCGTACTGAGAATGGTAGAGTGCATCACACTCTGCCCTCACCTGGAAGATGATGGCATTGATGCCACATTGTTGGAGACGGTCCAGCTGTGAGGACAGCATTTCGCGCAACTGTTCTGGTGTTTTGCCAAGATACTGTCCGTTGACACACTGAATCCAAGCACCACGGAATTCACGCTTGGGGGGATTCTGAGCCTGAGCGAAAACCGTAAAAAGTAGAAAAAACGAAAGGAGGAGCTTTTTCATAATGGGTTAATGGGAATATTAAAGGGCTTAATGGGTTTAATGGGGTAAATTGATTTTAGAGGAAGGGGGTGAGGAGATTGCCAAACCAGGCAACCGTTCGTTTCCAGAAGCTTTTCTTGTGCCAGAGTTCGCGGTTCATGGTGTCTGAGTTCTGCAAATCCTCATCGAACATACGGTCGAGCTGAGCCGTCACATCTGCATCGAAGATGACAGCGTTAACCTCGTAGTCGTAGCGCAAACTGCGACTGTTAAGGTTGGCCGAGCCCACGGTGCAGAAGCGTCCATCCACCGTCATCGTCTTGGTGTGGTGAAAGCCTCCGTTGAAGAGATAGACTCTGGCTCCACGTTTTTGCAGTTGACGACCCACATAATGGGAAGCGTCGGGAGTTAGGGGTATATCGCTTTTGGCAGAAAGCATAATTTCCACGTCCACACCTCGTTCCACAGCCCGACGGATGGCTTTGCGAACGCTATGCGTGGGTACGAAGTAAGGATTGATGATGCGTACGTGGTGCTGCGCGTGGTCGAGCATCGAGATGTAAAGTTGACGAATGGATTTATTGGATACATGGGGAGCACGATCGACAATGGCGACAGGCGCCTTGCCTTCAGTCTGAGTGCGAGGCGGATAATAGCGGCTTCCCACCAAGATTTCACCCGTTTGCTCGTACCACATCTCACCAAAAATCTGATGCAGTTCATCAACCGCACTTCCTTCGATGTGCATGTGCATATCGCGCCAAGGTCCCACTTCTTCCAATCCGTTGATGTAGTAGTCTGCCACATTCATGCCACCCGTATATGCCACTCGTCCATCGATGACAACGATCTTGCGGTGGTCGCGTGGGTAGATGTGGTTTACCCAAGGGAAACGGAGCGGATCGAACTTCTCCAGATGGATACCCAACGAACAGATGGAGTCGTGCTGCACTTTCTTAATTGGCTGATTATTGGAAGAATTGCCAAAGGCATCGTACATCACACGCACTTCAACTCCTTCTTTAACTTTCTTTGCTAACAGATTGATGAGCAAATGATTGATAGAATCGTTGCGGAAGTTGAAATACTCCATATGGATGAAGTCGCGTGCGTTCTCCACCTCACGGAAGAGATCGTCGAACTTAGCCTGACCACTCATCAACAGACGCACGTCGTTGCCTGGCGCAATGGCGACATTCATGGCTCGAGTCTGAGGTCTGGGCTGACGCCTCACAGAGCGCACTAAGCAGACAGAGAACACAAAGGAATAGACGTCTTATCATTTATGGATTTACGGAATTACGGATTTTGGGATTTTCGGAATTACGAAATTACGGAATTACGAAAAAGATGAAACATTAAGTTTTTCCTGAAGGGCTGGCATCCAGTCTACGTTCTTGGGAACCAACAAGCCATGAATGCCCAGTTGGTTGGCTGCCTCCACATTGGCTGGTCCATCGTCGAGGAAGATGGTTTCCTCCGCACGACAACCTGATTCCGTCAGAACACGCTGGAAGATGGTGGCCGACGGCTTGTAGTCCTTCATCTTATAGCTATAGAAGGTGCGATGGAAATAGTAGCCGATGGGGTGTCCGTCGCCGCTGAAGTCGGTGCTGTCTGCCCAATGCGTCATATAAGGATTGGTGTTGCTCAGCAGCAGGACGTTATAGGACTCTTTGAGTTTCAGCAAGTTCTGCAGTCGTTCCTTTCGAACTTCCGTCACATAACCGCGCCAAGCCCATTCACATTGCTCAAACGTGAACTCAGGTGTCTCGGCGCTGCCAGAGAGTTCCTGAACCAGCTTTCCCAACTGCTGACGGAAGGTTTCTGCGTCGATGCTTCCGTTCTCGCATTGCAGGAAAATGCCTGTCTGGCCGTACTTGCCCAGCCGTTCGCGAGCATCAGTCACACCCAGCGACTCAAACCGTCGGTAGGCTTCTTCAGGGTTCAGCGGAACTACCACGCCGCCAAAGTCGAAAATCAGGTTTTTTATCATTGAATTATCAGAGGGTTCGGAGAACTCGGAGAACTCAGAGGATTCGGAGGATTTAGAGAACTCGGAGGATTCTCACCATTGGATAGGTGTGAGGCCCTGTTGTTCGAGATAGTGATTCGTTAGAGAGAAATGATGATTACCAAAGAAGCCGCGATGGGCTGAGAGAGGTGAGGGGTGAGGAGAGGTCAGCACCAAATGACGCCGTTCGTCCACCAAAGCCCGTTTGCTGATGGCGTAACTGCCCCAGAGGATGAAGACCAGTCTGCTACGTTCACGACTTAGAATCCGGATGACGGCATCTGTGAACTGCTCCCAACCCTGACGCTGATGTGAACCAGCCTGATGGGCACGAACTGTCAGTGTGGCATTCAGCAGCAACACACCCTGTCTTGCCCAGCGGGTGAGGTCGCCCGAAGGAGGAACCGTCACACCTAAGTCATCGTGTATTTCCTTGTAGATATTCACCAGGGAAGGAGGAATCTGCACACCCGTCGGCACAGAGAAGCACAATCCCTGTGCCTGTCCTTCCTCGTGGTAAGGGTCCTGGCCAATGATGACCACCTTCACTTGGTTAAAAGGACAGAGGTTGAAGGCATTGAAAATCAAGCCTCCAGGCGGATAGACCCGTCCCTGTGCGTATTCCTGACGCACGAAACGGGTTAACTGGTCGAAATAGGGCGCATCGAATTCACCTTGCAGGCGTTCGCGCCAAGATTCTTCTATCTTTACTTGCATGCGTGATACTGAATCAATCCATCCAACGGATCTTGTTCTATCTTTCCTATACGGAATCCCAACTGTGCTGCTGCCTCTTCCAGTTCCTGACGATAGTTCCAGGCCACAGAACCGATGAAATGGACAGGCAGCTCCTTCCGTCCGTAGAGAGCTACATTGCGAATGAAGAACTCGCGGAAGCAATCCACCAGAAACGCATGGATTTCCGGCAAGTCGCGATGACGTGAACAGAAAGGTGAGAGGCTGGCAAGGAAACGGTTGGGGAAGGGTTCGCGATAGACCTTATTGACGATGGATGCCGTTGAAAGCTGAATCTCTTCGCTGAACAAACGGCACACCTCCTCAGAGAACTGACGCTTCAGGCAGTTGCCTACGAGACGTTTTCCGATATAGGCTCCGCTTCCCTCGTCACCCAAGACATAGCCCAGGGGCGACACGTTACTCACCAGTTCGGTTCCGTCGTAGAGACAGGAGTTGGAGCCTGTGCCGAGGATGCACACCACCCCACTCTCACGTCCACACAACGAACGGGCAGCTCCCAGCATATCACTATCGACAAAGATGTCAGCTTCGGTGGAAATGCTGCGACGCAAAGCTGATGCCACCACTGGTGCTTTCTCGGCTGTGCAGCCTGCACCATAGAAATAGATGGCTTCGGCATTTCTCACCTCCGGCACCAGCGAACGCTGCAACTCAGCGATGATGTCATCTTCGCTTTGCTGGTAAGGATTGATGCCCTGCGTATAGAAAAACTGACGATTCTCACCTTCGATGATACACCATGCAGTCTTCGTTGAGCCGCTATCTGCTATCAGGATATTTTGCATTTTGTCTTTTTTCGTTTGGGAGACTGAGGTTTCAAGCGCTAAACTCCTTGATGCGCTGTTCTTCCGACAATTTGCAGATGAGCAGCGTGTTGTCCTTCTCTGCCACGATATAGCCATCGAGTCCCTGAATCACCACACGACGTTCCTGCGAGGTGTGAACCATGCAGTTACGGGTTTCGTAGAGCTGCACGTTTTCACCCACGACGGCATTGCCCTGGGCATCGCGGTTAGCCAGCGTGATGAGCGAACCCCATGTTCCAACATCGCTCCAGCCGAAGTCGGCAGGCATCACGAAAATCTCGTCTGCCTTCTCCATCACGGCATAGTCGATGCTGATATTCGGGCACTTGGGAAATTCCTTGTCGATGGCTGCCTGTTCCTTGCTTGTACCCATGACAGGCAGAAGGTTTTCGAAGATGTCGGCAATCTCGGACTGGTAGATACGGAGGGCGTTGACAATGGTGTTGACGCTCCACACGAAGATACCAGAGTTCCAGTAGTATTCCTTATGCTTGATATACTCCTTGGCAGTTTCCAGATTGGGCTTCTCGCGGAAGCTGTCCACACGGAAAATGCCCTTGTTGCGAAGTGAGGCTGCAGAGTGGTCGGCTTGGATGTAGCCATAGCCCGTTTCCGGACGAGTGGGTTTCATGCCCAGCGTGACGATGGCGTCAGTCTCGGCTGTGAAATCGAGCGCACGCAGCACCACCTTGCGGAATTCTTCGGGATTGAGCACCAAGTGGTCGCTGGGAGCCACGACGAGGTTCGCCTGCGGGTCCTGCTTCTTGATGCGCCAAGCCACGTAGGCTATACAAGGTGCTGTGTTGCGGCGGCACGGCTCCAGCAGGATGTTTCCCTCTGGCACCTGTGGCAGCTGCTCCTTCACCAGCCCTGCATACTTCTCGGATGTCACCACCCACACGTTCTGTGGTTCTACCACTCCCTCAAAACGATCTACCGTCAGTTGGATGAAAGTGCGTCCACACCCCATCACGTCGATAAACTGCTTGGGACATTCAGGTGTGCTCATGGGCCAGAAACGGCTACCTACACCACCTGCCATAATGACCAAATGATTGTGCTCTCTACTCATAATCTTCTACCTTATTTATTATTTAAAGTGCAAAATTACGAAAAAAAAATCATAAACCATAAAAAAGTGTGATAATCCTTGCATTTTTATGAATTTATAAATTATAATTTAGAATTTAGAATTATATTTCGTAACTTTGCAGCCAATTTTGAAAACAAATCAATTCGATCCAGATGAAAAAGTATCAGACTATCTTTCTGTTTGCTCTCATCACAGCAACATTCGCGCCAAAGGCGCAAGCACAAAACCTACAGTTCCACTACGACCTGGGCCACACGCTCCAACCTGAATATCTTTCCGAGCGTCCCAGCGTCACAACTACCTTCGAGCTTTTCAAGCCGGATGCTTGGGGAAGCACGTTCCTCTTCATCGATCTCGACTATTATTCCAACGGTGTGGGCGGAGCCTATTGGGAAGTTTCTCGCGAGTTCAACGTCACAAAGAACAAGCAGTTTGCAGCTCATGTGGAATACGACGGAGGACTGTCCAACTCCAAACACCTGCAGAACAACACACGTTTCCAGCAGGCGGCTCTGGCAGGTCTTGCCTGGAACTGGCATAGTGCCGACTTCCAGCGCACCTTCAGCGTACAGGCACTTTACAAGCAGTACTTCAAAGGCGAGCAGCCTTGGCAGAAAGCATTCGCAGGCTTCCAGCTGACTGAGGTGTGGGGGCTGAACTTCGCCAGAGGACTTTGCACATTCTCAGGATTTTGCGACCTTTGGTTCGACAAGAACGTGAACGGCAAGCTCATCCTTCTCAGCGAACCTCAGTTCTGGTTTAACCTGAAGAATCTGGCTCCTTTCAAGGAAAAATCTTCCTATCCCTCCATCGGCACAGAAGTAGAGATTTCCAACAATTTCGTCTTCCCAGCCAAAGGTCAGAACAACCGCCTTTTCGTCATTCCCACGCTTGCCTTCAAGTGGAATTTTTAAGTTCCCACCAACAAAACTGACAGGCTCGTTACTGTGCCTTAACAATCCTACGATCAAAAATTGGCAGGCTCGTTATTGTGCCTTTATCATCCTACAATCAAAAATTGACAAGTTCGTTACTGTGCCTCGTGGTTTTGCCACGAGGTTTTTTCGTTCCTCATCCCAAAAGTCAGAACCAAGCGAATCTCCGAATAGGTCACATCTGGCGGGCAGAGATTCTTAATAGGTGTCGCGCCGTCGGCAGTACCTATCTTCCGGACAACCTCCTTGATGGCCTGTTGATGCTCAGGCGGCACCAGGTCGTCTAAGCTTAGCTCGCCACTTTCAACATAGCGGGCAAGATGCCCAACAATCGTGTTGAGGGTAAGGCAGCGTTCACGGGCGATGAGGTCGGGGTTCATTCCCTCACAAAAGAGCTGGTACGTCACCTCCCAAGTCTTAGGCTTGGGCATCTTCTGCTCTGGCGTTTTCGCAGCTTTCGACTTTCTGGCACGCTTGGGTTTCTGGTCTTTCTCTTCCAATGCGTCGAGGGCAGACATCTGCTTCTCCTTCAAGTAGTTGCCGACCGAGAATCCCAGCTCTGCCATCTTCGCCAGCAGGAAGCATCGCGACTGCCACACCTGCCGTTCGTCAGCCAAAGCGTTGTCGAGACGACGACGCGCCTGCTTGTTGTTGGTTTCCACCTTCGCTGAGAGCGTGATGGGCTTCGTGAGGATGGCAATCAGCTGTTCGGCAAAGTAGTCAGCACTTCGTTTCACACGTTCCAGGAACAATTCGTCGCGAAGCGCCTCAACAGGCATCGACTGGATTTTCTGCTGCCACTTCGCAGCCACATCGACGACTTTCTGGCGAAGGTCGCGCAACGCCTCATCGTGCATCACTCTTAGCTCTGCGTGGCTGTGGTAGAAGAACTCAGAGAAGATGCGCACCATTGTCTCCTGATGAAAGAGCAAAGGCTGGAAGTCGAACAGCTGAAGGAGCAGGAAACGCTCGTACTCCTGCTTCAAGGCTGGCAGCTGGGCAATGCTGCGTGCCGCTTCACTCTCCTGATGGGCGATGTAGTTATCCACTCGCTGGTCGTTGATGACCGAACGGGCCTCCAGAGGCGAGGCAAGGAGAAGTCCGTCGAGTGTGCGGCAACGGCTCAGGGCTACATACACCTGACCAGGAGCAAAGCTCAGGTTGGCATCGATGATAGCGTGGTCGAACGTCAAGCCTTGACTCTTGTGAATGGTGATGGCCCAGGCCAGTCGCAAGGGCAGCTGGCGAAACGTACCCTGGACTTCTGCCTCTATCTCGCGTGTCTGTTCGTTCAGCGTATAGCGTGTGTTCTCCCACACCAGCGGCTCCACCTCGATGGCTTCCGCATCGCCTTCGCAATAGACGGTCAGACGGCTGTCGCTCGCCTCCGCCACACGTCCGATACGTCCGTTATAGTACAGGTGGTCGCCTGAAGGATCGTTCTTCACGAACATCACCTGTGCACCCTCTTTCAGGACGAGCGTCTCTGCCGTCGGGTACGAATACTCAGGAAAAGTCCCCTTGACTTCAGCGTGATAGGTGTAGGAGCGTCCAGGCAGTTTCTGCAGCTCTGTCTCGTTGTAGTGGTTGGCAAGGTTGTTATGGGTGGTCAACCTTATAGCTCCCCCTCTATCGGAGGGGGCTGGGGGGAGGCTTCTGCTGTTCAGCTTCGCCAAAGTGTCAGCCGACGGATGACCCTGACGCACATCGTTCAGCAGATGGATGAACGACTCGTCCTGCTGGCGATAAACATGCTCCAGCTGAATCGTCACATAGTCAATCTGCTGCAAAGCCTTCGAACCAAAGAAATAAGGTGTGTCGTAGTAGGTGTTCAGCATGTGTTCTTCCTCTTGGGTGACAACAGGCGTCAGCTGAGCCAAGTCGCCAATCATCAGCAACTGAACGCCGCCAAAGGGCTGGGAGTGGTCACGGAAACGGCGCAGCACAGCATCAATGGCATCGAGCAGGTCGGCTCGCACCATCGAAATCTCGTCGATAATCAGCAAGTCAATGGAGGCAATGATCTTTCGCTTCTCACGGCTGAAGTCAAACTTGCTTTCGATCTTGGCACCAGGCACGTAGGGTGAGAAAGGCAGCTGGAAGAAAGAGTGAATCGTCACCCCGCCTGCATTGATAGCAGCCACACCCGTCGGCGCCACCACGATGGGGCGTTTGCGCGAACGCTCCACGACGGTTTTCAGGAAGGTTGTCTTTCCCGTTCCCGCCTTGCCCGTCAGGAAAATACTGCGTCTTGTATTCTCCACAAACTCCCATGCTGTATGCAGTTCCTTGTTCACGTATTGTTTTTCCATCATTCCTTTATCATCAATTGTTTGAAATATCTTTCTCACCATACCCCAGACCACTTCTGGCAAAAAGTGTGTAAGTTGCCCTATGATTTAGTGTTCGGTAATGACTTCTACATCGCTGTAGCCCATGCGGTCGCCCTGTGCCAGACGCAGGCCCTCCACACGGATGACTTTGGCACGCGTGGACTTGCAGCAGATGGTCTGCCAGATGGGATTGTTCACAATATTCGAGAACTCGCCCTCGCCCAGCGTCTCCCAGGTTTTCCAGTCAGTGGTGGCGGAGATGCGATAGTGGGTGACGATGCCGTCCTTCGAATCCTGTGGCGGCAGATAGCGGAAACCCGTGACGTTCGCCTCGTCATTGAGGGTGATGAACATCACGCGGTCGGCACCGAAGAAAATGTAGTAGTCGGATGAATGCTTTTCGCCTGCATCGGGTGTATCAAGCGTGATGTCAGGAGCCAAATACACAGATGTGCGCTTGATGACAGGCCGGCATCTGGCTTCGGTGACAGTGAAACGCAGACGAGTAGCCGTCACTGTTGGGAAGCAGATGATGCGTCGATGCCCAATCGTGGTCAGCCCATCACCGTTCTCGGCCAGTTCATCCTTCAGCGGAATCCATTTTCCATCGACTTCGGCTTCGAGCGAGAACTTCTTTACATGTTGCCCACAGCGGATGTCCTCCTCAACGACGAAGCGGTTGAACGTTGTTGGCTTTTTGAAGGTGATGAGAGTTCCCTCCTGCGTTCCCCTTTTTGGATCGGCTCCCAATGCTTTTATTTTTGCTTTCTTCGCCAAATCGATCTTGAACACCTCGTCAATCATCTTCTTGAAGGCGATGCCGCGAATGCTGTCCGTGGGATGGATGCGCCCGTTGGGAGCGATGGGGAAGTTAAGCAACAGGCAGGAGTTGCGGCCTACCGATTTATAATAGGTGTCCATCAGTTTCGAGAGGCTCTTCACGTTCTCGTTCTCCGTCTCGTGGTAGAACCAGCCCGGACGGATGCTGGTGTTCGTCTCGGCAGGACACCACACATCGCCGTCCTCCAATCCGTAGTGGAGCATGGGCCATGTGACCTCGTCGTCGTGGTTCAGAAAACTCCAATTGGTCTCGCCGACATTACCTGCCTCAGTTCCTACCCAACGCAGGTCACCGCGGTCGCTTCCGTCGTTCCAGATGAGACAATGGGGTTGCAACTCACGTATCATCTTATAGGTCTCGGGCCACTCATAATAGGTCGTGCGGTCTATACGGCGCGTCTCGTTCGCCCCGCCATACCAGCCGTCGCCTCCGTTGGCTCCGTCAAACCACACCTCGAACATCGCGCCATACTCCGTCAGCAACTCACGCAGCTGATTGCGGAAGTAGGTGACGTATTCTGGTTTGCCGTAATCAGGATGATTTCTGTCCCAAGGTGAGAGATAGACGGCATATTCCAGCCCCTCAGCCTTGCAAGCCTCAGCCAGTTCGCGAACCACATCTCCCTGACCATTCTTCCAAGGTGAGTTCTTCACAGAATACTCTGTATATTTCGACGGCCACATACAGAAACCACAATGGTGCTTGGCTGTGAAGATGATACCCTTCATACCAGCCTGTTTGCAGACGCGTGCCCACTGGCGACAATCAAGGTCTGTGGGATTGAACAGCTTAGGGTCTTCATTGCCGAAGCCCCACTCCTGATCGGTATAAGTGTTCAGCGAATAGTGGATGAAGGCGTACATCTCCATGTCCTGCCATCGCAACTGATTGTCGCTTGGGTAAGGGCCACAAAACACAGAACTATCATAACTCTGCCAAGGACTACGCGGCACAAAAATCCTATCACTCTGCGCGAACAACACAACTGCTATCGTACTTAAAAAGATAGTTGAAATCAGTTTTTTCATATTTATATCGGTATTATCCTGCAAAGTTCAGAAAAAAAATGAAATATGAAGAATGAAGTGTGAAAAATGAAGAGTGAAGCGTGAAAAGTGAAGCGAGAAGGGTGAAGAGAAGAAAGGAATAAATGTGTTTACGCATATATCATTCAATTTTAAAATTCAAAACTATTTATTCAGATTTATAATTCAAAACTATTTATTCAGAACTCCCTTGATTTCGACAAAAGTGTCTTCGTCGCCGTCATACACGACTGGGCTGTCGGACCAATGGGTGTTGGAGGTGACGGAGTGGTATTTTTCGTGAACGAAGAGCTGAATGCTGAAAGCACCCTTCGAGCGGTCGTTCTTCAGATATACTTGGTTTGCGACAAGACCAGTTTCCTGATGTAGTTTCTGCGACGACTTGAATTGGATGGTTGAGGAGGCCTTCGTGCTGTAATGATTGTCAATAGGGTCGGGGTCGCGAATAACTTGCCAGTAGTCGCCGACTTCGGTTCTGGTGGAAGAGGATGGCGACACGCTCTCCAACGACTCGAACATGGCATACACAGCATCTGACTCTCGGACGATGCGACACTTGCATTTAATGGTGAAACCCGTGAACTCGAAGTTGGCGTGGGACCTGTTCTCAGGAATGGCGTGGTTCACGCTGTGGGTGGGAATAGTGATAGTGGCGGCCTTTCCCTTCACCACAATATGGGCATAGATGGGTGCGCCGTCGTTGTTGCATGTGTAGTCGAGCCAATAGCCATGCATCACGTTCGTCGTTGCCATTCTGTCAATGGCGTATTTGGCATCAATCACCACCTCACCCAAGTCCTCAGTCACTTCTCCTTCGGGGCGTTTTCGGAATTCATTCTCTTCCTGTTCTGGCTTCACTTTTTCCTCATCCTGATGCTCAATTTTCTTTTTCCGTTTATAGTTCACACGGTCGGTGGCTGGAGAATAATAGTAGTTCTTTCCGTCAGGAGTCTTATAATACCAGCGGGTGCGAACGGCTATGTCAATTTCCTCAGGATCGGAAATCCAGATTTCGTTGTACGGAATCTTCACCGTCTTTCCGCATTTGCTAAGCGGCACATTGAACGTCTTGTTCTTCTTCTTGGCTTTGTTGACAACGGCTATCTGCATGCCTGTAATGTATTTAGCCTGTAACAACGCCTTTGCGGGTTCATCGACCAAATCTATATTCAAGCCCTCCGTATCCTTGGTCTCGCCATCAATGACGGGACTCTTGGGGCGGTAGAAAGCAACGAGATCCACGTAGTAGTCTTTGTCTAACCGGTCTTCCTCGATGCCTGGACGGTAAATGAGTGCTGCATTTACGGTTTTCTGGAACTCTTTGGCGCACGGTTCTATGTAATAACGGTCCTTCGGCTGAGCGCTGTCGCCTTCGATGAGTGAGAATTTCAGTCGTGGATCTGCAATCTTTTCAGAAGGAACGGCAAACACGTTATAGGGAATCTTTTCTTTCTCTTCATCCGACACTATACGCAAGATTTTCACAGTAAAGGGATAGGCTGTGGAGCCACCCTGATGACCAAGAATGCGGAAACGATGAACAGGTATGATTCTGTTTTGCACTTGCGGCTTGTTGATGTATTTCTGATCATATTTACTATTCGTCTGCCTCTGCACAATCTCTGGCATGAAATGCCAAAGGAATTTTTCATAGACGATGGCGAAGTTCTTGTCGTTTTTGAGGTCGAAAATGGCTTTCAGGTTCTCAACAAAACTGTTGCCGCTGGAGAAATTCGACATGATTCTGTCAAAGTTCACTTTCTTCGTGTGGTCGCACATATACTGCAGCAAGTCTCCTAACATGTAGCCGCCGAAGGTTTGAGGCTCTTCAACCCCCAAGAGCTTTGCCGTTTTGAAGACTGTACTCTTAGGATAGTCTGTGCCAAGCGGCCAGGCGAGCAGTTGCTTGCAAAAGCGTGCTGCATATCCCAGACGCACAGCTGCTGCCGGCGACTCTGTATCCTCGTCTTTGAACAGGCCTTTCTTCTTCATCCAAGCGGCAAACCAATGCTCAGTAACCGAACCGATTGCCTCGAAGAACTGCAGATTGGACGACCAGACGGTATTGATGTATTCGTTTTCGAAGGCATGACCGATTTCATGCGCCATACTGATTCCCAATATGTCTGCCTTGCTTCGGTCATAAATACGGTTACCTTCTTCACCGTTCAGGTAGCATTCATAGTTGATGAACACACGGTTGGTCATCAGTTTGCCTGTACTTCCCCCAGGAATGGGTTGAAAGAGAGCCTCTGTGGTATTAACGCCTTTTTCGTTACCTATCTCCGTACTCGACACAATATAAAGATTATAGGTATAGGAAAGGGGCTTCATGCCCAGTCCTAAGGTGTCGAGACTGAACTGGTGCACCAGTTTCGTAGCGGCAATAATGTCCTGAACGCTTTGCGGCAGTTGGATGTCGGGGTCTTTCTTCAGGTTCTGATAGAGCGTATCTTTCTTGAGGAGGTCGTGATAGATGCGGTAACGGCCCACACGTCGTTCCATGATTTCGACGGGATCCACTTCTTCGTAGGGATTGTCGGCGAGATGAGTTGGCATGTGCGGCTTTACTGGATGATCCTTATCGTACATCTGCTGAGCTGTGGCAGTATGTTGGGCTATCCGCTCTTCGAGTTGGGTGGTCTTGTCAAGATACTGAGGGAAGCGGGCGGCATCTTCAGTCTCAAGGAAACGGAACACCACGTTGAAATTGCCGTTTTTGTCCTTCACGGGAACGGTCACAAGGTCGTTCTTCTTCCAGAACTTCGCAGGATAGCCAGCCGCCTTCCAAGCCTGCAGGCTCTTGGTCACATTCATCGGAAGGGAAAACTGACCCGTATAGAAACCTGCAATAATAAGACCGGGAATGGCGACAGCTCCTGTTATCACAATCCAACTGTTCTGACTGGCATAATATTTCAGCACTCCCTTCGTCACATGGGAGTTCACTTCCATCAAATTTCCCTGTTCATCCACTCTCGCCAGACTGATATATGGATACAGTTCCTTAGGGATTCCAAGCTTTTTCAGGTTAATCTCAACCAGCATCTTGCCAGGCATCACAGAGTCGGAAGGGAGTCCTGCGTCGAGTTCGTAAGCATACAGCAGCTCATGATTCGGAAGATTGTTAGAAACAACCGAATCAAGCATTTGGATATCCTCGCCTTTGGCCACACTTACCTCAATCTGAGGATTGAGTTCGAAGGCTCCAGCTGGGACAGAGATTCGCAGTTCCTTCAGCGGATGAATCTTGAAAGCTTGGCTGTGTCCGCTGCCTTGTGCCAACGGAACTCCGTCAATGTTGAAACTACTCAGATGCTCATCCGTCAAGCGGTCGAGGAAACTGCCCTGAGCATCGCCATTTTCTCCATTCGTTCCTCCCGAACAAGAGTTCAGAAACATGAAAAGTGAAGCGAAAAGAGTGAAGAGAAAGAACGAAATGTGGAATTTACGATTGAATGGAAACATAGGTGGAATTGGATAAATAAGGATGAATACTTAAATATTTTTGCAAAAATACGGAAAAAAATCGGACCGACCGCATGATTCCAACAAAAATAATTCAAGAAACATGTTTTTACATAGTTTTTGGAGATGAATTGCAGTTGACTGCAAGAATATTTGGTTCCTGATGCACTCTCTTGATAAGCAAACACTTACAGCGTGCAGAGCGAACACAAATTCTCTCGAAAGTTAAGTCAAAATAAAATTTCAAATACTTGGATGAAAAATTCCAAGTACTTGGAAAAAAATTTCTAAGTACTTAAAAAAATATTTCCAAGTACTTGAAAAAAAAATTCTAAGTACTTGGAAATTTCGTTAGAGTTAAGAGTTACGGAAATTTGAGCGAAGAAAAGTGAAAAGTGAAGCGTGAAGAGTTGAGCTTCTCTTCACGCTTCACTTTTCATTGCCACTTCGTTCTCGCCTCCGCTGATCGCTCCCACGCCTAAAAAGCCCCAGGCTTTTTGCCGCTTACGCTGTCAATAAGGCTTAATGGGCTCCCTTGCTTGTCAGCAAGACTATGCCCGCCTTATTTCCCGAAGGCTTTGCCTTTCGAGACGGCGTGACGTAGCTGCTTCGGCTCGCGATGGCTTCGCCATTCTTCACTCTTCACTCTTCATTCTTCACTTAGAGCGAGATAGTGAGGTCGATGCCGAACTGACGGGGACGGCAGGTCTGTGCCAATCCTTGAGAGAGAGACTCGAAGTAGAAGGGAACGTACTGCTTGTCCGTCAGGTTCTTGCCCCAGATGTTGATGGCCACGTTCTTGTAACGGGCACCTACATGTGCGCCTAAGAGGAGATAGAAGGGTTCGCTTGCGCTGTTGCTTTCTGTCCAATAGGTGCGACCTGCGCCTGTGATATTTGCTCCTAAGTTGAAATGTACGCGCTTCACGCTAAACATATATTCGGCTGCGGCAGCAACGGTGTGACGAGGTACGAAGGGCATATAGTTGTCATCATAGACTGCATCGCCTGCGTATTCGATGAACTTGGCGTTGGTGAAGCCATAAGAAACGTTCAGCGTTAAAGGATTGCGGAAAAGGTGGAACCAAGTGCCGGCGCTGATTTCAGCTCCGCAACTTTCACTCTTGCCTGCATTCACCATCTGGCGACCCAGTCCGTTGGCTGCGAAACGTGCAATCTGCTGATCGACGGTACGAATATAGAAGGCAGCTGCGTTGAGCGTGAGGCGTCCGTCGAAGAGGTTGAGATGAGTTCCAAGTTCGAAGTTCCAGCTGGTTTCAGGCTTGAAGACGGTGGTGCTGTCGGCAGAAGGATTTTCGCCTGGCGTCATGTTGTAGCGGGCCATTGCTCCACCAATTGTGGGGTCGGCAGCCAAGTCCGCCATCATGTCGTTGCGCATACTGGCCTGAATGAGGTCGCTGAACATCTGTATGTTGTAGCCGCCCGAACGAAATCCCTTCGACACGCTGGCATAAATCATGTTCTGGTCGGGCAGTTCGTAAGTCAAAGCCACATTGGGCAGCACTTGTGTGTAATCTTTCTTGATGACGCCCTGATAGCCAGAAGTGGTGGTGAACTCCGTGTTAATCATAGGGATATTGCGACGCGTCATTACGAAAGCATAGTTGATGTCGGCTGCGCTGTTATAGTCCATCTTGTTGTGTTCGTAATCCACCCGGACGCCTGCCGTGAGGTTGAGGTGAGGCAGGAGATTCTTCAGCGTAGCCTGTCCGAAGGCAGCAGCATTGAACGAAGGCGTATCGAACAAACCGTTCACCGTCATTTTCTGATCGCTGATCTGGAGGTCGATATTCATACCCATCGGGTTCATTGCTTCGTTAGCTGCAGCAAATCCCTGATTGATGCCATTTTGGATGAACTGCTCAATACCCTCACGTCCAAACACGACAGGAGCGTTGGTTTTGAGCCATTGTTGAGCGACATAAACGCCTCCCACCCACTCGAACTTGCGGTTTCGACGACTTTTCGCAACGAGTTCCTCAGAGAGATAATGACTGCGCTGACGCTGCTCCAAAGTGAAGAGATTGGCTGGCGAGAAGTCCTGATCCATGAACATTCGGTCAGTAAGGAACTGGTAGCCAGTCACAGAAGTAAGAGTAAAATGTTTCTGAACGGACTGAAGTTTCAGCGAATTGTTGAAGAGCATACGGCGATAACTGCCCAGTTCGCTTTCACGAATCTGACCAATCCCGTTGTCAGCATTTGGAGCATTTCCAGGCTGAGCGGCAATTTCGTCAGGATTGAGGTCAGCTACTTTGTAGTAGTCATAACCTTTCTCGTCACTGTACTCCACACTGGTCTGGAAATCAGCCGTGAAGCCAGGATGGCGTTCTGGATTGAAGACGTAACGGAACTTCACACCTCCTGCATCACCTCCGTTGCTCTTGCGGTTCAGGAACGTGTTGCGGTTGTAACCGTCGTTGCCTTCGTAGAAAGCAGCAAAGGAATAAGCTGCGTTCTCACCCACAGGTGCAGCTGTACGGAAATTCACATAACGGCCAGCGTCCTCTGTGGAAGCTCCAGCACGGATAACGGTCTGGCGTCCACGCCAACGAGTGTCGAGGGGATTGAAGGTGTAGAGTTTGAGCAAACCGCCCATTGCGTTGCGTCCGTAAAGTGTGGATTGCGGACCACGCAACACTTCCACTCGCTGCACGTCGTTGAAGCTGATGTCGAAAGCCGACTTCTCCTTGAATGCCACATCATCGACATAGAGTCCGACTGAAGGTGTGTTGAGACGCGAGCCTACACCTCTTATATATATAGCGCTCGTGAGGCGAGAGCCGTAGTCAGGAATGAAGAGGTTGGGAACGAACTGTGCTGCGGATTTCAGAGAGTTAGTTCCTTGCTCCTGCAACTGAGTGGTGGTGATGGCGCTGTAGCTCAGCGGCTGCTGAGACAAAGTGCCTGTGGTCTTGGGGTCGCCTTCCACCACGATGGGGGCAAGCTGAATGGACTCCTGTGCTGAGAGATGAGCTGCCATCAAGGCTGCTCCTATCAGCATCATTGTTTTTCTGTAAATTTGTTTCATAAAAAGAATTCTTTTTCTAACCTTAATTGATACTTATCGAGTTTTATTTTGTGTTTGTGTTGGGTTTATTCTCAAACATCTTGAAATTCGCTGCAAAGTTACGACATTTTCCAAAACTGCGCAATCCTCATTTATGATGAATTTTTCTGCGGAACTTTGTGGAAAACTGTTCGAACTTACAAAATTTACACATTTTTCTGCATTTTTCTTACGATTTTCTTGCACAGGTCGCGAAAAAGTACTTATTTTGCACAAAATTTCAAGAAAACATGACAAATTATAGTATGAAAACTTGGCGATGGCGTAGCTTAAGACCCAAAAAGTCGTAAGCCGTGTGGTGCTATCCCAAATGTTTCATCAGCTATATACCCACTCACATGTGGTCGTGAAACCCATAGGAAGCCTGTCGTACTTACGGCAGGCTTCATTTTTTTGCATCCTTGCACAAACAACATTTTTCAGTTAATAATCAACGCAAACAAATACAATATGAACTACCAAATTGACGAAAACGGATTTTATGGCAACTACGGAGGTGCCTACATCCCTGAGATTCTCTACAAGACCGTGGAGAACCTGAAGGAAGCCTATCTGCCTATCATCGAGAGTGAAGAATTCAAGCAGGAGTTCCACACCTTGCTGCGCGACTATGTGGGACGCCCTTCCCCACTCTATCTGGCAAAACGCATGAGCGAGAAGTACGGTTGCCGCCTCTACCTGAAGCGTGAAGACCTGAACCACACGGGTGCGCACAAAATCAACAACTCGCTGGGACAGATTCTCATTGCCAAGAAGATGGGCAAGACGCGCATCATTGCAGAGACGGGAGCCGGTCAGCACGGTGTGGCTACGGCAACGGCTTGTGCGCTGATGAATATGCCCTGCACGGTGTATATGGGTGCGCTCGATGTGGAGCGTCAACGTCCCAACGTGGAACGCATGAAGATGTTAGGAGCGACGGTCGTTCCTGTTCATTCTGGCAACAAAACGCTGAAGGACGCCACCAACGAAGCCATACGCGACTGGTGCTGCCACCCTGCCGACACCTTTTATATTATTGGCAGCACCGTCGGTCCGCACCCTTATCCAGATATGGTGGCTCGTCTGCAAAGTGTGATTTCAGAGGAAATCCGCGAACAGCTGACTGAGAAGGAAGGACGCGACTACCCTGATTACCTGATGGCTTGTGTGGGTGGAGGTTCGAACGCAGCAGGCACCATCTTCCACTACATCGAGGACGAACGGGTGAAGATTGTGCTGGCAGAAGCCGGTGGACTAGGACTCGACAGCGACAAGACCGCTGCCTCGCTGGAGATCGGCACCGACGGCATTCTTCACGGTTCGCGCATCAAGCTCATGCAGACCGAAGACGGACAGATCATTGAGCCTTACAGCATCTCGGCAGGTTTGGATTATCCAGGAACGGGACCGCTCCATTGCAACCTCTACGTCACAGGACGCGCACAGGTCCTTGCCGTCAACGACGACGAAGCACTCACTGCCGCTTTCGAACTGACTCGCATGGAGGGAATCATCCCTGCACTCGAATCTGCCCACATCCTCGCTGCCCTGCCCAAGATGCAGTTCCAGCCCGACGATGTCGTGGTGCTGACCGTCAGCGGACGAGGTGACAAAGACCTCGAAACTTATCTCAAACACATGAATGATTAACTGTGTAGTGCAATTCCATTAACTTAGCCTTGCGGTTTCCCGCAAGAAAAACCCTGACCCATGACTTATCATTATCATACTTCCTCTAAACAGATTCTGGGCGACATGGTGACGCCTGTCAGCGCCTACATGAAACTGCGCGACGACTATCCGCAGTCAGCCCTGATGGAGAGTAGTGACTACCACGGCGGCGAGAATGCCCGTTCGTTCATAGCCCTCCACCCCATTGCCAGCATCAGCATCGAACACGGTGTTGCCATCAGCCGAATGCCCAACGGTGAGCAGGCCGAACACGCTGTGACCAAAGACTATCAGGCTGACCGCGCCATCAACGACTTCCTGTGTCAGTTCAGCATAGAGGGAACCGACCGTCAGTTTTGCGGACTCTACGGCTACACCAGCTTCAATTCCGTCCGCTATTTCGAGAACATAGACGTGAAGGACGAGACGCAGGAGAAGAACGACGCACCCGACCTGCTCTACATATTATATAAGGTGGTGCTGGTGTTCGACCACTTCCGCAATACGCTCACACTCATCGAGCTGCTGGAAGACGACGAGGAGGACGACCTCGACAAACTGGAGAACGACGTGCTACATCGCATGGCTCACGGCTATGACTTCCACCCTGTAGGCAACTATGCCTCCACGCTAACCGACGAGGAGCACAAAGCAAATATCCGGCGCGGCATCCAGCATTGTCTGCGTGGCGACGTCTTCCAGATTGTGCTGAGCCGACGCTTCATCCAGCACTACGAAGGTGACGACTTCAAGCTCTACCGTGCTCTCCGCACCATCAATCCAAGTCCCTACCTTTTCTACTTCGACTTCGGAGGCTTCCGCATCTTCGGTTCAAGTCCTGAAACTCATTGCCGCATTGAGAACGGACGTGCTTACATCGACCCCATAGCAGGAACAACACGTCGCACAGGCAATCCAGAACAGGACCGCCAGAACGCGATCTACCTGCAGAACGACCCCAAGGAAAATGCCGAACATGTGATGCTGGTGGACTTGGCCCGCAACGACCTGAGCCGCAACTGCCACGATGTGAAGGTGGACTTTTATAAGGATATGCAGTATTACAGCCACGTCATCCATCTCGTCAGCCGCGTCAGCGGTCAGCTCAACGAAGGAGCCGATCCCATCAAGACTTTCATCGACACGTTCCCAGCAGGAACACTCAGCGGAGCACCAAAGGTGCGTGCCATGCAGCTCATCTCAGAATACGAGCCGCACAACCGCGGAGCCTACGGCGGCTGCATAGGCTTCATCGGTTTCGACGGTTCGCTCAATCAGGCCATCACCATCCGCACGTTCGTCAGCCGCAACGGCGAACTGTGGTTCCAAGCAGGTGGCGGCATCGTGGCTAAGAGCAACGAAGACTACGAGCTGCAGGAAGTGAACAACAAACTCGGTGCTTTGCGCAAAGCGATTGAGATTGCAGAAAAATTATAGTAATTCAGCACATTCAACCTTATGAAACTACTCATCATCGATAACTACGACTCGTTCACCTACAACCTGAGTCACCTTGCAAAGGAACTGGGTGCAGAAGTAACCGTCTTTCGCAACGACCAATTCCAGCTGCACCAACTCGAAGAATTCGACAAGATCATCCTCTCGCCTGGTCCTGGCATTCCTTCCGAAGCAGGCTTGCTGCTCGATGTCATCCGCACCTACGCGGGTCGCAAGCCCATTTTGGGCGTGTGTCTGGGACATCAAGCCATCGGTGAAGCCTTCGGCGCCAAACTCCTGAACCTCAGCGAAGTTTTTCACGGTGTAGCCACACCAGCAACCATCATCAAGGAAGACCTTCTCTTTGCCGGAATGCCCAACAAGATAGAAGTAGGACGTTACCACTCATGGGTGGTAGATACAAACAACTTGCCTGAATGTTTAGAAGTGACCTGTGTCAGCGACGAAGGTCAAATCATGGCTTTACGTCATAAGGAGTATGATGTTCGAGGCATACAGTTTCATCCGGAATCCGTATTAACAACACAAGGTAAAACAATCATCAAAAACTTTATTGAACAATGAAAGAAATTTTAGCAAAGCTCTTGAACCACGAGGTGCTGAGTCGTGAGGAAATGAAACAGATTCTCATCGGCATCACCCATTCTGAGTATCCCAACGAACAGATTACGGCATTGCTGACTTGCCTGCAGATGCGTGGCGTGACCGTGGAGGAACTGCTCGGCTTCCGCGACGGAATTCTGGAAACAGGCGTACCTGTACCTCTGATGTGTGAGCGTTATATCGACGTTGTCGGTACGGGCGGTGACCGCAAGAACACCTTTAACATTTCCACGACGAGCTGTTTCGTGATAGCTGGTGCAGGCTACAAAGTTGCCAAGCACGGAAACTATGCAGCCACATCAACCAGTGGTGCTTCGAACGTCATTGCACAGCACGGCGTGAAGTTCACCGACAATCTCGACCAGCTGAACCGCTGTATGGACGAGGCAGGAATCGTGTACCTGCACGCACAGCTGTTTGCCAAAGCCATGAAGTTTGTAGGTCCTATCCGCAAGGCGCTGCCCTTCCCCACCATCTTCAATCTGCTCGGTCCTCTGGTTAATCCTTCACAACCCAGTTGTCAGCTGCTCGGTGTGGCTAACCTCGACCAGATGCGCCTCTACAACAGCGTATATCAGAAGCTCGGCATTGACTACGGCATCGTGAACAGCATTGACGGTTATGACGAAATTTCGCTGACAGGCGAATTTAAAGTGACCACCAACAACTACGAGCGTATCTTCCGTCCGCAGGATTTTGGTTTTGACTGTGCCAAGCCCGAAGAACTGGTAGCCGGAGCCACAGAACAGGAAGCCAAGGAAATCTTCGACTCCGTGCTGGAAAACCGGTCCCTTCCTGCCCAGAAGAACATCGTGCTTGCCAATGCCGCCTTTGGCATTCAGGTGCTGGAAAAAGGACAAAAGAGCATAGAGGAATGCATCGACATTGCACGCGAGAGCATCGACAGCGGTGCTGCCTTCCGCACTTTCAAAAACTTCGTAGAACTGAACTCATAATCTCCATTCGTTCCTTTCAGCCCCCTCCCCATGGATATCCTTGAAGAAATCGTAGCCCACAAGCGCTTGGAAGTAGAGCGTCAGAAGGAAGTCTTTTCTCCCTTCGACCTCTACCGTCAGGCTGAGCGAGCCATCGAGCTGCGACCCCACTGCAACCCCATGTCCACCATCCTGCGCAATTCCGCCAGCGGCATCATCGCCGAGTTCAAGCGCCGCTCCCCCTCCAAAGGCTGGATCAAGGAAGACGGACGACCCGAACGTATTCCACACGCCTACGCACAGAACGGAGCTGCCGCCCTCAGCATCCTCACCGACGAGAAGTATTTCGGCGGACGCATGGACTTCATCCAGACAGCACGTCCGCTGGTTCCCTGGACACCCATCCTGCGCAAGGACTTCATCATCGATGAATACCAACTGTTCCAGGCACGCATCATCGGAGCCGACGCCATCCTGCTCATCGCTGCCGACCTCACCGTCACAGCCTGCAAGAACCTCGCACGCATCGCCCACGAACTGGGCCTGCAGACCTTGCTCGAAATCCATACGGAGGCGGAACTCGACTACGTGGACAGCAACATCGACATGCTCGGCGTGAACAACCGCAACCTCGGCACCTTCCACACCGACGTACAGAACTCCTACCGACTCGCCGAAAAACTCCGCTCTGCTGCCGACTCTGCCAACAGCCCCGTCCTTGTCAGCGAAAGCGGCATCAGCCATCCGCAAACCGTCCACGAACTGCGCGAAGCAGGTTTCCGCGGTTTCCTCATCGGTGAGACTTTCATGAAGACAGCAGACCCAGGCAAAACTCTTAACGATTTCATCTCAGCAATATGATTATCAAAGTTTGCGGTATGCGCGAACCGGAAAATATTCGCGCCGTTGAGCAATTAGGCATCGACTGGATGGGCTTCGTGTTCTGTCCTCAGTCCCCACGCTATGTTCGTACGGTACCCACTTACCTACCCTCCCATTGCAAGCGTGTGGGTGTGTTTGTCGATGCGAAAATAGCTGAAGTTCTCAACAGGACACGGGATTACCAGCTCGACGTCGTTCAGTTGCATGGAGAAGAAAGTCCCCATTACATAGAGCATCTGCTGGCCGTCCTTCCTGCTCGCGTACAAATCATGAAGATGCTGCCCGTCGCCACAGTAGAAGACCTTTGTCGCACCGAAGTTTATGCGCCCCTCGTCAACTACTTCCTGTTTGAAACCAAATTCCTGCAAACTGGGAACTACTACGGCGGCAGCGGCAAGCAGTTCGACTGGAACATCCTCTCTGCCTATCAGGGCACGAAGCCTTTCCTCCTCAGCGGCGGCATCGGTCCTGACGATGCAGAACGGCTCCACACTTTCTTCTCTTCAGACAACGGCTCCGTTGCTGAGAAATGTATAGGCATCGACCTCAATTCACGCTTCGAAATCTCTCCAGCCCTGAAGGATGTCTCCGTCCTTCAAAAATTCCGTTCCAAACTTCCCCATTAAATCCATTAAACCCCTCAAAATAATGAACAGAATCAATCAGCTTTTCGCCCAGAAACGCGAAAACATCCTTTCCATCTATTTCTGTGCAGGTCACCCCACACTCGACTCTACAGCCGACACCATCCGCACCCTTGCTGCCAACGGCATCGACATGATTGAAGTGGGCATTCCCTTCTCCGACCCAATGGCAGACGGTCCCGTCATTCAGAACGCTGCCACCCAAGCCCTGCGCAACGGAATGACCCTGAAGAAACTCTTCCAGCAATTAGAGACGCTGAACAGAAACACATCTTCCCCCCTTGGGGGGATAAGAGGGGGGCTTCTTCCTCTCATCCTCATGGGTTATCTCAACCCCATCATGCAGTTCGGCTTCGAAGCTTTCTGCCAGCGATGCAACGACGTGGGTGTGGACGGCATGATTATCCCCGACCTTCCCTTTGCCGACTATCTGGAAACCTACAAACCCATTGCCGACCGCTACGACCTGCGCATCATCATGCTCATCACACCTGAGACCAGCGACGAACGCATACGCTTCATCGACGAACATACCGACGGCTTCATCTATATGGTTTCCTCTGCTGCCACCACAGGTGCCCAGAAGACCTTCGACGAAGCCAAGCAAGCATACTTCCAGCGCATCAACAACATGAACCTGCGCAATCCCCGTATGATTGGCTTTGGCATCAGCAACAAGCAGACCCTTCAATCTGCCCAGCAGAATGCTGCTGGCGCCATCATCGGCAGCAAGTTCGTCACACTTCTCGAACAGACAGGTAACGCTCAAGCCGCCATTCAGCAGCTCTACGAAGCCCTGAATTCCTAAAAAACAAGGCAAATCAAGGTTTTTTTCATGGATTTATTTTGTAGTCCCGCCAAGAATTCGTAACTTTGCAGCCGTTTTCACGGGTAAGTCCTATACGGCCAGCTCCCTATAATCCTCCAGGGCTTGATCGCAGCAAAGGCGTTAGGTCGTAGCGGCGCGATATAGGTAGCTTACCCACCCGCCTCTTTAGCTCAGTTGGCCAGAGCACGTGATTTGTAATCTCGGGGTCGTTGGTTCGAATCCGACAAGAGGCTCAAGAATTCATCCCCAGTTGACAGAGAAAGCTTGCTTTCAGATGGCGACTGGGGATGAATGCTTGTAGGCCTGCCAACGGCTGGTTGGAGGATATTCAATCCGACAAGAGCAGCCTGCCCACGGCAGGCGTTTCGGATATTCAATCCGACAAGAGGCTCAAAAGTTCACAAACACCAGCACCGCCCAGTTGTTGCGTGCTTGCTGATGAATCAGTTTCAATCCCTGTTGTTCGGCAGCTTGCTGAACGGCAGGGATATCTTCGGTAAAGAATCCGCTGACCACGAGACGACCACCCGGCCTGAGTTGCTGCACATAACAAGGCAAGTCGTTGATGATGATATTACGATGAATGTTGGCAACGATGAAGTCGAACGGAAAGTCGGAAAGTACACTGGTATCCCCATGCTTCACCATCACCGAAGTAACTTGGTTCAGTTCGCAGTTCTCACGCGTATTCTCCACGCTGAACTCGTCGATATCCACAGCCACCACCCGTTTGGCTCCTCGTAACGCCATACAAATAGCCAGGATGCCCGTTCCGCAACCCATATCTAGACAGTCCTTGTCACTAAAATCTTCCTTCAGCAACAACTCCACCAGTTGAAAAGTGGTTTCGTGAGAACCGCTGCCGAAGGCCATCCGTGGACGGATCAGGATGTCGTAAGGCTGAGGCTCAACGCTGTGATGCGTATCGTGGATGACACACAAACCAGGCACCACAATCGGTTCAAAGCCGTTCTGTTCCCACTCCTCGTTCCAGTCCTTATTCTCCAGTTCGCCGACCGAATAGGTGAGCTGCACATCGCTAAGTGGAAAGTTCTCCACCAACTCGCTGAGCGTTTCGACGTTGATCTGGTTGGTGGTCGACACATACGCCTCCACACCCTCGTCGGTCTGCTGAAAACTGTCGAAGCCAACATCCGCCAGTATGGCACAAAGCACATCGGCGGCATCGTCGCTCATAGGTTCCATCCTGAACGAATAAACAAGATATTTTTCCATTTTCACTTAAATTTGGGGCAAAGTTACTAATTATTTATGAAAAAGTTGTAACTTTGCTCAGTCGAACATGATTCAGTATAGTCAATTATGAATTATGAATTGTGAATTATGAATGATCATAAATCATTTTTTCAGTTTCAGCAGTTCAGCGTGTGGCACGACCGCTGTGCCATGAAAGTCGGCACCGATGGTGTGCTGATAGGAAGTTGGTGTGGTGTGGAAGGAGCAGAAACGGCACTCGATGTAGGATGTGGCAGCGGCCTGATTGCCCTGATGCTGGCCCAGCGAAACCCATCCCTCCAAGTGCTGGGAATCGACATCGACGAAGCAGCCGTTTCACAAGCACAAGAAAACTTCCAGCGTTCACCCTTCGCCGACAGACTTAAAACAGAATGCGCAGACTTCACACGCTCTCCTTTGGTTGAATCCTCCCCCTTGGGGGAGTTAGAGGGGGCTTTCTCTCTCATCGTCAGCAATCCGCCGTTCTATAAAGAGGACACGAAAGCACCCGACCAGCTTCGTGCCCATGCACGTCACAGCACCTCGCTTCCCTTCGACACGCTCATCCGTCATTCTGCTGAACTGCTGGCAGCCGACGGACATCTGGCGGTCATCCTCCCCTACTCTGCTGCCTCCGACTTCATCCTGACGGCACGCACCAGCGGTCTTCACCTCCAACGTCGTTGCGACATCCGGACAACAGCCCAAAAGCCTTTCAAGCGCACGATGCTGGAACTGGGATTCAACCAAAGAGAAACCCACTTCGAAGAACTAACTCTCCACACCTCTGATGGAAACCTTTCTTCCGAATACAAAACCCTCACCTCCGCATTTTATTTATAGGTATATACTCCCCTCCC
>CAJOHO010000013.1 GCA_905234555.1 uncultured Bacteroidaceae bacterium
CACGATGGAGAGGGAGTCGGCATACGACGTCATATCGGTGAGCAGCACGAGCACCTTCTCGTTCTTCTCCACGGCGAAGTACTCGGCAGCGGTCAGCGCCATATCGGGCACCAACAGACGTTCCACGGCTGGGTCTTCGGTGGTGTTCATGAAGGCGATGATGCGGTCGAGGGCACCTGCGTTGCTGAACGTGTTCTTGAAGAAATAGTAGTCGTCGTTGGTCATACCCATACCGCCGAGGATGATCTTGTCGGCCTTTGCACGGAGAGCCACCAAAGCCATCACTTCGTTGAAGGGCTGGTCGGGGTCGGCAAAGAACGGAATCTTCTGTCCTGACACGAGTGTGTTGTTGAGGTCGATACCGGCAATACCCGTAGCGATGAGTTCGCTGGGCTGACGACGACGAACGGGATTCACGGAAGGTCCGCCGATGGGTACTTCCTTTCCTTCAATCTCCGGTCCTCCGTCGATGGGGTTTCCGTAAGCGTTGAAGAAACGGCCTGCCAGCTGGTCGCCCACTTTCAGGGAAGGAGACTTGCCGAGGAACACCACCTCTGCGTTGGTGGGGATACCACCCGTACCTTCGAACACCTGCAAGGTGACGTCGTCGCCGGCAATCTTCACCACCTGAGCCAGCTTGCCGTTGATGGTTGCGAGTTCATCATAACCAACACCTGTGGCCTTGAGCGAACAGGTAGCTTTGGTAATCTGACTGATTTTAGTATATACTTTTTGAAATGCTGTTGCCATAACATTTACGATTTGTCAATTTACAAATTACGATTTCCATTCACGGTTAGTTGCTTTCGAGCATCTCGCGGATTTGCTTCTTGTAATCCTCATACTGCTCGGTCTTGAACTGTGAGTAGTTCATCTGCTTGCAGAGGTTGATGAGAATCTTGAAGTAGTCGGTCACGGCCTGGAAGTGGTCGAACTCGAAGTCGTGCTGGCAGATCTCGCTCACCACGTCCATGATTTCCTCCTGACGTTCGAGCGAAGTCACAGCATCCACCTCGTCGAAGGCATCCTGCTGGAGCAACACGAAGTCAATCACCTCGGACTTCCAGAAGGTGATGTGGTAGCTCACGGGCACACCGTCGTCACCCAGGATGTTGATCTGCTCGGCAATCTCCTTACCACGCTGCATGCGGGTCTTGAGGTCAAGCACCTTGGAGATCCACTTGTCGTTGATCTTCTTCGACACGTATTCTTCGAACTCAGGATATTCCAGATACTTGGAGTAGGAGTCGATGGGGTTCACGGCTGGATAGCGCTTCTTGTCGGCACGGTCCTGTTCGAGAGCGTAGAAGCAACGAGCCACCTTCTTGGTGTTCTCAGTCACAGGCTCTTTGAGGTTACCACCGGCAGGCGACACGGTTCCGATGAAGGTGATGGAACCCACCTCGCCGTTGTTCAGGAAGACGTAACCGGCACGTCCGTAGAAGTTTGCCACCAAAGCACCGAGGTCCATTGGGAAGGCGTCGGGACCAGGCAGTTCCTCCATACGGTTCGACATCTCACGGCGTGCCTGTGCCCAACGTGAAGTGGAGTCGGCCATGAGGAGCACACGAAGACCCATAGAGCGGTAATACTCTGCCATTGTCATCGCCGTATAGACGGAAGCCTCACGGGCAGCCACAGGCATATTGGAGGTGTTGGCAATGATGATGGTACGTTCCATCAGCTTGCGACCAGTGTGGGGATCGACGAGTTCAGGGAACTCGGTGAAGATTTCCACCACCTCGTTGGCACGCTCACCACAGGCTGCGATGATCACGATGTCGGCCTCTGCCTGCTTGGAAATGGCGTGCTGAAGCACGGTCTTACCTGTACCGAAAGGACCAGGAATGAAGCCTGTACCTCCTTCGACGATGGGGTTGAACGTGTCGATGGTACGCACACCGGTCTCGAGCAGTTTGAAAGGACGTGGCTTCTGCTTGTAGTTCGTCATGGCGAACTTCACAGGCCAGTGCTGCACCATCGTAACCTTCACTTCCTCGCCGTTCTCCTTCACGAGTACGGCAACGGTGTCGTCCACCTTATACTGTCCCTTCGCCACGATGCTCTTCACCTTGGCTGTTCCTTCCATCTGGAAGGGAACCATAATCTTCAGGGGCTGAGAGTTCTCTTCCACCTTACCCAACCAGTCGGAACTGCGCACTTCGTCTCCCACTTTGGCAAGGGGTTCGAAGTCCCAGAGACGCTCACGGTCGAGCGGATCGGTGTACTGACCACGTTTGAGGAACACACCCTCCATCTTGTCGAGGTCGTTCTGCAAACCATCGAAATTCTTCGACAACATACCTGGTGCCAACTGCACTTCGAGCATGTGTCCGGTGAACTCGGCCACGGCACCCACTTTCAGTCCACGTGTAGATTCAAACACCTGAACATACACATCGGAACCCACCACTTTGATGACCTCCGACATCAAGCGGTCACCGCCCGTTTCAATGTAGCAGATTTCACCTTGCTTCACTGGGCCGTCCACCTTCAGCGTTACCATATTGGCGATAACGCCACTAACTGTACCTTTTGTCATATTGTTGCTTTGTTATTGTTGTTCGTTCATAAACTGTCTGTTTGGAGCCTTCCTGATGAATTCCTCGGGCACTTTTGCCTCGCTGCGCAGACTTTCGATGATTTCGCGGAAAGTCTCCTTGCCCGTCTCAGGATCAAGGAGTTCCCAGCGGTTCAGCATCTCCAACTTGCAGAAATAGGCAAAGACTGCCTCGATGGAGAAGACATCCATAAAGGTCTGCTCTTCGAGCCAGTTCCACTTGAACGCGTCAATCCGCTTCTCCTTCAACACGGGGTCTTCCGTATCGACAATCTTCATCAGTTCCACCATGTAGTCCAGCTCGTTCATCAGGCTGAAGTCCTTGGTGTTGTTCGTGCGGATCATCTCGTTCACTTCTGTGTCGCCGAGGATATATTTCGACACGTTCCATCCCTGCTTACGGGCAATGAGCGCCGTGAGGATGTTGGTGATGTCGAAGTTCATCTTATACCACGAAGCAATCATCGCGTTGGGACATTGCATCGCGTATTCATAGAACGCCAGCATCATCTGATCTTCCGGGAAGAAATCGGCCTTTCCTTTGTTAAAGTCGTAATTACGCGCGAACTCGGAAAGGAAAGACGGATAGCGGTGCACGTTGAAGTTCATGGTGCGTGCCGCTGAGATCAGGTCCTGATACTGATCCATCGTGTAGTTGCCGAACGTGGCAATCTCTACGCCCAACTCGTCCACCTTCTCCTTGGGATCGTTGGTCTTCGAGGCCTTCAGCAGCTTGACGATGTTCTTGCAGTCCTGCTCCAGGTAGAAATAGAAGATCAGTTGCTTGTCTGCTTCGGTCAGGACTTCCTCACACTGCTCACGGAACTCGGCCAAAGAAATCTGGTTCTTTCCGCCTTCGTCCATCACAATGTCGGGAGCACCCGCCATCAAACAATAATAATTGGCCATATTCTTAATTTAATCATAATGCATAATGCATAATTTACATTGCATAATGCATTTTTACATTGAGCATTAGAACAGCATCTCCACAAGCTGTGGTCTGAGGAAATTCTTAAAGTATGCCACAAACTCTTCGTCGCCGAAGTTCACCTTGTAAGCGCCATCGGCAGGAGCTACCGTGAACGCAGCCTTCTGACCGTTCACCTGCTCAATCTTCACCTGCTTGTCGAGCATCGCCTTGGCTTTCTTGGCAAACACAGCCTTCAGACCTGCTGCATCCTCTGTGGAAATCACGATGTCTTCCTGTGCACCCCACTTCTCTGCCAGTTTCAGCATGAAGTTCTGCATAAAAGTCTTGTCGTCGGTCAGTTCCTTCACAGCCTGCTTCACCACGTTGTCGCAAACCACGTTGGCAATCTCGGTCTTCAGGGCATTCACAGCCTGAGCATTAAACATCTTCAGCTCCGACTTGGTGTTCTGTTCCAAAGCCTGAGCGTCTTTCTTGCCCTGAGCCACGATGCCTTCAGCTTCAGCCTTTGCGTCAGCTACGATCTTGGCTGCTTTTTCGTTGGCAGCGGCAATGATTTTCTCGGCTTCGGCGTTACCTTTCTCCACTCCTTCTTGCAGGAGTTTGTTGGTCAATTCTTGAATTTTACTTTCCATATCGTGTTGTTATATTTATATATTTTGCTACAAAGTTATTGGTTTTTATCGAGATAAACAAAAGTTATGCGAAAAATCCTCCTTTTCTACTCAAAAAAGGCACTTCTCAATTATGAATTCCCAATTATGAATTTAATTATGCATTATGAATTATGCATTTATTCAACATACAGTACCAATCCTTTCAAGTACTCGCCTTCCGGATGGTAGATATTGATGGGGTGATCGACGGGCTGGTGAAGCTGGTGAAGAATCCTCACATTCCGACCTGCTGCAGCTGCTGCTGTGAAGACGGCATTACGGAAATTATCCTTCGTCACCACCTGCGAGCAACTAAACGTAAAGAGGATGCCACCCTTGCGGATTTTCTCCATTGCTTTTTGGTTCAGACGGCTGTAACCCTTGAGGGCATTGCGCAGGGCATCACGATGTTTGGCAAATGCCGGCGGATCGAGAATAATGAGGTCGTAGGCTCCGTCCTTCATGTTGTCTAAGAACTTGAACGCATCTTCCGCAAAAGCCTGATGACGCGCATCACCTGGGAAGTTCAGTTCAACGTTAGCATTGGTCAGGTCGATGGCTTTCTGCGAGGAGTCCACGGAGTGAACAAGCTTGGCGCCACCACGCATGGCATAGAACGAGAATCCGCCTGTATAACAGAACATATTCAGCACCTCACGGTCCTTCGCGTATTGCTCCAACAAACGGCGGTTATCTCGCTGGTCCACAAAGAATCCCGTCTTCTGGCCTCGCAACCAATCCACATGGAATTTCAGTCCGTTTTCCAACGCTACGTCATCGGCATTGCCACCTAAGAGGTAGCCGTTTTCCTGTCCCAACCCAGCCTTGAAAGGCAGTGTGGTTTCCGACTTATAATAGATATGCAGGAGCTGGTCGCCCATCACTTTCTTCAAGGCTTCGGCTATCATTTGGCGTTCCATGTGCATACCCACGCTGTGGGCTTGCATCACCGCAGTCTTTCCATAAATATCAATGACCAGTCCAGCCAAATTGTCGCCTTCGCCATGAACCAGACGGAACGACTGCTCGCCGTCCACCACGATGCCTGCCGCCTTTCTCACTTGGAGAGCCGACTGCAAACGCCGTTCATAAAAAGCCTCATCGATGGTCTCGCGTTCAAAGCTCAGCACACGCACCATGATGCTGCCCACTTGGTAGTGGCCCACTGCTGCAAACTCGAAATCGCCATATTTCCGACCATCCACAGGACGTGCCATCAGCACTTCCACCACCTCACCCTCTTCGGGTTCTTCAGAGAAATGGTGAATGGCACCTGAGAAAATCCAAGGATGTCGCCTCAACAGCGATTCCTCCTTGCCATATTTCAAAAATACTTGCTTCATTCTATCTTGAATCTCTTTCTTATCTCGAATCTCTTATTTCCAATTTGAAAGTGTTCGGCACTCAGTCCTTAATCAACACGTAGTCATCGTTGGTTTTCAACTTCATGATCTCGTGGTGGATGAGCAGACAAGCCCACGCATCGGTGGCGGCATATCGCTGCTGCGCCTCCGTCAGCACATCGGCTTCCCAGTTGGTGAGTTGCTGACGTTTTGATATTTTATAGCCGAAGAGGTTGGCAAAGATTTTCTGGAGGCTCATATCCTCAATCCCGATTTGCTTCACCTCGTCCTGCAGTTCGATGTACGACTCAGGATGCATGTGTGAACCACGGTTCAGCTGGAGGAAGTCATCTTTCAAAGAGAGTCCCACCTTCACCACCTTCGGACTTTCCATCAGGCGTTTTACACAAGGCGGAACGCCCATTCGGCAGAGACGGAACAGGAAGCACTGGTCGGGAGTGGAGACCTGAAGGAGCGCCACTTTGTGGTACTGTCCGCGTCGGAACGAAGGACGGGTTTCCGTATCAATGCCCACGACGGGCTGACGCAGCAGATAATCCACTGCCTTGCCTGCCTCACGCTCCGTCAGCAACACGTAGATGCTCCCTCTGAACTGCGCCACGGGCAAGGTCGCGATCTCTTTCTTGTCGAACTTTTCCCTGATTTCCGTCATACCTCTTGCTGATCGCCAAACCTCACATCGTGCAAGGCTCGCATCACATTCACCAAACGCTGTCCCCAGTAGTGCTCGAAGTTCTGACGGCACTGAGCCACAGCCTCCGTCATGAGTTCGTCGGACTCGGAACGCATCGCCACACAGAAGTTCTTCAGATCCTGATAGACATCAGCCAGATTCTCGCTCACCGTCGTCAGGATGGGTGTGTCGCTATACTTCATGTCCTCCACAAACACATCGAGGTAGTCATCCTGCTCACCCATCACATAAGAGATGTTCGTGCGCACGATGTCATAATTCTCTTCCGTCACCGCATCTTCCAGTTCCACTTCGTCGTTCATGTCGAAAGGCGTCAGCAACATCCCTTTCAGGTACAGCAAAGGGAGCAGTTTCAGCATGGTCTCCACAAATTCGTTGCGTTCACGCTGTTCTGCACTTTCCACATAAGCACAATACTGCACCGCTACGGTCAGGAATTCCAACACGTCATGCTGGAGCACTAAGGACTGTTCTTGATTCTTTTTCTGCATATCGTGTGCAAAGTTACGAAAAATTCTTCACTCTTCACTCTTCACTCTTCACTTTTTTGTCCATTTTGCTTTCTGTTTCAATAATTTTGCGTACATTTGCAAAAGTTATCACCTCAGAACGAAAAAAACAAGCTCCATGTTTACAAAAAACACCTATATCGAACGCCGCCGTCGTCTGAAGCAGGCGATGGGTAGCGGCTTGCTGCTTTTCTTTGGCAACAACGAATCTCCAGCCAACTATCCAGCCAACGGATACAAGTACCGTCAGGACAGCTGTTTCCTCTATTATTTCGGTCTCCAACGCGAAGGTCTCGCTGCTGTCATCGACATCGACAACAACGAAGAAATCCTCTTTGGCGACGACATCGACATCGAGGACATCATCTGGACGGGCTTCGTACCTTCCGTCAAGGAACTGGGTGAAAGCGTCGGCGTGATGAAGTCTGCGCCGATGAGCCAGCTCAACGCCGTTTGTCAGAAAGCCATTGCCACAAAACGACCTATCCATTTCCTGCCGCCTTATCGTTTCGACATCATGATTCAGATGAGCGACCTGCTGGGCATCCATCCGCTGAAACTGCGTGAAGCTGCCAGCGTTCCGTTCATCAAGGCTGTGGTAGATATGCGTGCTGTGAAGTCGGCTGAGGAAGTGGAGGAAATCGAACGCGCCATGGAGATTGGTTATCGCATGCACACAGCTGCCATGAAAGCCTGCCACCCTGGCGTCAGCGAACAGTATATTGCCGGTTTGCTCGAAGGAATTGCCCACGGAAGCGGCTGCATGGTTTCCTTCCAGACCATCCTCACCACCCACGGTGAGATTATGCACAGCTGCCTGACCGACAAACCGCTGGAGGCTGGACGACTCATGCTTTGCGACGCTGGTGCAGAAACCAACAACAATTACTGTTCCGACAACACACGCGTCACGCCTGTCAGCGGAAAGTTCACACAACGCCAACTCGACATTTACAGCATTGTGGAAGCCTGTCACGACCTCGTGCTCGAAAAAGCCGCTCCTGGCATGAAGTGGCTGGATATGCACCTCGATGTGTGCCGTCTCATGACCGACCGCCTCAAAGATCTGGGTCTGATGAAGGGCAACACAGAAGATGCCGTACAGGCTGGTGCTCACGCCATGTTCCTGCCTCACGGACTGGGACACATGATGGGAATGGACGTTCACGATATGGAGGGACTGGGACAGATCTATGTAGGTTACGACGACGAAGTGCGTCCTTCCACTCAGTTCGGCACTAACGCCCTGCGCTGCGGACGTCGTCTCCAACCAGGATTCGTGATGACGGACGAGCCAGGTATTTACTTCATTCCTCAGCTCATCGACCAATGGCGCAGTCAAGGTTTCCACAAGGACTTCCTCAACTACGATCTGCTGGAAACCTACAAGGACTTCGGCGGCATCCGTCTGGAAGACGACATCCTCATCACAGAGACAGGCAACCGCCTGCTCGGCAAGAACACCATCCCTTACCACCCTGCCGACGTAGAAGCATTCATCGCCTCATCACATTAACCTCCTTACAGTGCCCTGCGCTTTTCCGCAAGGTAACTCATCAAACCCATTCAGCCCATTAACTTCATTCAATTATTCAATAAACAATGAAAAAAATCCTCACACTCGTTGCGGCACTCATTCTGTCAGCAACCGCCATCGCTCAGGATGGTTTCCAGTTCACCACCATCAAGGAGAACCCCATCACCAGTATCAAAAACCAGAACCGCTCAGGAACCTGCTGGGCTTACTCCAGCCTCGGCTTCTTCGAGTCTGAGTTGCTTCGTATGGGCAAAGGCACCTTCGACCTCTGCGAAACTTACCTCGTGCACAAGACCTACGAAGACCGCGCCAAAGCCAGCGTACGTCTGCACGGTGACATCTCCTTTTCACAGGGCGGCAGTTTCTACGATGCCGTCTATTGCATGCGCAACTACGGCATGATGCCCGAAGAGGCCATGCCTCCCACAGGTTCGCTCTATGGTGACACACTGAACAACTTCACAGAGTTCTTCCAAGTGCTCGAACCAATGGTCAACGGAATTGCCAAAGGACAGCAGAAGAAGCTCTCTCCTGCCTGGTTCAAAGGCATCAACTCTGTGCTCGACACCTATCTGGGCGAAGTTCCAACGGAGTTCACCTATCAGGGCAAGAAATATACACCACAGAGCTACATGGCAAGCCTGGGTCTGAACATGGACGACTACGTGAGCCTCACTTCCTACACACACCATCCTTTCTATGAGCAGTTCATTCTGGAGATTCAGGACAACTGGCGCTGGGGAAGCAGCTACAACCTGCCACTCGACGAACTGATGGCTGTGATGGACAACGCCATTCGCGAGGGATACACCTTTGCATGGGGCAGCGACGTGAGCGAAACAGGCTTCACTCGTAACGGCATCGCTGTTTATCCCGACATGAAAAGCGAAGAACTGACTGGCAGCGACATGGCTCGATGGCTTGGACTCACAGCAGCCAGCAAGACTGCCGAAGCCACGGCAAAACCTCTTCCCGAAGTGAAAGTGACTCAGGAAATGCGTCAGGAAGCTTATGACAACTGGGAAACCACCGACGACCACGGAATGATCATCTACGGTTTGGCAAAGGATCAGAACGGCAAAGAGTATTTCATGGTGAAGAACTCATGGGGCAAGAGCGGCAAGTACGAAGGTATCTGGTACGCTTCGAAGGCTTTCGTTGCCTACAAGACCATGAACATCCTCGTTCACAAGAACGCTGTTCCAAAGGACATCCGCAAGAAGCTGGGAATTAAGTAACCCGTCACCCATCGTGACCACCCTTCCTTTCCCCGAAACAGTGCCTCGTGGTTCGCCACGAGGATAAAGAAATCCTCAAGCACGTCTGTACGCTTGAGGATTTCTTTTTCCGCAGGATTGTGTAATAAAACATTTTCAAAAGGCCGCCTCTTACCTCTTACCTCTTACTTCTTACCTCTTACTTCTTAAAAAACCGCTCATTTCATCAAAAAGTTGAAACAGTTAAGTGATTTGCGATTTTCGCTTAACAAATTTTTCGGAATCACTTAAGTCGGATTCCGAAAACACTTAACAAAAACCAATTTATTTTCTAAGTGATTTCACAAAAAGACTTAAGTGTTTCCGGTTTTTATGAAAATAGGGGGTGTTGAAATGTGGAATGACGTGTACCATTACAACAAACTAATAACAGCAGCTACAGTCGATAGGGATTGTAGCTGCTGTTGCAATAATATATAGGTACTAAAACCTGTACTTGGTCAAATGCCTACAAATTACCAAATACCAAAACTGTTGCCATCGGTATCGGAATCATCTTGTTCCGTGGACCAGTGATAACGACCCTTTGTAGAGAATTCGTCATCAAACTCATCATCGGTAGGAGTGACCTTTTGAGTGTCCTGCGTTGGATCCAACGTGCTTGTGGGGCTTGTTGCAGTCATGACAGGATTCAACACAATTGATTCCACATGCATCAGTGGGCTTACATATACTTTTTTCATAATTACTTCTTGAATTAAATGTGGAACAATTATTTGAACATCACTTTCTTTCCGTTGAGGATATAGGTTCCTCTCAGCTGAGTCTGAGCTGGATTCACCCGACGTCCGTTCAGGTCGTAGAGGACACCGTCCTCCATTCCTTCGACAGCAACGCCGTTGATGAAGGTAGTAGTGTCATCATCATCGAACGATATACCCTTGACTGAAGAAGTACCTGCGGGCAGGTCGAAGTATGCACGGAAGCCCTTGATTGAAGCGTTCGCACCAGCCTTGGCAATCTTTCCGGCAGAGGTCACACCATAGATGACATCGCCAGCATCATTCTTCGTCCAAGCACCAGCAGCAACAGGAGCGTAAGTTCCGCGGAAGTATGCACCACTTTGATAACGATAAAATGCAGAAGCATCACTTGAGGCAATCGTAATGTTCGTCAGGGCAATGTCGTCTGTGATGGCGGCAGGCACATAAACAATGTACGGATAGCTTGCTGTCAATTCTGTTACAACAGAGAAGCTCAATGTTCCTTCAGAAGAATAGCCAGAGAAGTTATAAGCCTTGGCTCCTGCACCGAAGAATGCCTCTACATCGCTAATGGTAAACGGCAGACAAACGGTATTCCAATCAGCATTGAACTTACGCTTCAGAGTTACGTTGTCGTAGGTTCCGGCAACAACAGGATCAGTAGAAGCCTCATCGAGTGTCAGGTAAGTAATGGCAGCAACATAGCGTGTTACTGTCTCTGTACTCAATGTACCACCGGCATACTCAACCTCGATATGCATCTCGGCACCGGAAGGAGCACCCGTTGTGGGTGTACAAGTGATGGTCAGCGTCTCTGTACCGTTAGCAGCGACAGAACCCGTCTGAGTTCCAATCACCTCTGTTCCCATGTAAAGCTTAGCAGTCAGTGCTTCAGCAACACCACGCAATTCTTTCACGGTGACAGTAGCATCGAAGCTCTGGCCTTCCTTCATCGTCATACTATAAGAGGACGAAGCAGGAATTGTATAAGCCGAAATGGACGCAATGTGGTCTGCCAGATTCAGTTTGAAGCCTTCGAAGTTGTCAAGGTCATAGTCGTCGTTGGCAAAGCGGAACTGGTAGTCGCCAGCCTCAAGACCAGTGATGGTATAGCTGCCTGTATCACCATTATTCAAACCTGAAATAGTGTAAAGGTCTTCGAATGCGCCACCATCTTTTGACTTCTGGATTTTTATTGAAACATAGTTTGCTGTTGCCTCGTAATCAAACGTCAGTTCATCAGTAGCTGCACTAACTTCCAAAATAGGAGTAGTCAGATAAGTAGTTGTTCCATAAGCGTATTGTGCCTTGGCTACACCATTCGTGAACGTCCAGTTTGATCCAGCTTCCCAACCAGTGGGAAGTGCATTGCCAGAGAAGTCTTCACTCCAGATATCCGGATCTTTTGCCTTACCCGTAAGGGTGATAGTTTGTGCTGCCGTAGCATCGTATGTCGGAGTAACAGTTACGTTACCACTCTTCGCACCATAGGGAGTACCAAACTTGAAGGTAACAGTGAAAGTCTTGGATTCGCCTGGGGCAATATTCTCAAGCGCAGCGGTAGAAACCACAAAATCCTCGCTATCGGAAGCAATGATTACTTCCAACAAGCCTGTACCGTCATTGGTAACTGTGACAGACTCAACGGCATCTGCAGCTACCTTGCCAAAGTCAATGGCATTGGTCGAGACAGCCAGTTCTGGAGCATTGGCAGCCTTATCTGTACCCGTTACGTTGATAACGAAGTCACCCACAGAAGTTGTAACAGTAACAACAGCATTCTGAGCCGCGCCAGCCTTTGTGGCATCATAAGTGCGAGTGATAACGAGGTCGAAAGGTGTAGCTACGCTTGTTGTCCAATTTGTGGAGTAAGAAGCAGCACCATCGCCTGTAATAGCCACGTTAGTAATGTCGATTGAACCAGCACCTACGTTCGCGAAGGTATAGGGTACAGAAGCGTTTGCGGTACAGTCGCCAAAGTTAAAGTTTGCAGGTGTTGTAACATCCATGCCACCGAGTGTTACGGAGAGGACAGGGACATAAGTCAAACCTGCGATTTCGTCAACAACAACATAGAAGCCGACAAAACGCAACTTATTAACAGTTGAAGGAATGTCGGTCAGGACTATTGTTGTCCATTCTGTATTACTATGGAAACTACTGGACATAATCTTGTTATTATAGCCCGTCCATGTTGAGCCATTGTCTGTAGATCCTTGTACAGTAATATAGTTAGTGTTGTCAGAATCATAATTCCTCAACTTGATAACTAACATATCACCATCAGAGAATTGCAGTGTAGGCGTAGTCAGATAAGCACTGCTACTCTTACCAGTAGCCTCGCCATTGGCAAATGTCCAAGATGCATTTGTCCAACCAGCAGGAAGTTGGTTATCGTTGAAGTCAACTACAAATAATCCGTCAGGCAGAACGATGCCTGTTACAGTGAATACTGCATCAGTCATACCTGTTGCACTTACTGTAATGTCGGAGCTAAGTGCACCAGTCGTCGTTGCGTCCATCGTAATGGTTACCTCCTGGCTTTCACCTGCTGCAAGGCTTGTGGGGGCACCACTGACAGTGAACGAAGGATTGCTGGAAGTAACATTGATACCTTCCAACGTAGCCTTGCCTGTATTAGCAATGGTAAATGTCTTGTCTGTAGCAGTGGATATAACGCCATAGTCGAGAGAAGCGGGCTCTGTTACCTTCATGTTTGGCTCGTTTGGCAGTTCACCACCATAGATATTGCGTAGTTTTACATACCAGCCGGAAAAACGGATGTATTTTACGCCATCCACAGGAATCGTAACGCTGCGTGATGTCCAAGTGTCATATGTGTCATCTGTAAAGGCGGATTCAATTGTAGTCCATGTAGAATTATCTAGAGAATATTCTACTTTGATGGAAGGAGTATACCATGTAGATGAACTATATTTTTGAGTTTCAAATAAAATGGTTTCTCCATTTTCAAACGTCAACATAGGAGAAGTGAAAGCCCATTCGTAGCTACTGGAAGAACCTGACTGGCTGACATAGCCTGTGCTTGCTGACCAGGCAGAACCATAGGAGCCCACTTGTACGGAAGTCCAACCGTCAGGTATCTGTCCGTCGGCAAAGTCAAGATAGACTTTGTTGGCGTCACGGATGGTGCCGCTTACGTTGATGACGAAGGGGTCGATGCCGCTGCCACTTGCGGGAGTGATGGTAATGGTGCTGCTACTTGTGGCATTAGGCATTGTAACTGTCAGAGCCACGTTGCTTGCTCCGCCAGCAGGAACTGTTGTAGTAGAAAGTGTTGCACCGAAGTTGCCTGTTTCAGAAACGGAAACGCCAAGATTCTCAGTTCCTGGGTTGTTCAACAAGAAGTAGTGAGTTGTTCCTGCTGTTGCGAGGCCAAAGTTGTAGCTAGCAGGACTTGTAAGCTTCTGACCTGAGTTATAATCCTTTACTACAAGTGCGGGGCCGCTAGGCTTTTCATAAGGAGTATAGGTTACATTATCAAAAAAGGCATAGCTTGGTTGGAATGCAATATATACGGGTTCAGTGCCTAAGTCAACTGTATATTTCTGATAAGAAGAAGTCAAGCCACTACAGGTGTAAAAATTGGAATTGGAAATCGAGAAGGAGTCTCCGCTCTTTACAGCCAGACCAACTTTCATTGATTTGCTACTACTATACTGACGGGCATAAAATTCCATAGTTCCAGAAACCTCAACAGGGCATACCAACCATGTGTTTTTGTTGGAATACTGAGTTCCTATGGAATATGTTCCTTCATAAACGTAGGTGCCGCTTTTCAGCTGAAGATCCTTACTTGTGCCTGTAGTAATACCTACATAGTTTCCGAAACCGACAACTACCCATCCGTTAGAAAGCCCCATGATGTCATCATTGACGGTAATGACAGTCGTTCCATCTGTAGCATACTCGAAGCCTTCTGTGACTTGGCCTCGTGCTGGCATTCCAGCCAGCAGAGCAAAGATGGTCAGGAGTAACCACCTGCTCCTTTTGAGATTCATAATTTTTTTCATAAGCTTTAATTAATTAGTATTGGTAAAGTTGTTATATTTATTTCACAATCACTTTATGTGCCTGTCCGTTGATGCGGATGATGTAGAGATGACCTGACTGAGGCTGGGTAACTCTGCGACCTTGCAGGTCATAGCAATTTGTACTTTGTACCTTGTCCTTTGTACTTACCGTAATGCCAGTATCTACTTCCTTGAGTGTCGTGAAGGAAATAGGCTCTGTCCACTCGCTCACGTGGGCTAAGTTGTAATAGGCCCGTACACGAACAGAATAGGTGGTAGAGGGAGCGAGTCCTTCAATCGAATACTCATAATCGGAGATGAATTCAGGAACATCTGTCCAGTCTTCATCTTCCTCTGCTTTATACTGCACATTGAACAGGGTGGCATCGGATGTCCAGCTCAGGATAACAGACGAACTGGTAACGGCATGGGCAGTCAGATCGGTGGGAATGTCATCGGTTGATACCAAAGGCATCTGATTCTTGTAGATGACCACGTCTGAGAAGTAACCCCAGTAGCTGATAGCCGTAGAAGAACTGTTGATGAGGATATGCTCGAAGTTGAAGAAGGCCTCTGCCTCTTCATCATAGTAGAACACCATATCGGTCAGCTCGTTGCCGTTGCTGCCACAGTAAAAGACGTCTTCGCTGCCATACTTGCCGATATACTGTCCGTTGGGGAAGACGTAGGCTGCAGGACCTTCACCCTGATATTTCGCACCCGTCATCCATGTGTTGCCATTGATGGGGTTGGGGAAGTTGAAGGCAATGTCGTCGCCGTCAAATGCAATCTCTATGTCCTCTGTGTCAGTATCAGCTACTTCGTTGCCTCCTGCACCCATATAGTGGAAGGTATAGCTGATGTGCCAAGTCTCCTTCGTGGCTGTGCTGGGAGCCAGCTTGAAACCTTCGAAGTTGTCGAGATAGAGATTCTCGGTAGCAATGCGGAATTGGTAAATGCCCGCCTCCAGACCTGCGACGGTGTAGGTCTCGTAATCTGTGGATGACTCGTAGCTCTTCGTGAAGAGTTCCGTCCATTCACCACCATCCTTTTGGCTCTGCACGATGAGGTCTGTGCCATACTGTTTGGATTTGGCTTGGAAGGTCATTTCCTGACCCGCCTCAACCGTCAGTTTGGGTGTCACTAACCAGCCTCCTGGTTCGTAGGAGGCACTGGCCTCACCGTTGGCAAAGGTCCATTTGGACACCGTACCGATGATATTCCAGCCATCTGGCAACTGGTTGTCCTCGAAATCCTCTGACCAGAGGTCGGGATCAGAAACCTGTGCTGAAGCCTTGAAGCTGACTGCAGCTGCCTCGTTGTAGGTGGGAGTCACGGTAATTGTAGCTTCGAATTTACCATAAACACCTTCCTGCGGCGTGAATGTAACCGTGAACTGCGCTGCCTCGCCGGATATCTCTAATTGAGCAGGACTGACAGTGAACGCCTCATTGTCGGACGAGATGTTGACAACCAGCGTTCCTGTGCCGCTATTGCTGACGGTATAAGTCTTCGAAACGCTCTCCGTCACCTTACCAGCAAGGAAGTCCTCTGCTGCGAACTGCATTTCGGGTGCCTCCTGATTCAGACGAAATCCCTCGAAGTTATCAAGGTCGTAGCTATCGCTGAGGAAGCGGAACTGGTAAGAACCAGCAGCCAGTCCCTCGATGGTATAGGTCTGCCAAGCGTCTGTGATGTCGTCGCTCTTAATGGTCTTGAGAGATGTCCACTCACCACCATTGAGAGACATCTCTATCTTGATATCGGGATAGACTCCTGTCTGACGTGCCTGGAACATGAGTTGGTCGGCAGTACCGCTGACGATGAGTGCGGGAGTAGTCAGGTAATTATTTGCATTATGAACATACTTTCCATGTGCCACTCCGTCGCTGAATGTCCAGTTGGCATCGGCCTTCCAATCATTTGGCAAGGCATTCTCTTCGAAGTCTTCCGTCCACAGGTTCGGATCTGCCACAAAAGCAGAGACGGCAATGGTTGCAGGCTCACCTGCATTGGGCGTAACGGTAACGGTCGCTGTGTGGGTTCCGTAGGCCTCTGCCTGATAATTATAGGTAAGGGTGAATGTAGCCTCAGCTCCTGCAGCAACGGTAAGTGTGGCAGGAAGAACCGTAAATTCCTCGCTGGAGGAAGTAATGTCGGCCACCAGTTCGACATCGCCCGTGTTGGCAACAGTTATGATTTGCTCTGCGTTTTCAGTCACCTTACCGAAGTTCACCTCGGAGATGCTGACACCCATGACGGGAGCAGGAACCTTGCAGGTGCTCGTCAGATTGATGACATAGGGACTGTTGGGGTCGTTCGACTCGATGGTCAGCGCACCTGTGGCATCAGCAGCAGGAGTGCTGAGCGTTACATCAGCAGAAGCTCCGGCAGCAATGGTAGCAAGGTCGCTACCAGCCGTGACGGTGTAGCCACCAGTAACGGAAATACCGGTAATGGTCAGATTGGTCTGCCCGCTGTTGTTAAGCACGAAAGTATGAGTAGTGCCTTCGGCAACGCAACCGAAATCGAAAATGCTACCGGAAGCATAGTCCGAGACATAGAGACTGGCAGTAGCGGCCTGCACGTATGGTGTATAGGTGAAATCATCGAAATACGCTCGCGAGATCAGCAGGGCGACACGGGTTCCTGTGCCCACAGGAGCCGTGAAGGATACCTTTTCCCATGAAGGAACGCCCGACGAGGTCTTGGCCAACGTCTTGCTTCCCAACTCTGCTCCCAGCGTCAGCGTACCACCTTCGAACGTGCAGGCAAACGCCTTGATGCTGGCCTGATACGACTTGGTATAGTTGCGGATGTAGAAACTGAACTCACCCTCCAGTGCTGGAGTGATGAGATAGGAAGAACTGTTATTGGCGTCGGAGCATACGGAAGGAGCTTTCGTCTTATAGGTATCCCTGTCTGCAGAATAGACTCTGTTGTCATCCACATAGTCCCAAGCGTCGGGCATCACCACTTCCCATGCCGTCCAACCGGAATTCCAACCAGCCTTAAAAGTATCAAAGCCCTCTGTTACTATATCAGCGCTGGCCGCCAGACTGCCTCCGATAAAGACAGTCATGACGACCAGAATTCTCAAAATAGATTGTTTGAAGTCAGTCATTATGTATTATTTGCATTAAAACATTATAGTTTTACCTTGACAACCTTGTCGGCCACCTTAATAATATATAAGGTATTAGACTTAAGGCTGATGTCTGCTTGAGGGCCACTAAGTTTCTGAGAATGGATAAGGCGTCCATCCACACTGTAAACCTTCACCTGGTCACCAGTATTGGCATTTGCAATATGAATGCCATTGGTACTACCCAGAATCTTAACCATCGAACGGGTTGAAGCGTTCTCGACGGCCGTAGTCTGATCCTTCTCAAATGTGACAATCAGACGGTTATACTGAACGGAAATAGAAGGAGTAACAACGACATTGTCCTCTACATCCAATTCAGAACCGTTGAAAGTGACACTATGAATCTTCCAGCCCTTGGATGGCTCGAGATAATAGCTGTACTGCTGACCCAACTCAACATGCTGCCAGATACTACCACTCTCAGCAGTCTGCAAGGCAATGAAATTACCCTCAGTCGGTTTGTCATCGCTTGGATTGAAAGGATCGACAGACGATTCATCGCTACAGTCATCACCATCTACCCACAATGCAGAGAAAATCCAACGGTTGTCGATGTTGGAGAGGCGGGTTGCTTCACCTGTGGTTATATCTACCTCATAGAGTGAAGTGTCGTATTTGCCGTTAGTTCTCCATTCCTTATCGGACAGAGAACTCCATGAACCCCATTCATTGATGCCTTTGCCACTGTTATAGTAGCCAACCCAGTACATTTTGTTGGGATTGCTCTTGGCGAAGCAAGCAGCCTGACGCTTGTATTGTGAGCAGTAGCCGGTAGCACCTACCAACGGCTCATAATCAGTATAGGTTTCACCTTCATCGTCAGTCTTCTGAACAGCCTTGGTCTTCATCAGACCTGTTGTGAGGTCGAACTCATACAACTGAGCACCTGTCAGTTTATTATCGATGTCGCGAACCTTACCGTCTTCGCCTGGGACAGCACTGCTGCCGCCACTGGTCAGGGCAAAGGCACGACCTTCACTGTTGATGGCGAAGGTGATGAAATTATAGTAGTAAAGACCACGGGTAATGGGTGTAACCTTCATGGTGGCGAGGTCGATGGTGCAGATTGCATAGCCTGCATCTCCATCCGTCAGATCGTCATCCTGATCTGCGAAGTATTCGGGATCGGAGGTAATCTCCTCTGGCAGCTGATTGCCAGTCAGATAAAACAGACCATAGATCTTGCCGTCCTTGGGATTATAGGCCATACCGACTGACTCCAGGCAGTCGCTCTTAGGACGGATTTCGCTGGACAGCAAATCGCCGGTTTTGGCATCCCACTTGCAGACACGGAACAGTTCTTCATCAACCGTCGATGACTCGTCGCGGGAAAAAACCGTCACCAGTTTACCGTTCACATAGCAGGCACCTGAATTGCCATACATCATATTGAAGTTGTTAGCCCAGAGTTCTTTTTCGTTATTACCCTTGATCTCACCCTTCACTACGGCGGGGTCTTTCGCGGGAGTGGTGAGAGTGGTGCCGTTCCAGGTCATGTCATAAATGCCATTGTCAACAATGAAGATGGCTTTGCCCATGTCACTGTTCCAACCCACATATTCCGATTTCATCTGCTCACCGTCATCATAGCGATTGTTGTGACCAATACCCTTTAAGGTTAAGTTTTGAGCACTCAACTGAAAGCAACCGGCAAGGGCTGCAGCAAAAAATAATTCTCTTTTCATTTGTAGTTTTTTATTAAGTAATACTATTCTTCCATGAAGCCTACTTCACGCCAGTCGGCGAGGAGCTTTTCGCAGTCCTGACGAGCGGTGGCTTCGTCAATCTCGTAGTTGTCGAGAATGACCTGCACCATATCGTCAACGGTGAAGTCCTTATCAATCACAGCTTTCCAAACGTCAGCTGCCGATTCGTTCAGACTGATGATCTTGGTAAAGTCGATATTTCCAATACCGTGGGCAATGATGATGTTCTCGCCACAGATGGTACGCAGTTCAAAACCTGATTTGATTTTCATTGTTGTATTGTTTTTTTAATTCGTTATTTCGACATTTCGACAGCGCCATTAGTTTTTCTTTCTTTTGAAGCGTTGAGGCAGTTCGCCGCGCCAGAAGAGGCGGTAGAGGGCGAGCAGGTAGCGACGGACGGGAAGGCAAAAACGCCAGATGCGGGAATAACAGCGCCAGAACCGTGAATTCGTGCTGCAGGGTTTTCCCTTACGGATGAAGTGAGTGGTGATGGCACGGATGTCGCACAGACGGCAGCTTTCCGTTCCTCTCACATTTCCGTCCCCTCGCAAAACGACCAGCGCCTGCGGGTCACTCACCTTACCTTTGAGGCGTTTGCCGTCGGGCGAACAGATGCGGTCGATGCGGTGAAGCACATAATGTCCCTTGGCAATCTCCGCCAGCACCACGTCGTACTGCGCGTATGCGTCGGCCTTAGCCAGCACAGCCTTGTCGCGTTCGCTCTCCACAAACGGACGCATGCTGTAGCCCTTCGCCGTGATCGTGACCTGATGACCTTCAGACACCAGTTCGCAAACATGCGGAAGAAACTCTTCGTTGGCTAATTGCAGGACGTTCATTGATTTAAAGTGAAGAGTGAAGAATGAAGAGTGAAGAATTTATAATTTACAATTTAAAAAGCGTTATGCTGGTTCGTGAGGGTTTCGTAGGAGAGACGGACAGCAGCCTCATCGGGGAGGTTCTCGAGGAAGTAAGTGGGTGTGGTTTCCATCACATGAGTGACGGTGTCGCAGATGCCGCGATACACACGAGCGTCCCACTTCATCACTGAACAGCTGGGCAGCAGAGAGGCAAAGGCTTCGACCACCGTCTGACGACGGATGCGATTAAACGGCGCTTGTTCCAACTGAACGAACCCGCCGACGGGTGCTTCGATGTTGCGATAACAGGGTGTCTTTCCGCTCCAGGGAGAACCGAACACAATGGTCTTGCCGTCCAAGAAACGCACCACAGGATTGTCGTCGTTCATCAGGTCTGTGCCTGGAATAAAGCGCAGCCAGTTGCCTGTATGCGTACTCTTACCTGTTCCGCTTATGCCGAGGAAGAGATAGCCGATTCCCTTTTCACGGATCACAGACGCATGCATGAGCAGCGTGCTTTGATCGGCTGCAGAAAACGCATACATCATCATCAGCGCATTGTTCAGACCGAACGAACGCATGGAGTAGTTGCCGTTCAGCGCCACCCAACCCTCGGAAAAGTCAGGGCGAGCTTCCAACAGACAGCACTGGCGTTCCTCCACGTCGGAAATCTGGATCTGGTAGGTGCCGTCGCTTCGTCGGTAAACACCGTGATTGCTGCCTCCACAGTCGAACTGTCCGATTTCCTCACCCCTTTGGGCAGGACGGAACGTATCATCAACATGAAGGGTGAACAGCACAGGCGCGTCGTCTGCTTCCACCTCGAAAGGACTCGACGAAGGAATCAGACGGTCGTCGTTCTTGCCGTCCTCAGCAAATTCCACGCGATAGGTCAATCGCCCTACTCTATATTGTTTCTTCATATTCTTCGTTATTTCTCGTTCCACACATCCTGTGCCCAGCTGGTGTTCTGGTAGTCGGCAGAGAAATTGACGGCTCCGTACTTATATTTATCCAGCGGGACGAACATCGAGAGGCCGCAATACTGTTCCTCGTTCACAGTCCAATGATTTCCGCCTTTCGAAACAGGGTAGGCACTATACCATGAGCTGCTATGATAGGCGGCAACGCACATTTTGTCGAAAGCTGCTTTCCATTCACTATATTCTTCCTCCGTCAACACCGCCTGCATCAGTCCCTGCATGTCGTAGAAGTCAGGATAAGTCGATTTATAGCCCACCCAGTCGTAGCTGAAATAATTGAGCCGATCGCCATAAGACAAATTCAACAGATCATTGCGGTGCTGTTCTATCATCCGATGTGTGACGGCGGCAAAACCCTCCAATTCCGTGCAGTCAACAACAGACATCAACGAACCGTAGTACGAACTGGCATAGTATTCGTAATAGCTTTGAGCTATGTGCGGAGCGGTTTTCGTGTCGTCGAACATCACAGGCACAATTTCGTGGTAAGGAGCACCAGGAGCGGGAATCTCAGCAGGCGAACCAATCAGGTATTTGGCACAATGACGCAGTTCGTAGGCCACTTCCACACTTTGCATAAAACAGGCATCAAACAGGATGAACTCGAACTTTGGGAACGTGGCCAGCGCAGCCGCCATTTCGTCTATGTTCATCTGGTGTCCAATGTTTTCATAGTTGTTTAGCCCGTTATCCAAGCCAAAGGAACGGCGCGGAGCCTTTTTGTCCCCCTCGTAGGTGGAGCTGACCCATGCAGAGCCATGACTCCATCCAATCAGTCCGTAAACGTCCGCAGGATAGTGCTTCTCCACATACGTCAGCACTTCAGCCAGCACATCGGGTGAAGCGGAGTTGACTTCCTTAGGAAAGGTATAGGCTGGTTTCAGTTCTGAGAACTTGGTTGCTTTGGTCTTGTTGGTGATGTCGTAGATACGCGGTTCACCCACATTGTCCAGATAAATCACCAAGTGGTCGTTTTTGGTCAGAGACGTCTTTGCTGCCAGCATTTCGTCGATGTCGCTGGGTGAGTAATAGGTAGCATAAGGCGACAGCGAATTCTCGGCCACCATATAGACAAGGACGGTGCGCGCCAACGTGTAATCGTGCACTTCAGGCTTATCTTTGTCGTGGTGACAGGCCGTCAGCAGGAGCATCAGGCTGAGACCCATCAACATTTGCTGCACTCTCCTACTCTGCCACATTGTCGATAGGCTTTTTGAATTGGAACTGTTCCTTAGGAATGACGACAATCTCCGTCTTTCCTTCGTCCAGATAACGTTTCTTCAGTTTGTAGAAATGCTTTGCCAGCCGTTTGCGCTTCGCATCGAAGAACACCGAACAAGTCTCGTGCTGGATGTTCAGCGTGTTCTCCAGATATTGCTCAAACTGCAGGGAGAACGAACTGCGGAAGGGCAGGAACTTGGTCTTCTTTGCCAGTTTCATGTAAGGAACTTCCTGGATGTCGGAGAGATAGAGGGTGGTGTCGTTGAAATTCACACCCACGCCAAAGATATAGACCACGTCCTTCTCGGTGGCAACACTCTCCACCTCCTTCTTACTCAGTTTGGCAGCTCTCCGTTCTTCCTTTTCCAGTTGCTTACGGGCTTTCTCCTGCTGTTTCAGGTAGTTCTTGGAATGCTGGGGAGCAGCCTGTGCCGTCACTCCTTGCGTCTGCGCCATCATGGTGACGGGAAGCAGACAAGCCAAAAAGAGAAACGCCTGACAAATGATATGTTTTCTTGTTTTCACGCTATACCTTATTAAATTGATTCACGCTACACCTTATTAAAATAAAGGGCGCTATGTAAAGGAAAATGATTTCTTAAAAAAAGAGGCCGCATCGGTACGGCTTGCGTCCGAAACAACCTCAGTCATTTGAGCCAATAAGTTAACCAAGGTAGGTTTTCAGCAACTTGCTCTTGGCGCTCATGCGCAAGCGGCGAATTGCCTTCTCCTTGATTTGTCGTACACGTTCGCGTGTCAGATTGAAACGGTCGCCAATCTCTTCGAGCGTCTTCTCCTGCTCGCCGATACCGAAGAACATACGCACGATGTCCTTCTCACGGGGAGTCAGCTGGTCGAGGGCACGGTCAATCTCCTTCGAGAGCGACTCGTTCACCAACGTACGGTCAGCCATTGGGCTGTCGTCGTTTACCAGCACATCCAGGAGCGAGTTGTCCTCGCCGTCCACAAACGGAGCATCGACACTGATGTGTCTTCCCTGCACCTTCAGCGTGTCACTGATTTTCTCTACAGGGAGACCTAACTGGTCTGCAATTTCCTCCGCACTCGGACGGCGTTCGTTCTCCTGCTCGAATTTCGACAATGCCTTGCTGATCTTGTTGAGCGAACCGACCTGGTTGAGGGGAAGGCGAACAATACGCGCCTGCTCTGCCAAAGCCTGAAGGATGGACTGACGAATCCACCAAACAGCATAGCTGATGAACTTGAAGCCACGCGTCTCGTCGAATTTCTCAGCAGCCTTAATCAGACCTAAGTTACCTTCGTTGATCAAGTCAGGAAGACTCAAGCCCTGGTTCTGATACTGTTTAGCTACTGAAACCACGAAACGCAAGTTTGCCTTCGTCAGTTTCTCCAGTGCACGGCGGTCTCCCTTGCGGATTTTGGCCGCCAGTTCCACCTCCTCTTCCACTGTGATCAGTTCCTCACGACCGATTTCCTGCAAGTACTTATCCAGCGATGCACTCTCACGGTTCGTGATACTTTTCTGAATCTTTAATTGTCTCATTCTTCGTATAACTGCATTTTAAGCGCGCAAAATTACAAAAATTTTCTGAGATAGCGACACGAATCCTCATTTTTCTTTCCTTTCGAGCGTTCATTTTACATTTTTTATCTTTTCACCACGATTTTTGACGGCTAAATCGGAAATAAATTGTAACTTTAACGATGTTGAAGTTACTCTCGCTCGACAAAAAAAAATCGCAAAAAAAATCTTTACGATTTTGTTTTGTGCTCACTTATTCGTAACTTTGCAGCATGAAACGTTGCATTTGCATTTTCATCCTGATCATCCTTGTCCCTTTTGCCGTTTTTGCGCAGAGGGCGGACAACTATAAGCCGGACAATAAAAATGTTCGGCTCACCAGCACGAACCTCCCGATTGTGTTTATAGAGACTGACGGACAAACCATCCAGCGCTACGACCGAATCACGGCGCGGATGACCGTCGTTGACAACGGAGAGGGACAGCTGAACTATGCCGACACGCTGGCTCATCCCGACCAGACCATCAACTACAGAGGATACATCTCCTTGCGCTTTCGCGGCAACTCTACCTTTAACACCGAAAAGAAATCCTATTCCATCCGTACACTCACCCAGCCTTTGGAAGAAGGTGGGGAGAAGCAGAAGGTAGCACTCATGGGAATGCCGAAGGACAGCAAATGGGAACTGCTGGCGTCTATGTTCGACAAAAGCATGATGCGCAACTTGCTGGCTTTTGACTTAGCTCGTCCCTGGATGGAGTTCACACCCCACGGGCGCTTCTGCGAAATGGTGCTCGACGGAACCTATTACGGTGTTTTCATCCTGTTCGAATCTGTTTCGAAAGGCAAGCACCGCCTCAACCTCAGCACGCCTGGCGAAAGCGAGGAAGGAATCACAGGCGACTACCTCATAGAGGTGGACCGTCCTGAAGACCACTATTTCCGTTCCAAATACCGACCCGTCAGCGCCGCAGGTAAAGCCTACACCAACCGTTCCATCAGCGTGCAGTACAAGGAACCGGAATACGACGAACTGACTGCCGACCAGCGCACTTACATTCAGCAGAGTTTCAACGAGATGGAAACGGCACTGAATGCCATCAGTGCCAGCGGAGAAAACACAGCCTACCGCGAGCACATCGACGTTCAGTCGTTCATCGACTTCCAGTTAGCCCACGAACTGGCTCACAACGTTGACGGTTACCGCCTGAGCTGCAAAATCTACAAACGGAACGAGAACCGAGGCGGACGTTTCCACCTGGTTCTCTGGGATTTCGACCTCACCTACGGCAACGCCGATTACTACAACGGGTGGCGTACCAACACGTGGGTTTATCGCAACAATCAGCAGATGTACAACGAAGGCGACGGCAACCTCGTTCCTTTCTGGTGGTACAGACTCAACCTCGATGCCAGCTACCGTTCCGAGCTGAAAGAACGCTGGGCGGAATACCGCCAAACCAACGTCAGCCCAGAGCTGATCAACCAGATGATCGACTCTTTAGCTAACCTGCTGACCGAAGGCGGAGCGATGGACCGCAACTCCAAAGCCTGGCCACGTTGGGGACGCTACGTGTGGCCCAACTATTATGTAGCACCCGATTTTGAGCACGAAATATCCTGGCTGAAAGACTGGATAAAGAAACGCATCGACTGGATGGACACACAGCTGGACTACACCGACCCGTCACTTTACATCACAGACGACGAAACGCACGACAACGAACGGCAAGTCGTGGGCTACTACACGCTCGACGGACGACCCACACAGCTCTCGGGCGACGGCTTCTACATCGTCCGCTTCAGCGACGGCACAGCCCGCAAAATATTCTATCGCATCCACTAATTCTTCTTCGCATGAAAAAGAAAGAAGTCTATGATTTCCTCATCAACTACTTCGAACGCGAAATGCCCGAAGTAGAGACAGAACTGCACTACGAATCGCCCTTCCAGCTGCTCGTAGCCGTCATTCTTTCGGCCCAATGTACGGACAAACGCGTCAACCTCGTCACTCCCCCACTCTTTGCCACCTTCCCAACGGCAGAGCTGATGGCACAGGCCACACCCGACGCCATCTATGAATACATCCGCAGCGTGAGTTATCCAAACGCCAAAGCCCGTCACCTCGTCGGTATGGCGCAGATGCTTCTTCAAGATTTTGGCGGAGAAGTGCCGGACAATCTGGACGACTTAGTCCGTCTGCCAGGCGTAGGTCGCAAAACAGCTAACGTCATGCAAGCAGTCGTTTGGAACAAAGCAGCCTTCGCCGTCGATACGCACATCTTCCGCGTAGCCCACCGTCTCGGACTGGTAGGCGACAAAGCCACCACCCCCTATGCCGTAGAGATGGAGCTGACCCGTCACTTCCCCGACGAAACGATTCCCCGTGCCCACCACTGGCTCCTCCTACATGGACGCTACGTCTGTCAAGCCCGCCGTCCTCATTGCGACCAATGCGGTCTCAAGGAAGTATGCAAGCATTGGCGTTCCAACGTGCTCTGACAGAATTTTGAACACGGATCTGACGGATCGACACGGATGTATTTCGAGCACGCTCTGGATGAAATTTGGGCACGCTCTGGCGGAATTTTGAACGTGCTCTGACTGAATTTTGAACGTGCTCTGACTGAATTTTGAGCACGCTGTAATTGAATTTCGAGCACGCTTGAATTGTTGAGAGAACGTGGTAAAAATGTGGGTGGAACGTGGTGAAATAGTAAACGGAGCGTGAAAGTGTGTACCCATGTACCCTTGTTATATAGATTTCCAAATAAAAATAAAAAAATACATATTGAATTTTTATTTATTTTGTAAAAGTTTAAGTATAAGGGTACATGGGTACACTCAAAAAGCATTATTAAAAAGGCATCTCTTGTTCAAGTACCTGATTTGCAAGGAGTTTACTTCTCTGTTCAAGCTCTTCCATCATGACACGAACGACCAGATAGCGCATTCCTTGCTTTGTTTTCTTGGGTTCAAATCCCAGTTTTCGCATGGAAATGCCCACTTTTTGGGCTGTAAATTCACGATTAGGGCCCGTTCTTGACGTGAGCCAGGCGATAATTACACCTGTTTTGACGGCTTGAACCTCTTCCGGAGGCGAGATTTACGCAAAAAAATGGGAATTAAGGCGGTACAAAGGTACTCCGCGACGTATTTTTTCGTTCATTTTCTCCCCTTTTGCGATCATTTCACAAGAAAAAGCTGCATTTTTTTGTGTTTTTTTGTACCTTACAATCACCTAGAAAAGCCATCTGCCCGATGAAAGCACCCTCGCACATCATAACCCTCCCCAAACACAAGTAGTATCGTATGATGAAATGAGATACACCTTTATCCGTTCTTCGTTTTCCCATTTTATTTAAGCACTCTTCATTTTTTCTCCGAATCATTTGGCAGTTCGGATTTTTTGTTCTATCTTTGCGGTGAATTGTAGACTTATGCAAAGTGTACTCCTACAGCAGAAGGCAAGTACATCGAAGATCATCACACGTGTTATATGACCACAAACGACGAACTAAAGTATAACCAAATCCATTTTGCAGTAATGGCAATTGAATCCAGCGCAAAGAAAGAGAACATTACAGGCAAAATGATGTATAGACGATTGAAGAAGCAAGGGCTTATTCATCGTCGACTGCTACGTCATTACGACACGCTTCACACCCAAAGCATTGACTGGGTTGCGGATGACACTCTTGAAACTCTGCACAACTGGGAAAACGAACAAAAGACCATTCAATCATGAGTAAGATCACACTATACCACGGATCTCATGTGGCTGTAACGCAACCTTTGGCAAAAGTCGGAAGAAGAAACCTGGACTTTGGCAGAGGATTTTATATCACCAAACTAAAGTCTCAGGCTGAGGCGTGGGCCGTAGTGGTAGCTGGCAGGAAAGGACGCAGCGTGGTTCCTGTTGTGAGTATTTACGAAATGGATTTGGAACAAGCCATCTCAGACGGAGCACGTCACAAAATCTTTCCTAAATACAATTTGGAGTGGTTAGATTATGTCGTAAGCTGTCGCAGGGGGGATAAAGAGTGGGAAAAGTATGACATCGTTGAAGGTGGTGTGGCAAATGATAATGTCATTGATACGGTTGAAGACTATGAGAAAGGAATTATCACAGCAGAACAGGCTTTAGGTCAACTACAATATAAAAAGATTAATCATCAGATATGCATTGTCAATCAGTCTATAATAGACAAATACTTGTCCTACCAAGGCTGTGAACAATTAAATATGGAGGAAGAAGACGTATGAGAGATAATGTACTATGGCGCAAACAAAGCAATATCATTATGATGTTAGCAGAAGCCTTACAGATTGATGCTGAGAGAGCGTTAGATTTATTCTACTCCACAAAGACCTGTGAACAGTTAGCCTCACCCGAATATGGTCTTCAGCAAATGAGTGATCAATATATAGTTGACAACATACTTGAAGAAATCAGGTAAACTATCAGAATCTTGGTGCATACGATTCTGAGGATAAACCTCTTTGGGCATGTAGGGATGAAATCCAAAGGCATTAATACATTCTTTTAACTCAAACCAAAAATCGTTGTTTATGAAGATATTATTGGTTGTTGCCGTTATGATGAGTACAGTTTCAAGTTGCTTTGCATACAGCTCTGATGGTTATTCTCATGTTAGTCATATAGGTGTAGGAATACTATTTTTGATTATTCTCGTCCCTGTAATTTGGTTTATTCTGAATGTCATACTGTTCTTCAAGATATGGGGTATGACGAATAACATAAAGGATATCATGCAGAAAATCAATCATCTTACATCAAGAATTGATGCGCTATATTCCAGCGAAGTTTTTTCCACGACGAATCCAGCCGACCTGCGAAGAAACGCTTTGATGGGAAATATTGACAATGTGAAAAAAACGTTATTGACGCTTTTCTGTAATCAAGTCGAGTCAAGTTTTAATAGCAAGAAGACATTTAGTCATTATAAAGATGAAAACGGGAAAAGGCATCTGGCTAATCTCAAGGAACAAAATCTCAAAGAATCTATTCGCCCTTTCATTGAAAATTTGGAAGTCCAATTTCACAAGATAGATGAGGAGATACCTTCATATATTAAGAAAATGGTAACCTATGAAGACTATTTCAATCTTTTTCAGGAAAGAGAAAACACTCCAGTTTAGTATATTTCTATGGAAAAGTCGTGGCCTTCGGCATAGCGTTCCATCAGGTCGCAGATGAACTGACAACAGGCACGTACTTGGTCGGTGTTGCCGTCGTAGCCGTTGACCAATGCTAAAAGATGGGTGGTCTGAAGCGACATTTTGGTGCGTTCGTGGTCGCTTGTGGGTGTGCCTATGCCACCTTTGCTGTCGCGAATAACGGGCAGACCGGCAATATTGAGCGGACCTCGTCCGATGCCTTCGTAGGGTTCGCCTTCTCTGCCTATACCCAAGGCGATGGTGTCGCCCTCGATGCGGTCGTAGTCAAAGCCGCCGATGCTGTAACCGAAGCGAATGGAGGCGAGATTCACAAGATCGACGGCTGTGTCAATCTGGTAAAGGTCCTTTCCCTGCAACGTGCGACGGACAAGTTGTTCGTTGGACGGGCGATAGCGGCTCGGGTCTTTCCCGCAGGCTTTGTAGGCACGACGGGTGGCTTCGATTCCGCTAATCTGCTTGATGCTATCAACGGTATAGCGGCTGCGCATTTCCTCCACTTGCTGACGGATTTCTGTCCACAGCCCTTCGCTGTACGGCGTATTGGTGAAAGTGGCATAGACCACGCCGCCGACATACTGAGGCCAGGCTGTCCGAAGGTCTGCATCCACCAAAAATGTTTTCTTCTGTATCATGATTTCGTGTATGACTTTGTCGTTTGGAGTGACAAAAGTACGAATTATTTCCGAGTACACCATCTTTTCAGGCAGAAAAATGACTGTTTGTTTCCCTTTCTCTCAAAAAAACCGTAACTTTGCTCACCACGTTCACAGAAGTTACTCCAAATCCCTACATCATGCACAACAACTTCACACCCATACTTCTCCAATGGTTCCTCGAGAACGGACGCGACCTGCCTTGGCGTCACACCCGTGACCCCTACGCCATCTGGCTCAGCGAGATCATTCTTCAGCAGACGCGCATCCAGCAAGGACAGGCCTACTGGGAGCGGTTCATGCAGAAGTTTCCGACGGTTGAGGCTTTGGCAGCGGCGACAGAAGACGAGGTGCTGAGGTTGTGGCAAGGACTGGGCTATTACAGCCGTGCAAGGAACCTGCATTTCGCTGCACAACAGATTGCCAAAATAGGTCATTTCCCCACGACCTACGAAGAAACCCGGAAGCTGAAAGGCGTAGGCGACTACACAGCAGCAGCCATTGCGTCCATCGCTTTCGGACTGCCTCACGCCGCCGTGGATGGAAATGTGTATCGGGTGCTGAGCCGCCACTTCGGCATTGACAGTCCTATCAACTCCACAGAAGGAAAACACCTGTTCGCCGAACTTGCCCAGCAGTTGCTGCCAAAGGAAGAAGCCTCAGCCTTCAACCAAGCGATGATGGATTTCGGTGCCATCCAATGTACGCCTCAGTCTCCACGCTGTGTGCTCTGTCCTTTACAAGAAACCTGCGATGCCCTTCACACCGGACGTATCGACACCTTGCCCGTCAAACTGAAAAAGCTGGAAATCAAGACCCGCCACCTTACCTATATTTATGTGCGATGCAAAGGCGAGACAGCCATCCGCCGACGACCAGCCGGTGACATTTTACAGGGATTGTGGGAACCGTGGAACGTGGAGAAAACGCCCAAGGACTTACCCCTGATTCTTTTGCGTAAAGACGTTAAGCATGTGCTGACGCACAGGATTCTGCTAGCAGACTTCTACCTGTTAGACATAGACAAAAGACCTTCTATCCCAGAGGAATACATCTGGATTCCTGAAGCAGAACTTGAAAACTATGCATTACCCCGTCTCATCGAGATTCTGCTGGAAAGTCTGCCCCGATGAAACATTAATGGAACTCACCTACACGATGAGTTCCACGTCATTTTCTTTCTCATCCACAATCGGCTCTCCTTGCAGCACAAACCGTTTGTAATAGGAAATCAAAAGGGTGGTCAGCGGCAGGGCGATAATCAGTCCGACGAAGCCGAGCAACGTACCCCAAACCGACAGACTCAACAGGATGACTGCGGCGTTCAGTCCCATTGCCTTACCCATGATCTTGGGCGTGAGGTACAAGTCCTGAATGGTCTGGACAATGACAAACACTAAAGCTGCCAAAGCGATGATTCCCCAGAAGTTCTCGCCTGTGTCGTGTGCCTTCAGCAAGGCAAAGATGATGGCAGGAATGAAACCAACGACTTGTAGATAGGGAACGAGGTTGAGGAATCCGATGAAAAGTCCCAACGGAATGGCGAGTGGGAAGTCGATGATGACGAAACCGATAGAGAAAAGAATGCCGACGCAGAGGGCGATGAGCGACTGACCGCGGAAATAGGCGTTCATGCCGTTCTTCACGTCAGTAATCATGCCCGACACGAACTTACGGTGTTTGCGCGGCACGAAATTGATGAAGCCCGAACTGAGCTTCTCGTAGTCGAGCAGAATGAAGAACAGATAGAGAATGGCAACCAGCGAGGCGATGAATCCTACCAGCGCTTCCAGAGAACCTGAGACAAAGGAAAGGAGCTGGGGAACTCGCTCGTTTAGGAAATCGCGGATGTCGTCGAAAGTGAGATAATCGCGCAGGTTGTCGATGTCGAGATAGGGTTTCACGTATTCTTCAATGAACTGCGGAAACTGCCCTGTGGCGCTGTTCGACTTCAGATAATGGACGACGATGTCTTCCAAGCGGTGGAACTCTTCAATCACAGGCGGCACCACCAGCCAGCACACAAGCGCCAGTACTCCGATGAGGGAAACAAGGGTGGCGACAATGGCCAGCACACGATACTTCAACTTACATTTGTACTGGAAGAAGCAAACGATGGGATAAAGCATATAAGCCACAATCCACGCCACGAAAAACGGAATCAGCACACTACTGAGCCGACGCAGCAGCAGGTAGAGAAGAACCAAAACGAGAAGGGTTCCAAGGATGCGGACAAAACGATCGAAAGTGATTTCCTTACGCATAAGACTGTTTGTTGGTTTTCACAGCAAAAGTAGTGAAAAAACAGCACAAATGGGGTCGTTTGGGCGTAAAAAGTGTTTCTTTTTGCTAAAAAAACATTTTTCTCGTCAAAAACTGAGGCAAATCTCGTAATTCTTTTATAAATTTGCCGTGCAATGGGAAAATTGTATATCGTTCCAACTCCCGTCGGCAACATGGAGGACATGACACTTCGTGCCATCCGAATCCTGAAAGAAGCCGACCTCATCCTGGCAGAGGACACACGCACGTCGAGTGTCCTGCTGAAGCATTATGACATTCACGGCGAACTGCTCTCGCACCATAAGTTCAACGAACACCAGACGGTGGAAGGCATCGTCCGACGACTTCAGGGTGGAGCCACCGTCGCCCTCATCAGCGATGCTGGCACACCTGGCATCAGCGATCCAGGTTTCCTGCTGGTTCGTGAGTGCGTCAGAGCTGGCGACATCGAAGTGCAGACACTCCCAGGAGCCACAGCTTTTGTGCCGGCACTTGTGTCGTCGGGACTTCCCTGCGAGCGTTTCTGCTTCGAAGGTTTCCTGCCTCAGAAGAAAGGACGCCAGACAAGACTGGAGGCTCTTCGTGAAGAAACACGTACCATGATTTTCTACGAATCTCCCTACCGCCTGCTGAAGACCTTGCAGCAATTTGCCGAAGTGTTCGGTGAAGACCGGCAGGTAAGCGTCTGTCGGGAAATCTCGAAGATTCATGAGGAAAGCGTACGAGGAACACTCGCCGAAGTCATCGCACACTTCACGGAGACTGAACCAAGGGGCGAAATCGTCATTGTGCTTGCCGGCGTGATGAACGGAGAGAAGCCCGTCAAAGAGAAAAACTTATCAAAAAACAAATACAAGCAATGAAAAAGATTTTTTTAGCATTGGCATGTGTAACAGCATTGTTCTCATGTCAGAATTCCGGTAACAACAACCAGGACAACAACGAACAGGCCGACTCCACAGCCATCCTCAAACAACAGCTGGCTGAGCAGGAGCAGGTGCTGGCATCCATGAACGAAATTGAGAACCGTCTTGCTGCCATCAACGAAGCCGAAGGCCGTATCCGCCAGTTGCGTGAAGCCGGTTCAGGTGTTGACACGCAACAGAACATTCAGGATGAAATCGCTTTCATCGAAGAGACTTTGGCTGAGAACCACAAGAAGATTGAGGAACTGCAGGAGCAGCTGAACAAGAGCAACACAGCCTCTGAGGAACTGAAGAACAAACTAAAGAACCTCACCAAGCAGCTGGAGCAGCGCGATCAGGAAATCACGCAACTGCGTGAGCAGATTTCCCAGAAGGATGCCCGTATCGGTGAGCTGGACGAATCGGTCAACCAGCTGACTAACGAGAACGAACGTGTGAAGGAGGAGAACGCCAGAGTGAAAGAGGAAAGTGAGACCAATGCGGAGATTGCCCGCAATCAGGACGCTCAGCTCAATACCGCCTGGTACATCTACGGAACCTCGAAGGAACTGAAGGCCAAGCACATCCTCGACTCAGGCGAAGTGCTGAAGAACGGAAACTTCGACAAGAACGACTTCATCAAAATCGACATCCGTCAGACCAACGTGATTCCGCTCGATGCCAAGCACGCCAAGTTGCTGAGCACACATCCCGAAGGCAGCTATAACCTTCTGAAAGATGCCAACGGCAAATACACCCTCCACATCACCGACGCCTACAAGTTCTGGAGCGTGTCGAAGTTCCTTGTGGTGCGCGTAAAATAATCGCTATGACTATTGTGCCCCGTGATTCGGTCATGGGGCCTTTTCCTTTCCTTTCTTATATACGAAACGATTCCATTTAAAGATATGAAACGATTCTGTTTACTTCTCTTTTCCGTCGTCTTCGCAGCTTCTTCGTTTGCACAACAGCCAACCGAAGCTGAGATCCGTGCCCGCGAAGAAGGACTCAAAGCCGATGCGGAATGGATTCCTACCGGCGTGTGGCCGTTTCTGAACCGAAGGTTTCAGCCCGCCGAAGTCATCACGGGTTTGTTTACCAAGAAAAAGACGGTCGTTCCCTGCAACATCCACGTAGGCAGCCAACACCTGTACTACATGCAGAAAGACACGCTGATGGAAGCTGACGCCATGAATGTCAGCCGAGTCACGTTCCCCAACGGCGATGTCTATGTACCTATCGGCAGCACGTTCGGACGCATCGTTCGTGAGGACTCTATCGGGAAAGTCGTCTGTGTACGCCTGATCGACAAGGAGAAGTTCGACGAAAGTGCCAAAGATGCAAGCCGAATGGGGTCGTTCTCCTTAGGCGGCGACTTCGGCACGCTGAACATGGATCTCATCAGCTCTTATGTTGCCAATCCGGAAGAGCAGCCTCTGCCCATCCTGGATACGTACTATTTCATCTACAACCTCGAAATCTTCGAGGTGACGGACAAGAACATCCTGGCTCGTATCAATCCTGCCCGCAAACGCGAGTATCAGGCATTCACGCGCTCGGCAGAAATCCTTTCCCACAACGAGTCTTCGGTCCTCAAGATTTGGCAGACTTTCTTCCTGAAACGATAAACTCAAATCGGTCGTTTGGCCGACATGATATCATTTTTGTTGTTATTTCTGCCCCAAACGCCCATTGAAAGGACGTCGGCAACAGATTATTTGCAGTTTTTTCAAAACTTTTTTGCAAAAATATTTGTCAGTTCAAAAAAAAGCCGTACCTTTGCACTCGCAAAACGAAAATGGTGCGTTAGTTCAGTAGGTTAGAATACATGCCTGTCACGCATGGGGTCACGAGTTCGAGTCTCGTACGCACCGCAAAGAAGGAAGCTCACAAGGCTTCCTTTTTTGTTTTTGATGAGCAAAAACAAGAATTCCATACTTTTTTCGGCAGACGAGCGTTGTTTTTGACTATTTCATAACTTGTTTTCAAGAAATAATCAGTAACTTTGCAGGTGGAAAGCAGTTGGACGGTTTGTCGCTGGCCGGTAAGCACAGAGTTCATATCTGCGCTGAAAGCGAGAGGAAAGTCCGGGCAGCACAGGGCATCTCACTTCCTAATGTAGAAGCAGTCCGCGAGGGTTGAGTCATGCAGAAGAAAAGAACCGCCCGCAAGGGTAAGGGTGAGAAGGTGGGGTAAGAGCCTACCAGCGGTGTGGTGACACACTGGCTGTGCATCTTGAGAGCTGCAAGTTCATGTAAACTGGCGCTGGTCCGTTTGTGTGCATCTCACGATGCAGGCATTCAGACTGATGAGGGTTGCCCGCCCAAGCCAGAGGGTAGAACGCTTGAGCTGCATGGTGACATGCAGTCTGGATAAATGACAGACACCTGGGCTTTAACAGGCTTGCCTTTGTCCAAGTCTCGTCCAGGCACAGAACCCGGCTTATAGGCCAACTGCTTTCTTCTTTTACGAAGATTAAGCCTTTTCGTAGAAAAGACATCTAATAAAAAGGACTTTCAGAACATAAAACATGATAAAGAAACCGATGAAACTTTTTGCGTTGGTCGTATTTGCGTCGGCAAGTATGACACAACTTCAAGCGCAAGACAGCAATGCTCTCCCGTCGCAATGGACGCTGGAGCAATGTGTGGATTACGCTATGCAGCACAACATTCAGCTGAAACAAAGACAGTTGAATCGTGAACAAAACGAGCTGGACATCAAACAAAGTGAGGCAAACCTGTGGCCATCCCTTTCGTTCAGTACCAACCACAATGTGTCTTGGCGTCCGTTCAACGAGTCGTTCGTCAACCTGAGCGGCGGAACGATGACGCAGACGAGTTCGGAAGTGAACTACAACGGCAGCTACGGGCTGAATGCCAACTGGACAGTTTGGAACGGCGGACGTAACCACAAGAACGTGGAGAAAAGCAAGTTAACTGCGGAACTCACGGACTATTCGACACAGGAGACCGCCAACAGCATCCAGGAACAGATTGTTCAGTATTACGTGCAGATTCTCTACCAGACGGAAGCCGTACGTGTGAACAAAGAAGTGCTGGAGGCATCGAAGCTCCAGCGTGACCGCGCCAAGACGATGGTGGATGTGGGAAGTCTTGCCCGTGTGGACCTGATTCAGTTGGAGGCTCAGGTGAGTCAGGACGAATACAACATCATCAACGCACAAACCCAGTTGGACAACTACAAGCTCCAGCTGAAACAGATTCTCGAACTGGTCGGAACAGAGCAGTTCGACATCGTGATTCCTCAACTGGCAGATGACAATGTGTTACGTCCCCTGCCTTCAAAGAACGAAGTCTATGAAGCCGCCATCAACACACGTCCGGAAATACAAAGCAGCAAACTCAGCATTCAGTCTGCGGAAATGGACATCGACATCGCACGCCGCGGCTACTATCCATCCGTAAGCCTTACTGCCGGCATCGGAACCAGTAACACCAGCGGTGTGAACACGGCATTTCCCCGTCAATGGAAGAACAACCTGAACAACAGCATCGGACTGACCATTTCGGTTCCTATCTTCGACAATCGTCAGAACAAAACCAACGTGGAAAAGGCAAAGCTCTCGAAACTGAACAGCGAACTGGACCTGATAGACACTCAGCAGACACTCTATCGCGAAATCGAGAACTACTGGCTCAACGCCCAAAACGCCCAGCAGCAGTACGTAGCTGCCAAGACAAATGTAGAGAGTATGCAGGCCAGCTACGAACTGGTGAGTGAACAGTTCCGCTTAGGACTGAAGAACATCGTGGAGTTAACCACTGGCAAGAACAACCTTCTTTTAGCCGAACAGCAACTCCTCCAAAGCAAATATACAGCTCTTCTCAATCAGGCCATGCTCCGCTTCTATGCAGGAGAAGGAATCCACCTGTAATTCTCATCTACACCTTATTATTTATATAGCAACGAATCAACTTCAGCATCAATCCTCGAAACAAAAAAACAAAACCATATGAAATCCTTGATTGCAAAAACAAGCACATGTCTCTTTGTTGCAGCACTCCTGACTGCCTGCTCCAAAGAAACGAAAGTGATTTATAACACCACTCCGGCAGAACGTACGAACATTACGACCAGCATAACAGCAACAGGTACCATCGAACCTGTGACGAAAGTGGAAGTTGGTACGCAGGTGTCTGGTATCATCGACAAAATCTATGTCGATTACAACAGCGTGGTTCACAAAGGAGAAGTCATTGCTGAACTCGACAAAACAAACTTGAAGTCGGAACTGACGTCTGCGGAAAGCAACCTGGCTAATGCGAAGAGCAACCTCACGTATCAGACAGCAAACTACAACCGATACCGCCAACTCTACGACAAAGGCTTGGTAAGTGCCAACGATTTTGAGAACGCTCGTCTCACCTACGAACAGGCTCGCCAGCAATGCGTGGTACAGGAACAGAATGTGAGAAAAGCAAAGACCAACCTCGGCTACGCCACGATCACAGCACCCATCGACGGAGTAGTGCTGAGTAAGGAAGTGGAGGAAGGACAGACGGTGGCTTCTGCCATGACTACCCCTACCCTCTTCATCATTGCTCAAGACCTTACCGACATGCGTGTGATTGCAGATATCGACGAAGCTGACATCGGTGGTGTGCAGGAAGGACAGCGTGTGACATTCACCGTGGATGCTTATCCAGAGGATATTTTCAAAGGAACTGTGACTCAGGTTCGTCAGGAGGCAACTACTGAGAGCAACGTGGTGACCTACGAAGTGGTGATTTCTGCACCCAACGAAGACCTGAAGCTCAAACCAGGACTGACCGCCAACGTCACCATCTACACAGCTGAAAAGTACGACGTTCTGGCTATCCCCACCAAAGCACTGCGCTTTGCACCAACGGAAGCCATGTTAGCTGAAGACGAGAAAATTGAAGACTGCGAATCACCGCTGAAGGTGTGGAAACAGGTTGACAAGACTTTCAAAGCCATCCCTGTCACCACAGGCATGACGAATGGTGTCCTCACAGAAATCACTTCCTGTCTGAAGGAAGGAGAAGAAGTCATCACGGAATTCGAGATGGTTGGTGGACCCGAAGCAGAAGCTCCTGGACAGCAGAACAGCAACCCCTTCATGCCAGGTCCGCGTAACCGTAACCGCAACCAGAACCAGTCCAACCAAGGAGGAAGGAGACCACAATGAGTGAAGAAAGGAAAGTTGTCATTGAACTTCAGAACGTGAAGCGGGACTTCAAAGTCGGCAACGAAGTGGTTCACGCTTTGCGAGGAGTAAGTTTCAAGATTTACGAAGGGGAATTCGTAACCATCATGGGTACGTCAGGCTCTGGAAAATCCACGCTGCTGAACCAGTTGGGATGCCTCGACACACCTACTTCGGGCGAATTCTTCCTCGACGGAACGCCTGTGCGGAAAATGTCGAAATCACAGCGTGCGAAACTGCGCAACCGAAAGATTGGTTTCGTGTTCCAGAATTACAACCTCCTGCCTAAGACAACAGCAGTGGAGAATGTGGAACTGCCGCTGATGTATAATAAGAAGTTCAACTCACGCCAGCGACGCGAAGCATCCATTCGTGCACTCCAATCCGTGGGACTGGGAGACCGTTTGGAACACAAATCGAACCAGATGTCTGGTGGTCAGATGCAGCGTGTAGCCATTGCCCGTGCGTTGGTGAACAACCCTGCCGTCATCCTTGCCGATGAAGCAACCGGTAACCTCGACACACGCACATCTTTTGAGATGCTCGTACTTTTCCAACAACTACACTCCGAAGGACGAACCATTATCTTCGTCACACACAATCCGGAAATAGCACAATATTCGTCACGCAACATCATGCTACGTGATGGAAAGATTCGCGAGGACAAGCTCAATCCGAACATCCTTTCCGCTGCTGAAGCACTGGCAGCACTTCCACTTAACAACGACGATTAATTACAGGTATAATGCATGCTAACATGCATGATGCAATAGAATAATTCATTAGTATGAGTTTCTTAAATCTTTTCAAAGTAGCGATGCGAGCGATTTTCAGCAATAAATTCCGCTCATTTCTCTCCATGCTCGGCATCATCATCGGCGTTGCTGCCGTGATTATCATGATGGCCATTGGACAAGGGTCCAAAGAGAGTGTTCGCCAGAATATCTCACAGATGGGCACCAATGTCATCACCATCCGACCAGGTGCAGATATGCGTGGAGGCGTTCGCCAGGATCCTTCAGCCATGCAGACGCTGAAAATAGACGATTACGAAGCTATTGTCCGCGAAAAGAAATTTATCACACACGTCTCTCCTGAAGTAACAGCCTCTGGGCAAGTGATTTACGGAGCCAACAACACAACATCAAGCCTCTATGGAGAAAGTCTGGAGTACTTCGACATCAGGTTGTGGAAAATACAAGACGGAGAATGCTTCACAGAGGAAGACATCCGCAAGAGTGCCAAGGTTTGCGTGATTGGAAAGACCGTCGCCAACGAACTCTTCCCCGACGGCTCAGACCCTGTAGGAAAGACCATCCGCTTCAAATCCATTCCCTTCCGAATTGTCGGTGTACTCAAAGGGAAAGGTTACAACAGCTGGGGAATGGACCAGGATAATATCCTCGTCGCTCCGTACACCACAGTGATGAAGCGAATCTTAGCGCAGACTTACTTCAACAATATCAACTGTTCTGCTATCAGCGAAGAGTTAACCGATCCTGCCATCGAAGAACTGACAACGATCCTTCGCAATACTCACAAACTGAAAGGAGAAGCTGTAGATGACTTCACCATCCGTTCACAGCAGGAAATGATGGAAACCATGTCCAGCACAATGGATACCATCACCATCATTCTCGTCGTAGCTGCCGCTTTCTCACTCTTAGTCGCAGGTATCGGTATTATGAACATTATGCTGGTGTCAGTCACAGAACGAACCAAGGAAATTGGTCTGCGTATGTCTGTCGGTGCCAGAGGAATTGACATCAGCAACCAATTCCTCATCGAATCAATCATGATTAGCATTACAGGAGGAGTGCTCGGTGTTCTTGTCGGATGGTTAGGGACCTATCTGTGCGGTTCCTTCGGACTTCCAACTTCCATTCCGCTTTGGTCCATCTTCCTGTCGTTCGCCGTCTGCACTATCATCGGTATCGGTTTCGGCTATTTCCCAGCCCGCAAAGCCGCTATGTTAGATCCTATCGAAGCCATCCGCTACGAATAAACCCGTTTCAACACCCACATCGTACCTCCATTAACGATGCCGCTGAAAATAATAAGTCCTAAGTTGTTCATGGATATTAGGATAGAACTTTAAGTCGTAATCATCATCAGCACGATACACAATCGTTATTGCATGAATACGATAATCAATATTGTAACGGTGGTATTTTAGGTACTGACTGGCAGCCTTACACATCTCATGCATTCTCTTTTCATCAATGGCAGTCGCAGAATCTCTATAAGCTGCACTCTTAAAACTACGTGTCTTCACCTCAATAATATGTAACTCATTGTCTTTTTGAGCAATAATATCCAACTCACAGCCCCTGTATTTGGGTCTCCAGTTTCTATCCATGATATAATAGCCCTGACTACGTAGCCAGTTCGCAGCTATTTCTTCACCTATTTTACCCAACTCGATATGGGCACCTTTCTGCTTAGGGTTTTGTTGATCTTGTTCCATGTGTATTCTGTAACAAATAACGAATTTCAAGTATAATCTTTTCTGCAAATATAGCAGATAAAAATGATAGAAGCAAAGAATCCCTCCGGCATTTCTGCCAGAGGGACTCTCATTAAAACGGCGGCGACCTACTCTCCCACATTGCGGTGCAGTACCATCGGCGCGCACGGGCT
>CAJOHO010000014.1 GCA_905234555.1 uncultured Bacteroidaceae bacterium
CTATCTTTTACTCCTTTCATCTTTGTTCAGAAATAGGATTTTTATCCGTTTCCAAGTTTGGATGAATTTGGTCTCCCATGTTAGGTTAAATGTTAGGTTAAATGTTAGGTTGGATGTTAGGTTCAGCCGTTTTACCCTAACATCCTGAAACCCGCATCAGCACAGGGGTTCCAGGCCTCTATGTTAGGATGTGAGGTTCATTTGGTTTTTTTCTAGAAATGCAAAAAACTGTGCTCAAAAATTCAGCGTGCTTTGGCAAAAATTCCAGCGTGCTTTGTTGAGATTTGAAACGTGCTCTGGCAGAATTTAGAACGAACTGGAGCGAGTGGTTGGAGCGTGCTGTAATTCTCGGCGGAGCGTGCTAAAAGTTAGGTGAGGGGTTAGGTGAGGTAGAGCAATTTGTCATTCAAAAACTGCAAATTCATGACAATGAAAACGTACTTTCGAGTGCATTTTTCAGGGGAAGGCGTGTTTCCTTTCAATTTTTTTACCGTGATTTTTGTTTATTTCGCTGATTATCCATATTTTTGCAGAAAAATAACAGCATGTCGAATTTGACGGGCTTTGATTAGCACCACAAGCGATGAAGTTATAATAAGCTACAAAAAAGTTGCACAGGTAAGTATCAATGAAAAGTACCAAGCTCCACATAATAGTATGTTTTGCCCTTTTAACACTGAATAGTGGTATGGGGTATGCTTCGTGCAATCATTATGTTATATCAGACTCAATCGTTCCTCATGGCTTTGTCCCACATAGTGGGTTTGTGCTCGTCAGAGACTATATCCCTGATGTGATAGAAGACATCCGCTATTTTACAACAAATAACTTTATGGGAGAGAAAGCGGATGGTTACCAAGCAAATGTGGCAATTATTTCGGAGCGGGCAGCAAAACAATTGAAATTGGCTGCAAATGAATTCCGAGAGATGGGATTTCTGATCAAAATATATGACGCTTATCGCCCCCAGAGTGCAGTGGACCATTTTGTGCGCTGGTCGAAAGGACCAGATCAGAGAAACAAAAAGGATTACTACCCAACAATTGAAAAGCGCAATCTTTTCCCAAGGTATATTGCTTTACGGTCTGGACACAGTAAAGGAAGTACTATCGACTTGACCATCTGTTATAAGGATACAAAAAAAGAAGTTGATATGGGAAGCCACTTCGACTATTTTGGTCCTCCGTCACACACTTCTTACATAGGGGCATATCCTGGAGGTAATGTCAACAAAACCCACAACAAAAACCGGATGTTACTCAAACGAGTGATGGAAAAACATGGTTTTACAAATTATCAAAATGAATGGTGGCACTACACACTCGACAACCAGCCATATCCGAAAGATTATTTCAATTTTCCAGTAAATGACCATTAACATAAGGAACGTTTTTGATAAGCCAAATGACCAAAGTAAAACTTGTTTAAACTTTGGCATGGCGAAAAAACGGCCCCATGAAATGGAACGTTTTTGATAAGCCAAAAAACCTGTTTAAACTTTGGCATGGCGAAAAAACGGCCCCATGAAATGGAACGATAATCATAAGGTATAACTATCAAAATAGATTTCAAAATGAAAAATATCAATTGGGGTAAGATTTTTCTTTACTTGCTGGCTTTAGCTGCCATTGGCGGACTGATTGCCTATAAGGGTTCTCAGTCGCATAAGAGAGAGATGGCGCGAACCATCCAGAGAATGGAGTCGGAACGCACCATGCAGAATATCCGTGAAAAGGAACAACAGCAGGAGAGGGAGGCTGAATATGCCAGACAGCAGGAAGAAGAACTCCGTGAGAATGCCAGTAATGCGGAGTATCAGGTAAACCGCTGGTACAACACCTACCAGAGGCTGAAGGAAGAGTTCACGGGTCGCATGAACCGTGTGATGCTGAAACAGCACGACGACGCTTTGCGTGAAGCCAAAACTGAACTCTTGCGCTGGATTGATATCCGATATGAAGAGGTGGTAGATAAAAAGATTGCTGCCGAACAGGATGGCAACTACTCTGAAATGGATTCCTGGCAGCAAGAGATGGATCGTCTTTCCAGAATCACAGACCAAGTAACCGAAGACGAACGTTTTTGATAAGCCAAATGACCAAAGTAAAACTTGTTTAAACTTTGGCATGGCGAAAAAACGGCCCCATGAAATGGAACGTTTTTGATAAGCCAAAAAACTTGTTTAAACTTTGGCATGGCGAAAAAACGGCCCCATGAAATGGAAGATTAAACACTTTCAACTTAAGAATATGAAACAGAAAACCTCCATGCTAATTCTATCATTCCTGCTGTGCTTCATCAGTATAACTAATGCGCAAGGTCCCACAAAGCCCAAACTGTGTTCAACCTGTGGCAAGATGGTGGTGAACTGTCCGTATAAGGGCAATCATCCAAAGTGTGCCACTTGTGGAAAGTTGAAGGAGAAGTGTGCTTATAAGGGTAATCACCCTAAGCCTACGGCAAACACGTCACCTCAAAAGGATACCAGAGTGAATAAACAGATAAAGCCATTGGAGTATTATGAGGGGGTATGGGAAAGGGAAATCACAGATATAGATGGTACAAAAAAAAGTGAGGCAATTCGTCTGGAAAAGGCTCCTGATGGCATATATTATTATAGCTATAGTTTAAGTAGTCTTGTGGTTGGTGACGAGAGAATTACTTATATAATCCCATTTGAGTACTCAATTGACTCTAATATGCATCTGGTGCTGCGTTTAGATAAGTCGAAGGTGGAAACTGATTATTACCCCCAGTTCAATGAAGAAAAACGAGAATTGTTTGCCAAGTATCCAGAAGAAGAGAAGAAATGGAGAAAGAAAAGAGATGAGGAAATAGAGAAAGTAAAAAATCAATTCCTCAATTCTTTGCCCAATGTTCTCAGATATACCATCAAATCATGCATTGGCGATAAACTCATTCTTATCGATAGTAAGGGTAAAATCATTACATATACAGCTGAGGGATTAGGATAAAGGCTAATAGATGCTGTATCTCACCTTCTACATGAAAAAAGAGATTACAATGAAACAGAAAACATTCTTTATATTGGTCGTGCTGTGGCTGTGCTTGGCTGGTACAGTCCAGGCGCAAGGACCAGTCAAGCCCAAGCTTTGTTCTACCTGTGGCAAGATGGTGGTGAACTGTCCGTATAAGGGCAATCATCCAAAGTGTGCCACTTGCGGAAAACTCAAGGAGAAGTGTGCTTATAAGGGTAATCATCCAGTATGTTCCACCTGTGGTAAACTGAAAGAGAACTGTACGTATGGAGGTAACCATCCTGTTTGCTCCACTTGTGGCAAGCTAAAAGAGAACTGTTCCTATAATGGGGATCATCCCAAGTGCCCAGTTTGTGGAAATACAAGGGATGAATGTCCTTTTAGGGGAATACACTTCCGAATAGATGATTTAGGAGACCGATTGATAATAACAATAAATCAAGAAACCTTGCAAATGATTAAAGTAGAAGGAGGTACTTTTTGGATGGGAGCACAGAAAACTAAGCCTTCTTCTCGGAATTACATTTCCTATGCGGACGATAGTGAAGGCCCAGTTCATGAGGAAACAGTCAGCACGTTCTATATGGGCGAGACAGAAGTGACTCAGGAACTCTGGCAAGCCGTAATGGGTTCAAACCCTTCTGCCTTCACGGGTTCACAGCTACCTGTTGAGCAGGTGTATTGGGATGACTGCCAGTCTTTCATCGCAAAGCTTAATGAGCAGACAGGTCGCAAGTTTCGTTTGCCGACAGAGGCTGAATGGGAATATGCAGCACGAGGTGGGAACCAATCCAAAGGCTATAAATATGCAGGTAGTGATAATATTGATGAAGTAGCTTGGTATAAAATGAATTCTTCGGAGACCACTCATCCTGTCAAGCAAAAAGCTCCCAACGAACTGGGCTTGTACGACATGTGCGGAAATGTGTGGGAGTGGACGAGCAGCTATTGGAGTTCTCGATACTATTCGACTGAAAACCGCTCATTTCGTGTGGGTCGTGGGGGCAGTTGGCACAATCACCGGGGATGGACGCGAGTGTCGTATCGCTTCAACTTTCCAGACAAAAGGGATTCCTACATAGGTTTCCGCCTCACCCTCGACCCCCAGTAAACAACCAATTTAGCAATAGTAATAGTCATTACGGTAATCGGCATTACTATTCGGCTTGAAAATCGTGGAACTATTTGTTCTAATCAGAGACTAAACGAAACAAATGGACATACAACCGAACATAGACAATCAGCAGATGCTGCCCAAAGGGACAGTTCTGCATGGCACTTACCGCATAGAGCGGTATCTGGCTTCTGGCGGCTTTGGCAATACCTACGAGGCTGTCCATCTGAAGCTTAAGCGTAAGTTTGCCGTGAAGGAGTTCTTCCTGAAGAACATCAATGAACGGTCGGATGACAGCATGACGGTAACGGTGAGCAAGAGCAATACAGCCTTGTATGAGCAGCAGCGAGCCAAGTTCGAAAAAGAGGCCCAACGTATCTACGACCTCTCGCAGGATGCCGCCAACTCACATATCGTGCATGTGACGGACCTGTTCGATGAGAACAACACGGTCTATTATGTGATGGACTACATCGACGGACTCTCCCTCTCTGCCAAGATGAAGCAGCAGGGTCGTCCGTTCACTGAGCAGGAGGTTGTGCCCTTTATCGAGGCAGTAGCGGATGCCCTGAAAACCGTTCATGCCCTCTCGCTCCAGCACCTGGATATCAAGCCAGGCAACATCATGCTGGACAAGCAGGGACATATCTACCTCATCGACTTTGGTGCCAGCAAGCAGATAGGTGCAGACGGTTCCTTTACAACTACCACCTCGATGTGCTATACCAAAGGCTATGCCCCCTTCGAGCAAGTCGATCAGCTGATTAAGTCGATTGGTCCTTGGACTGATATCTATGCTGTTGGTGCCACCGTCTATAACTTGTTGACTCAGCAAACCCCACCCCTTCCCACAGAGATCAATCAAGAAGGAGAAGAGGCCTTTGCTTTTCCTGCATCCGTGAGTCAGCGGATGCGCCGTTTCATCCTCTCCTGCATGCAGCCCAAGTACAAGCAACGTCCCCAATCCGTTGCTGAAATGTTGGAGTTGCTAAAAGAAGAACAGAAAGTGGTAGAAGTGCCAGAAGAAGTAACGGTATTGGAGGTTGAGAAACCAAAGGTTGCTGAACCAAAACAGGTTGAAAAGCCCAAATCTATTGATCCGAGACCAATTGAAACGTTCAAGGCAGCTGAACCACAACCGATTGAGAGACCAAAACCTGTAGAGGTGATTCCTCCCAAGCCTGTTGATCCACAGCCGATTGAGATGCCAATTCCGCAATCAGTTTCATTTCCCAAGAAAAAGTCGAATACTTTGAAGATTGTGGTTGGTGCTTTGTTGGGAGTAGCATTAGTGGTTCTGGCAATTGTGCTGTTTACAGGGAAACATAAAGATGTTGGGAATGATTTAGCATGTTCGGTGGTGGGAGATCCAGACGGCAATATAATCGTTTCGGTTGACAACATTGACTTTAAGATGGTGAAAGTTGAAGGTGGAACCTTCTGGATGGGTGCGCAAAAAACAAATTCCAAAGGACAGAATTACGATGCGGATGCGTATGATAATGAAAGCCCAGTCCAAAAGGAGGCTATCAGTACGTTCTATATAGGTGAAACGGAAGTAACGCAGGAACTCTGGCAGAAGGTAATGGGAAGTTTGCCGGATCGTATTGCTACCTCCTCTCACGATATTCAAGGTCCCAAGCGCCCAATCTGTCACATAAGTTGGGATGAGTGCCAGACGTTCATAGATAGGCTCAATACTCAAACAGGTGGCAAATTCCGTTTGCCTACGGAGGCGGAATGGGAATATGCAGCCAGAGGTGGAAACAAATCCAATCAGTACAAGTACAGTGGCAACAATTCCATCGACGAGGTAGCTTGGTTCACCTACAATACTTATGCTGGTGGCAGCTACGATGTGAAGACCAAATCTCCGAATGAACTCGGTCTGTACGACATGAGTGGAAATGTCTCCGAATGGACAAGCAGTTATTGGCGCAGCAACTATGATGCCTCTGAAGACCAATCTCGACGTGTGTATCGTGGGGGCAGCTGGAGCAGCGATGCGCGAGACTCGCGAGTGTCGTGCCGTGATTTCGACTACTCTGATAACAGCTACAGCGGCATAGGCTTTCGCCTCGCTCTCGACCCTCAGTAAAGAACAAATTCCGTTTTCCGTCATCTCTATTCTCGCAAAGAAACTCTAAAATCAACCATTATATGATGATTATCGCTATTATTTGCAGTTTTGTCGTAGGTGCAGCTTTGGCATTGCTCGTCGTCAGAAAGGTGGCGACTTCGAAAATTGACAAGTTTATTAGTGGCATTCAAAACTATCAAGGAACAATCGCACGATTCATGGAACGATATTTTGCTCCTGATGAGTTCCGCTTGTTTGTCAGCAACTTGAAAGAGAATCTGAGCCAGAAGATTTATGCGCGGCTTTCCGATAAGTCTTTCGGAGACGATGTCTCTCATGTCACATTGGGATATGTCCAAGATAAATTGTCTGGCAATCGTGAAGAAACGCAACAAGACAACCAGGGTTTCTTAAAAAGTACATTCCGCGCCATAAAGAATGCAGTGAAAGGTGGTGCAGAGACGATTCTCGAAGCCAATCGCGGTAGCATCGAAGAACGTCTGAGTGAGAAGATTAACGAGGTTATCAGTGCTGATGGCTACGCAATCGTTTCGAACATTGTTGACAAAGAGGTTGACAAAATCCTCTCCATGCCTGTCGCAAAACTGTTCGAGGGTAACGAGCAGCTGATAACTTCACTCAGACAAAAAGTGCATAAAGCTTTTTAGACAATGAGACAATATTAATAAGGTATAACCAAAAACAGGTTTGAAGATGGGAAATAGCTATGGTGTACAAGTGTTCTGTGAAGGGACACAAGGGACTTTTGAAGAACAAGGTACGGTCGAAGGTCAGGTTTGCGAGAAATGTGGAGGGCGCCTTGTAAGAGGCTATTACAAAAGCGATCCTGAATCGTGGGCGCACTTGGCTGGACGTGCTGGTTTCATGACTCTTTGTGCTGACTGCGGACATGTAAAGGATTTTCAGTGTACCATTATGAATTAATCAAAAAGGGGACAAAAATGCTTTTTGCAGAAAGCAAATCGGCAAAAATGGAGCATTTTGAACGTAAGACACGAAATAAGTAGCTGATTATTTTGTGGTTTGCTCAGTTTGTCCTATTTTTGCAGCCAAATACTGAAACAATAACACTGAAAACAATGAAACGGAACTCAATCTTACTCATGATGGCACTTGGGGTGTGCTGTGCCTGCACCGGCGGAAAACAAGATTCTTCAAAAACGGACGTGAACGACTCCTTGGAACAGACGACGGATGAGGCTCAGCCAGAGATTCCTGACACGTCTGCTGAGGTGGATGCCCCAGAAATGATTTCCAAAACCACTGAAACCATTACCATTAACGGAGTTTCCATCACGATGATTCGTGTGGAAGGTGGTCGTATGGATATGGGTGCTCAGACGGAAGATCCTGCAGGCAAGAACTACGATGCTGAGGCTGACGAAGAAGACGGTCCTGTTCATACAGAAACGGTTGGTACGTTCTATTTGGCAGAGACGGAAGTGACGCAGGAATTCTGGAAGGCTGTGATGGGTGAAGGTGGTGGCATCATCGATAAAGCGGACTTTGAGCCGAAGCATCCTGTGTGTTATCTCCGTTCGTCCAACTGCATGGCTTTGATCAAGCGGCTGAACGCGCTGACGGGTCTCAATTTCCGTTACCCTACAGAGGCGGAATGGGAATTTGCAGCTCGTGGCGGCAACAAATCGAAAGGATACAAGTATAGCGGAAGCAACAACGTGGACGATGTGGCTTGGTACAATGATAACTCTTCCAACGCTACTCATCCCGTGAAGACAAAGGCTCCCAACGAACTGGGTCTGTATGACATGAGCGGAAACGTGAGTGAATGGGTGGACGACAGTTGGTACTATTTCATGGATCCCACTATCAGCGAAGAAGCTTTCGATGTTCGTGTTCATCGTGGTGGCGCTATGATTGATGGGGCAGGGGAGTGCAGCGTGTTCCACCGTGAAGGCGAAGTGGATGGCACAGCCTACAATACCGTAGGCTTCCGCCTCGCCCTCGACCCTAAAGAATAAGGAAGCAAATACTTGAAATCGTTTCTCAAAAACCCATCATTACCCTATGGCACCTGATTATTTATATCTCAATTCGCGAGACGAACTGCTGCGCATTCGTGTGGATAGTATTGTATATTTCGAAGCAGATGGAAACTATACGAACATCGTGCTGGCTAACAAGCTCAAGGGGACGGTCTGCATGAACCTCTCGCAGATGCAGAGTGTGCTGTCCGAACAGCTGAAGGACAAAGCCAAGCATTTTGCTCGTATCGGCAAACGACATATCGTGAACCTACACTATATCTATGCCATTCAGGTGCTGAAGCAACACTTGGTGCTGAGCGACCAGAAGTTGTTTGCTTTCCAGCTGAATGTGTCGCGAGAGGCACTGAAAGCCTTGAAGGCGCTGATGGTGGGATCGGCAACGAATGCAAAATCGTAAATTCTAAATTATAAAGTATAAATGGTAGAAGCAATGATCGGTCGTGAGGAAGGGACATGTCGTCTCATCATGACCATTGGTGGAAAGGTAGCAGAACTGAGTCCTGCCGGAACTGCCAAAAAGTCTGTCAGTCGTACCCACTGCAAACTGGTGGTGGGCGATGACGGTAAGTGGGCGCTCACTAACCTGAAAGCTTCCCTCGCTACTTACGTGGATGGGGTACAGATCCTCACAAAGGAAGTGAATCCCCGTAGCCAGGTGGTGTTGGGAGCTGATCAGTGTGTGGTGGACATGAAGAAAGTGGAACAGATTCTGCAAAAGGTGGTTCCCGCTCCTGTCAAGACCTTCTCACTGCTCCCTTTGGAGAAAGTATGGAACGACTATGAGGAGAAGCGCCTGAAAGTGCAGCTCGACGAACAGAAGAAAGCCAACCTTCAGCGTCTGCAAGGTGTGCTGAGTATGCTGGGTATGATGATAGGTCTGGTGGAAGGTTTGGGTCCTGTCCGTTTTGTGGTAATGGGACTGGCTGCCTCCATCGCTATCTTCTTCTTTATCCGTGGTTCGAAGACTTCGAATGCGCTGGTGGTGAAGTTGAAGACGCTCGAAAGGGAATTCCAGCAGCAGTACATCTGTCCGAATCCAGAATGCGACCGCTATCTGGGTGTGCCCTGGATTTCGCTGAAAGACCAGGTCGGTTGCCCTAAGTGCAAATGCAAATATACTTGTTAAAGGTTAAAGATTAAAGGTTAAAGGGGCTGGCGCGACATTTTATACATTAATCCTATCAGTTCGTCCAGTATGCCTGAAAAGATTTGGCTGTTTGCTGAAAACCCACTACCTTTGCAGCATCAAACAAAATTAAAGTCTAACTCAAAATTCATAGAACAATGAAAAAGAACGAAAAATCTCAAGGTCAGGCAGCAACCGTTGTTGCTTCAGGTGCAGGATCTGTTATCGGTGCAGCAGCAGGTGTAGTTGGTGGAACTTTCCTCAATCAGGAACTTCATGCAGCAGAAGCAGCTCCAACACATACATCCGTTAATCCTCTTGAAGAGGGTGGGGAAGACCCCACAGCTGCAATCCTTCAGGAGGAAGAAGTTTATACTCCCGCCACTCCTCATCAGACGGCACAGGAGTCAGAACCTGCACAGGAACTCGTTTCCGAGTCAGGGACAGAGCTAGAATCTGAGCTTCAGGTGCTGGAGTATGAACGGGGCGAGATGGAGGACGGAACACCCGTAGAGATGGCTGTTGTGGGAATGGGCGATCAGGAAGTGATGCTTGCCGACTTGACTAATGACGGTGTGGCAGATATTGCGGCAACAGATGTCAACAATGATGGCGTGATTACTGAAGACGAAGTGTTCAATGTGCAGAGTGAGGAAATTCCGATGGAACCTATTGCCGACGCTTACGAAGCACAAGAAATTCTTGCCAGCAACACGCCAGACTATGTCAATGACGGAGACGTCGCAGACTTTTCAATGGCCTAATTTATAATTCATAATGCATAATTGAATTCTTCACTCTTCACTCTTCACTTAAATCATGCACCTACATCTTGGTTCATTTCTGCAAGACGGAAAATATCGCATAGAGAAATTCCTTGGTCAGGGCGGATTTGGTATCACCTATCTGGCCACTCAGGTCAATCTGGAACGTTCCGTTGCCATCAAGGAATTTTTCTTCCGCGACTACTGTGGACGCGATGCTGACACTTCCCACGTGACACTTGGAACGGAAGCCAACAAAGAATTGGTTGGCCGTTTCATGAAGAAGTTCATCAAAGAAGCGCAGACCATTGCCCGCTTTGAACACCCCAACATCGTCAAGATTATTGACACGTTCACGGAGAATAACACCGCCTACTATGTGATGGAGTACATAGACGGTTGTTCTCTGGGTGACTTGGTAAAGCAACGCGGTTTCTTGCCACAGGACGAAGCCATCGGCTACATCTCCCAAGTGGGCGAAGCGCTGAAGTATATCCATCGTCGTGATGTCAACCATCTGGACATCAAGCCTGGCAATATCCTCTTGCGCAACGAAGATCAAGTGGTGAAAGTGATAGACTTTGGTGTGGCCAAGCAGTATGACCAAGCTACGAAGGAAGGAACGACGACGACCCCCGTTGGTATCAGTCATGGTTATTCACCTGCTGAGCAATATAAGAAGAATGGTGTTCAGACCTTCTCTCCGCAGTCGGATGTCTATGCCTTAGCAGCAACCCTCTTCAAACTGCTGACAGGACAGACACCACCAGAGGCGATGGAGGTACTCGACAACGGCCTGCCCGTTGAGGAATTGCAGAAAGTGGGTGTCAGTGATCATGTGATTGCTGCCATAGAACATGCGATGCAATCTCGCAGACTTCGCACCCAGACCGTTCAGGAGTTCCTCGATGAACTGAAAGAGCCTGTGGCGAAAGTGAAGAAAGAGGAAGTGACTGAAGTGGTTCCTGTGGAGGAAGAAAAGACGGTGGTTGTGGCTGAAATAGCCGAACTGGTCCCCAAACCACAACCGGAACCAAAACCAGCACCAGCTCCAAAGCCTGAACCAAAGCTTGAGCCGAAGCCCAAACCAGCACCAGCTCCAAAGCCTGAACCAAAGCTTGAGCCGAAGCCCAAGCCGGCACCAGTTCCAAAGCCTGAGCCACAACCAGAACCGAAACCGGCACCAGCTCTAATACCAGAACCTCAGCCGGAACCAGTTTATCAACCGATTCAGCAGCCCGCTCAGCAACCCAAAAAGAAGTCTGAAAAGGTTCCTGCATCTTTGTGGATATTTTTAGGAGTGGTAGTGATAGGTTTTATAGTGCTGTGCTTGAATGTGTGTAAGGAAAAATCCGTCGTTGAGAGCTATAACGAATATGTGGCTCCAGATAGCACGGAGGTGCAGGATAATTATGCAGAGAATCAAGAAATCGTTACAGAACGTGGAACTGGAATTTACACTGGTCCAGTAGATGAAGACGGTAAGCCACACGGTGAAGGGAAAATGTGGTATTCGGATATGACCTACGAAGGTACCTTCAATCATGGTGTAGCTGAAGGTGTTTTTGTAAAGATTACCTTTAGCAATGGTACCGTCTATCAGGGTTCAGTGAAAGAAGGTAATCCAGACAAAGGTACTATGACCTATCCCGACGGTTCGTATGTGGAAGGTTCTTTTGACAAATACTGCAATCCTCTGCCTGGTAGCGTGATGTATAATAAAAATGGGAAAAAGATAGGTTAATCGTCCACTGGTCCTAAGGGGATGGAGTCGGGAACGACTTCAAGGTGGACGGGAACGACCCCTGCAAGGAGGATGTCGATGGCTTTAGCCCCAGCGTGGGAAAGGTCAACGACATAGCCTTTGCCAAAAGGACCACGGTCTGTCACTTTCACAACGACAGATTTCTGGTTCTTTTGGTTCGTTACTTTCAGATGTGTGCCAAAGGGAAGCGTGCGATGGGCACAGGTGTATTTGGCTTTGTAGTAGCGTTCGCCGCTGGCCGTCATCCTTCCCTCCGAAGGAAGATAATAGGTGCCTTTGCCATCTACAACGGTGTAGTTAGGTTCTGTCTTTGGTTTGTTTTGAGCAAAGAGGGAAGCGCTTCCAATCATGAAGAGTGAAGCGTGAAGCGCGAAGAGTAAAAGGACGAGTCGTTTCATAATTCATTCAAGTAATACGGCTGCGAAGTTACGATTTTTAATTCATAATTCATAATTCACAAATCAGAATTATGTTTTTTTTTATTTTTTTCGCATTTTTATTTTGCAGTTTCAATAAAAAGCACTACTTTTGCACCCGAATTAATAAATAGGGGCGTAGCCCAGCTGGTTTAGAGCGCCGCAGTCACATTGCGGAGGTCATCGGTTCGAACCCGATCGTCCCTACTCTTTAAGCAAAGGTACAAGAATGCATGCTCTTCGGGGTGTGCATTTTTTAGTGCATGACGAATTAATATATGGTTTCCATCGATCATCTCAGCATCTCGTTCAGTGCAAGTCCGTTGTTGACAGACGTCAGTTTTGTCATCAACGCCAAGGATCGTATTGCATTGGTGGGCAAGAACGGTGCTGGCAAATCCACTCTGCTCAAGACAATTGCCGGTATGCAGCAGCCTACGAGCGGAAACGTGTCTCGCCAGCGTGATGTGACCATCGGCTATCTGCCGCAGGTGATGGTGCTGAGTGATGAACGAACCGTGATGGAAGAAGCGGAGACCGCCTTCGCTCATATCAGCGAGTTGGAGCAACGTATCCAGCAACTGAATCAGCAACTGGCTGAGCGAACGGACTACGAATCAGAGGACTATATGCAGCTGGTGGAGACCTTCACCCACGAGAACGATCGTTTCGAAATGATGGGAGGACAGAACTACCATGCTGAGTTGGAGCGGACTTTGCAGGGACTGGGCTTCCAGCGAGAAGACTTTCACCGTCCCACCAGCGAGTTCTCTGGTGGTTGGCGCATGCGAATCGAACTGGCGAAACTGCTCCTCCAAAAGCCCGACCTGTTGCTGCTCGACGAGCCTACCAACCACCTCGATATCGGTTCTATCCAGTGGCTGGAGCAATTTTTGGCACAGCGAGCCAATGCTGTGGTGCTGGTGAGTCACGACCGTGCTTTCATCAATAATGTCACCAACCGTACTATCGAAATCAGTTGCGGACGTATCAGCGACTACAAGGTGAAGTACGACCAGTATGTGGTGCTGCGCGAAGAACGGCGAGCCACCCAGATTCGTGCATACGAAAACCAGCAACGGGAAATCGCAGAAGCCAAGGACTTCATCGAGCGTTTTCGCTATAAGCCTACGAAGAGCAATCAGGTGCAGAGCCGCATCAAGATGCTGGAAAAGATAGTGCCCATCGAGATTGATGAAGTGGATAACAGCCATCTCCATCTGAAGTTCCCTCCCTGTTTGCGCAGTGGTGACTATCCCGTTATCTGCGACGAAGTAGGGAAAGCCTACGGTAACCATCAGATATTCTCAGGTGTGAACCTTACCATCAAGCGAGGAGAGAAAGTGGCGTTTGTGGGAAATAACGGTGAAGGAAAATCGACGCTCGTGAAATGTATCATGGGAGAGATTCCCTTCGATGGAAAACTGACGGTCGGACACAACGTCCAAATTGGCTACTTTGCCCAGAATCAAGCACAGTTGCTCGATGGTGACATCACCGTGTTTGACACAATTGACAGGGTTGCGCGTGGTGACATCCGTACCAAGATCCGCGATTTGCTCGGCGCCTTTATGTTTGGCGGCGAAGCCAGCGACAAGTTCGTGAAAGTCTTGTCGGGTGGTGAGCGAAGCCGTCTGGCAATGATACGACTGCTGTTGGAACCTGTGAATTTCTTGATTCTCGACGAACCCACCAACCATCTCGATATGCAGTCGAAGGACGTGCTGAAACAGGCCATCCAGAATTTCGACGGAACTGCTATCATCGTCAGTCATGACCGCGACTTCCTCGACGGACTTGTCTCGCGTGTCTATGAGTTCGGCGGAGGCAAGGTCAGAGAATATATCGGAGGAATCTACGACTGGATAAGCGAGAAAGCCACCCTCACTTCTAACCTCTTACCTCATACCTCTCCCTCCTCACCTCTCACCTCTCACCCCTTACCTCATACCTCCCCCTCCTCTGGAGGGGTCGGGGAAGGTCAGGGCTTCCGTGAACGCCAGAAGAAGATACGGCGTGCCGAGAAAGCTGTGGCAGACTGTGAAGCCCGTATCGAACAACTTGAGCAGAAAATCAAGGACGTGGAAACACAACTCTCCAAACCCCAGACACCCTCTGGCGGAGGAGGGTGGGAGGAGGCCTCTTCACTCTTCACTCTTCACTCTTCACTTAAAACCGAACTCGACAAAGCCGTGGAAGACTGGGAACAAGCCAGCGAACTCTTGGAACAGGTGAAATCCTCAAACGCTAACTGATACATCGTTAACCCCCAAAATAACACATTATGAAACTAAAATCAATCTTAACCATGACATTATTGGCTATGTCTTCTGGTCTGGTCTTTGGTGCCAAGACCCAAGTGGAACAAGTACATCCGCTCTGCTGGTGGGCTGGAATGCAGAATCCTGAGTTCCAGCTATTGCTGCACGGAACTGGAATACGCGAAATGGAGGTGGAACTGAAAGATGCAGATCATGTTACGATTACGGAAGTGGTGCGCCAGGAAAGCCCCAACTACCTTATTCTTTATTTAAATACACGTGAAGCAAAGCCACAGACCTTCAATATCGTGCTCACTCCACGAAAAGGGACTAAGGGTCTGAAGAAAACAACCGTTCAATATGAATTGAAAGCTCGTCAGCAGGTGGACCGCAAGACTTTTGATGCCAGCGATGTGGTGTATCTGCTCATGCCCGACCGTTTTGCCAGCGGCTCAGACCTGAAAACCACAGTAACCAACATGAAGGAAAAAGCCTTTGCCCCCACAGAGGATTTTGGCCGTCATGGAGGTGATCTGGCTGGTATGGAGCAGCATCTTGACTATCTGGCCGACCTCGGCATTACTGCCATCTGGCCCACACCCCTGCTGGTCAACGATATGCCCAAAGAGTCCTATCACGGGTATGCCATCACAGACTTCTATCAGATAGACCCGCGCATCGGCTCAAACGAGGATTATCGCCATTTCATAGCAGAGGCTCATAAGCGTGGCATCAAGATTATTAAGGATATTGTCTTTAACCATTGTGGCAGCGAGAACTTCCTCTTCACCGATATGCCTCAGCCAGACTGGTTCAACTTCGACGGCAAATATGTTCAGTCCAGCTACCGGACTGGTGCAGTTGGCGATATTCATGCAGCCGTCAACGACCGACGCCTCACCATCGACGGATGGTTTGTGCCAGCTATGCCAGATCTTAACCAGCGTAACCGTCTGGTGTGCGATTATCTCATTCAGGCCTCTCTCTGGTGGATCGAGTGGGCAGGTATCGACGGCATCCGCCAGGACACCTATCCCTACAACGACTTTGATGCGATGGTGAAGTGGTGCAACCGCGTGGAACAGGAATATCCTGGCTTCAATATCGTCGGTGAGGTATGGATTAACAACAACGTGGGTGTTTCCTATTGGCAGAAAGACAGCAAACTCTGTGCTCCGCGCAACACCCAGCTGAAGACTGTGATGGACTTCCCGCTGATGGCACTCCTCAACAGCGTGGTGGACGAAGAAACCGATGAGTGGAACACAGGACTTGCACGTCTCTATGAGTATCTTAGTCAGGACGTGGTATATGCCGACCCACTCCATTTGCTCACCTTCCTCGACAACCACGATACAGACCGCTTCCAGAAAAATGACGAGATGGCGCAGGACACCACCCGCTATAAGCAGGCACTGACGATGTTGCTCACTCTTCGCGGTATCCCTCAGCTCTACTACGGAGACGAAATCGGAATGGCAGCCAACAAAGGCAAGGGTGACGGCGCACTCCGTCAGAACTTCCCAGGAGGATGGAAAGACGACAAGAACAACGCCTTTACCAAGGAAGGACGGACTGACCTTCAGAACTGGTATTTCAACTTCACACGCAACCTCCTTCAGTGGCGTAAGCAGAATCGTACGGTTCAGTTCGGAAACCTCACACATTTCCACGTCCGAGGTGGAGTCTATGTATATGCCCGCCAGCTCGACGGACAGATTGTCACCGTCATCATCAACGGTACGAACAAGGCTCAGACACTCGACCTCGCACCCTATGCTGAAGTGCTGCCAAAGGCAGAAGCCGTAAATGTGTTGACCAAACGAAAGGTTCAACTTGGTGCGCAAATGCAGTTGAAAAAACGAGAGGTTAGAGTGCTGGATTTTAGTCTCTGATGAAAAAAAATCGTTTTTTTTACCAAAAAAAGTATAACGAATTAAAAAAAGTTGTATATTTGCGCGGTTTTTACCAACAGAGCTAATAATACTATACTCGAAAAGAACGGTGCGATTCCGTAATCCCGCAGTTTTTCAGAGCTTCGCAGTTACGTGGCTCCACCGTTCAATTTACATCAGACGTTTTCACGCCATGACAGAGCGTAAGCAAGCTTTCTCTGTTCATTTGGCAGAACGAAAACGTACCAATAACACCATGAAGAGAGCATTCTTATTGTGCGTGCTGGTAGCAGCAACGCTTTCTGTTGACGCTCAGCGTCTCCTATCCCCTGACAGCCGTTTGGAACTGAACGTGTCTGTAGATGGGCGGGGATGTCCCACCTATTCACTTTCCTTCGAGGGAAAGCAAGTGATTGCCCCCAGCCAGTTGGGTTTTGAACTGAAAGCGGAAGTGGCAGGCCGTCAGGAAACGTTCGACAACACCCGTCACACAGAGTTGGCATCCATTGACCGAAAGACCGATTTGCAGACTGGGTTCACCGCCGAGTATTTCCCCACCTCTACTTTTGACGAAACCTGGCATCCTGTCTGGGGTGAGGAGCGTGACATCCGCAACCATTACAACGAACTGCTGGTGAAGTTCTATCAGGCTAAGAACGACCGAGAAATGTTCGTCCGTTTCCGTCTCTACAACGACGGACTGGGTTTCCGCTACGAATTCCCCTCTCAAAAGAATCTCACCTATTTTATTATTAAGGAAGAGCGGACACAATTCGCTTTAACCGGAGACCATACGGCCTGGTGGATTCCTGGCGACTACGACACACAGGAATATGCCTACACCTGTTCACGCCTCTCTGAGATTCGCGCAAAGTTGCCTGCTGCTGTTACTGGCAACGCCTCGCAGACTCCTGTGGGTAGAGCTTGTGTGCAGACGGCCCTTCAGCTGAAGACGGACGAAGGACTCTATCTCAATCTTCATGAAGCAGCCTGTGTGGATTATGCTACCATGCATTTAGACTATGATGAAGCCACACATACTTTCACGTCCTGGCTCACGCCAGATGCCAAAGGCGACAAGGGCTATATGCAGACACCTTGCTCCTCTCCTTGGCGTACCATCATCATAGGAAAGAGCGGAGCAGATATTCTGGCATCGCGTATGACCCTTAATCTCAACGAACCTTGCAAGATTGAAGATACATCCTGGATCAAGCCGACCAAATATGTGGGTGTGTGGTGGACCATGATTACCAACCAAAGCCATTGGTCCTATACGGACGACTTTGCTTCCATCAAGCTGGGAGAGACTGATTACACCAAAGCCACTCCCCACGGGCGTCATGCTGCCAATACCGATAATGTGAAACGTTACATCGACTTCGCTGCACAGCATGGGTTCGATGCTGTTCTCGTCGAAGGCTGGAACCAGGGATGGGAAGACTGGTTCGGACACGAGAAGGACTTTGTCTTCGACTTCGTCAGTCCCTATCCCGACTTTGATGTCAAGGAAATCCATCGGTATGCAGCCTCCAAAGGCGTGAAGATGATCATGCACCACGAGACTTCTTCATCTGTCCGCAACTATGAGCGTCATCTGGATGAGGCCTACCAGTTTATGGTCGATAACGGCTATCCAGCTGTGAAGAGCGGCTATGTGGGTAACATCGTGCCTCATGGTGAACACCATTACAGCCAGTGGATCAACAACCACTACCTCTATTGCGTGCAAAAGGCAGCAGACTATAAGATTATGGTCAATGCACACGAGGCAGTTCGTCCAACAGGACTCTGCCGCACCTATCCTAACCTCATCGGCAACGAAAGTGCACGAGGCACGGAGTACGAAGCCTTTGGTGGAAATACCGTTGACCACACCACCATTCTTCCTTTCACCCGACTCATCGGTGGTCCTATGGACTATACACCTGGTATCTTTGAGCCAGACTGCTCCAAACTCGCTCCCGACAACCAGTCGCATGCCCGTACCACGCTGGCTCGTCAGCTTGCGCTCTACGTCACCCTCTACAGTCCCCTTCAGATGGCTGCAGACCTTCCTGAGAACTACGAACGCTTCATGGATGCTTTCCAGTTCATCAAGGATGTGCCCGTTGACTGGCAACGGACCGTCTATCTCGAAGCAGAGCCTGGCGACTACGTGACCATTGCCCGCAAAGACCGTCACTCTGACAGCTGGTTCGTGGGCAGCACAGTCGATGAGAACGGACATACGTCCGACCTTCAGTTCTCCTTCCTGACACCAGGACAGAAGTACGAGGCCACCATCTATGCAGACGGCAAGGATGCTCACTGGGAAACCAATCCCCAGTCCTATTCGATTACAAAGAAGGTGTTGACGTCCAAGTCTCGCCTCAAGCTCCACTCAGCACCAGGCGGCGGTTTTGCCATCTCCCTGAAACCTCTGTAGTGCTTAGCGGTTCTCCCACCGATGATAGAAAAATCCAACCAATTAAATAACTTAATTAATAATCACTAACATTTAACCTTAAAAAAACAAACAATGAACGGAAAGCTAAACTTTAGATTCCTCCTTGCTTTGCTCGTAGGAATCTTCGTGTCCGTCAACGTCTCAGCCCAAGACATCACAGTCAAGGGTCACGTTAAGGATGCGACAGGTGAACCAATCGCGTTTGGTGCCGTTTTACAAAAAGGCACGTCGAATGGTGTAACCACAGACATCAACGGTAACTTTACGTTGAACGTTCCACAGGGAGCCACACTCGTGTTCTCCTATGTGGGATATACAACGAAAGAAGTGCCAGCCTCTCCATCGATGACCGTCATCCTCGAAGAAAACGCCAAGGTTCTTCAGGAAGCTGTGGTCATCGGTTACGGAACAGTCAAGAAAAATGACCTTACAGGATCAGTCACAGCCATCAAGCCCGATGACATTAACAAGGGTTTGAATACAAGTGCACAGGACATGATTCAAGGTAAGATTGCTGGTGTGAGCGTTATCACCAATAGTGGTGAACCTGGCGCAGGAGCAACCATTCGTATTCGTGGTGGATCGTCCCTCTATGCCAGCAATGATCCTCTTTACGTTATCGATGGACTTACGATGGACACTTACGGAATTGAGGGTAACCCCAATCCGCTGTCATTGATTAATCCAGCCGACATCGAGTCTTTCACGGTCCTCAAGGATGCTTCTGCCACCGCCATCTACGGTAGCCGTGCATCGAATGGTGTGATTATTATCACCACCAAGAAAGGTGCAAAGGGACAGGGAACCAAGGTGTCTTATAATGGTAATGTCAGCGTCAGCCATAACATCAACAAAATGGATGTCATGGATGCCAATCAGTTCATGACCTTCGCACGCAATGTCGCAGGCTATGCCAACGATGAACGTGGATGGCTTGCCAGCGAGGAATATGCTAAGCTGGGTTATTACGATGCACAAGGCAACCACCTCTTCGCTAACACAGACTGGCAGGACGAAGTCTATCGCACATCTGTCAGCACAGACCACAATATCACGATTACCGGTAATGTAAGTGAGAATGCTCCTTATCGTGTTAGCTTCGGTTATACCAATCAATCGGGTGTTGTCAAGACCAGCAACTACAACCGCTATACGCTTAGTGCCAACATGTCGCCTAAGTTCTTGGACGATCACCTGGCTCTCAATGCAAGCGCCAAGTTAATGTTCTCACGCAGTCGTTTTGCCAATACAGGTACAGTCGTCGGCAATGCACTCGGCATGGATCCTACAAAACCTGTCTATGGAACTACAGACGAGTTCAAGCAGTATGGCGGCTACTGGCAATGGGCTACTCAGGCCGACTGGAACGATTCAGAGTGGACCTCTGGCGTAAATGGTACAGCATCGACCAATCCTGTATCAGCCATCGGCAACTATCGCAACATCGGACGTGCACGCTCCTTCCTCGGAAACCTCGAACTCGATTATAAGATTCATGGTTTTGAAGACCTGCATATTCATGCCAACGCTGGAGCCAACCTCTCCAACGGACGTGGCACAAAGACCGAATCCCCATATACCTATGCTGCTGGTACCTATTATTATGGTAGCAAGGGTTGGAACGAGAAGACATCTTACAACCTCTCTTTCAGCTCTTACCTCCAGTATCTGAAGGACTTCGGCGAAATCCATCATCTCGATGTGATGGGCGGTTATGAGTGGCAGCACTTCCACATCCAGACCGACTGGGATTATCCTAAGTATTACCCAATGACCAACCTCTCTACTCCTGGTCAGTTGGTTGACGAGAACTATTTCGAGACAAAGAACTCCCTCTACAAATCAGAGAACTACCTCGTATCATTCTTCGGTCGTGTGAATTACGCACTTCTCGACCGTTATCTCTTCACAGCTACCGTCCGTGGTGATGGTTCCTCTCGTTTTGCTGAAGGAAGTAAGTGGGGTGTATTCCCATCTGCAGCCTTTGCTTGGCGTATCAGCGACGAACCATTCCTGCGCAACAGCAACGCCATCTCCGACATGAAACTCCGTCTGGGTTGGGGTATGACAGGTCAGCAGGAAGGCATCGGCGACTACATGTATTTTGCTTCCTATGCTAACAACAGCGCAGGTGCGTTCTATCCAGTCATCGGTGACGGACACACCGTTCGTCCATCCGTTGTGCACGACGTGACTTGGGAAACCACAACTACTTACAACGTAGGATTCGACCTCGGTCTGGCTCGCAACCGCTTCGTCATCAATGCCGACTGGTACTATCGCAAGACCACCGACCTGCTCAACGAGCGCTACGTGGCTGCAGGTTCTAACTTCGGTCCAAAGGTTTGGGGTAACATTGGTTCACTTCATAACATGGGTGTTGAAGCATCGTTCATCTGGCGTGCCATCCAGGGTAAGGACTGGCGTTGGGAACTGGGTTACAACGTAACTTGGAACAAGAACGAGATCGATGAACTCGACAAGTCTCTGGGCGATGACTACAAGATTCCTTACGGCGGTCTGGCCGTAGGTGGTGGCGGTGGTAACATTAAAGCCTGGAAGAAAGGTGAAGCCGTTTCTGCCTTCTATGTTTATCAGCAGGTTTACGACGACAACGGTCAGCCCATCCAGGGTGAGTTCGTTGACCGCAACGCCAACGGTATCGTAGACGACGGCGACCGCTACTTCTACAAGAAAGCAGATGCTGACGTGCTCATGGGCTTCACATCCAAGCTCTTCTACAAGAACTGGGACTTCAGCTTCTCTCTCCGTGCAAGCCTGAACAACTATATGTACAACGGCGTGGAAGCAGGTTCTTCCAACCTCTCTTACTCCGATGTTTATACAGGCTACACTTGGCACAACCGCCTGAACTATCAGCTCGACAAGAACTGGCAGTATATCGACGCTTCGAGCGCAGCTTCTGACTACTTCATCCAGAACGCTTCGTTCCTCAAGTGCGACAACATCACGCTGGGTTACTCGTTCAATCGTCTGTTCAACCACAGCATCGACGGACGTGTATTCCTCACAGCTCAGAACGTATTCACCATCACGAAGTACAAGGGACTTGATCCAGAAATCAGCGGCGGTTACGACGGCAACATCTATCCTCGTGCCTTCACCGGTATCTTCGGTTTGAGCCTGAACTTCTAATCAAGCATCATTCCTTTAGCGAAAGCGACCGTAGTCGTCCCGCATGATGCAATATTGACTATCAAAAAAAAAGAAAAGTTATGAAACTAAATATCAGAAAATCATTTCTTTCTGCCGCTGTTGCAACGTTGGCTGTCGGAGGAGTTACCACTTCTTGTGTGAATGATTTGGACGTTGAGCCAATCAACCCACAGGTGACGATGGAACTCGATGATGATGCGTTGTTCAACAAGATTTACGGCAGCTTCTGTCTGACCGGTCAGAACGGTCCTGACGGAAATGGTGACCTCTCCGCCATCGAAGAATTGGATGAAGGTCAGCAGACTGAGTTCTACCGCATGCAATGGTATATGAACGAATTTACCAGTGATGAAGCCTCTTGGGTGTGGGCAACCGACGCAGGTGTGCCAGAACTCCTTCACAACAACTACGATGCCCGCAACGGCTTCTCGATGGGCCTGTACTATCGTTTGACTTATACCATTACGCTTTGCAACCACTTCCTTGCCAACGTGAGCGATGCTCAGAAGAGTGCGGAAGTACGTTTCATCCGTGCCGTCAACTACTATTATATGATGGATATGTTCGGAGCAGGTCCATTCCTGACGAAGGTTTCTGCCGAACTGGCTCCTTACTACGATCGTCAACAGCTCTACAACTTCGTGGAGAGCGAACTCAAGGACCTCGAAGGCAGCTTGGCTGAACCAGGTAAGAACAGCTATGGACGTGTGGATAAAGTCAGCGCTTGGATGATGCTGGCTCGCCTCTACCTCAACGCTGAAGTCTATACGGGTAAAGCTCAATGGCAGCTCGCCAAGGAGTATGCTGAGAAGGTCATCAATAACGGTTATTACCATCTGATGGAGACTCCTGGAACTAACCCAACGACGGGTGAGACCTACACTCCTTATCAGATGCTCTTCCTCGCTGACAACAACACCAACGGCGCTCAGTATGAGGCTATCTTCCCAGTGATGCTCGACGGTGTGAAGACCAAAGGTCACGGAAGCACAAACTTCCTGATTTTTGCAGCCTATTCACCAGAGATGAGTTCTAACATCCCTTCAGGTACAGACAACCACTGGGGACGTTGCGCCCGCACTCGTGGCAAGCTGGTAGAGAAGTTCTTTGGAGCTGACGACGCTCCTCAGTCGCACGTCATCAAGGACATCACAGATGCTGCCGGCGACGATCGTGCACTCTTCTACCCAGAAGGCTTTACTAAATATGTGGAAGACGAAATGGATGCTTCTCAGGGTTACGGTTATGTGAAGTTCCGCAACGTTCGTTCCGACGGTCAGCCAACAGCAGCACTCGATGCAGTCGATACCGACATCCCATTCCTCCGCGTGGCTGAGGCTTACCTGACTTACGCAGAAGCTGTCACTCGCCTGAATGGTGTGAACCAAGATGCTGCCGCTAAGATCAACAGCTTGCGCAAGCGTGCTCACGCCACCCAGAATTCTTCTTACACACTCGAAGACATCATGGACGAGTGGAGCCGTGAGTTCTGGTTCGAAGGTCGTCGCCGTATGGATCTGATCCGCTTCAACTGCTATGCTGGTCAGAGCGAATACAAGTGGAACTACATGGGTGGTGAAGCCGCTGGTACAGCCTTCCCATCTTTCCGCAGCGTTTATGCTATTCCTCAGAACGACTTGGACAACAACTCCAACCTGAAGCAGAATGAGGGTTATTAATTCATAATTGATAATTCAAAATTCATAATTATTAATTGATATTCTATCATTCGTAATAAAAATCTAAAAACAACAATTATGAAAGCAAAATATTTCTTGTCTTCATTGCTCATCGGTCTGGGTTTGTTGGCATTCACGTCTTGCGAAGACGACAACGATTCCAACCCGACTTTGAAGCACCCTGAGACTTTCCAACTCAACAAGCCAGCTTTGGCTGACAACGTCGTTGTGTTGAATCCAGAGGAGACCAGCAGTCCGCTGCGCCTCACATGGAAACAGCCTGACTTCGGTTATCCTGCCTTTGCTGTCTATCACATCCAAATGTCTTGCAACGGCTCATTCGACGAAGTGGAGTCAGAAGAAGAGGCACCCAACTACATCGAATTCGACGAAACCAGCGTGAAGGCATACGCTGATCTCGACAACGCTATGCTCAACCGCAACATCATGAAGTTGCTTGATATCAGCAGCGCTGAAGAGGTGCCCGAATCACTCACAATCTATTTCCGTGTGATTGCCAAGTTGCAGTCTGGTGTTAGCGTTACGTCCAACACCATTCAAGTGCAAGCTGCTCCTTACTTCGCAGCCCTCGTTGCTGCCGATCCTGAACTCTGGTACCTCGTAGGTGGATGTATCGCCGACGGAAGCTGGGGCAACAACGCCGATGGCGTAGGTGTTTCTCTCATTCCTATGTCGCTCATCGAAGGTGAAACATACAACGAAGTAACAGGTAAGGGACGTCTCGAATACACCAGCTACTTCAACGAAGGCGGTATCTTCAAGTTTGTGAAGACTCCTGGCGACTGGGGCGAACAGCTTGGTTGGGATGCTGATGCTGGCATCGTGAAGATCAACGATGGTGGTTCTGGTAACTTCACCATTCCTTCAACAGGCTATTATCACATTGTGCTCAACACCAACGACTATAGCGTGACCATCGATCCAGTCGATGCTCCTCGTGAGTTCTCTCAGATGGGTATTGCCGGATCTTTCAACGAGTGGTCATTCCAGGAAATCGAGCGTGTAGAAACCACCACCGATGTATGCCACACTTGGAGGGCAGTTGTTGACTGGACAGGTCAGACCGACGAGTGGGTACAGTTCAAGTTCCTTACCGATTCTTCTTGGGCTACCAACTGGGGTACATGGAGCGAGAACTGTGGCTTTGGCACTCAGGGTGGTGACAACATTCCTGCTAAGCCAGGTAAGTACCTCATCATCTTCAACGACGTAACAGGCTTCTATCGCGTCATTCCACAAGAATAGTACTGATTCTCCCTCCTCCCTCCTCCTTCGTGGGGGAGGGGAGGAAGGTTTAAAGACAAAAACATCCATATTTAAGAATTCAAAACTGAAGAACTTAATCGCATGAAAAAGATATTTTTAGCATTGATGGCTGGTGCATTGTTTGCAAGCTGTAATGAGGATTTCGACGACTGGGCTCAGCCTCAGGGCTTCGAACCCGAAGAATCTCAGCTTGTGAAGTTCTCAGCCACCGCAGGCGCTGAGTCTTACGACTTGGCAGCCATCGAAGAGGAAAACATTCAGCTCTTCAACCCCAGTCTTCAGATGCCAGCAGGCTTCACTCTGCAGTCCTACACCGCTAAACTGGTGAATCGTGTGACTGATGGGGAAGGAACTGTCAGCGAAGAAGGCGCAACCGCTATCGCTGTGACCAACGAAGGACAAGCAGCGAAAGCCGACGTTCAAGACGTTGTGACCGACTTCTTCGGCAAGCGTCCGGATGCTCGCAGCCTCGACCTCGATGTTTATGCACGTGTGGTGAGTGCTGACGGCAAGACCATCGTCAAGTCGCAGACTGTTCAGATTCCAATAGTTGTCACTCCTACTGCTCCTGTCATCTCATCGGCTTACTACCTCGTTGGCGACATGTGCGGATGGGACAACGACCACAAACTGGCATTCTCTCACAGCGACGCAGATGTGTATGAAGATCCTGTCTTTACACTTGTGTTCGAAACGACAGCCGACAATCAGTACTGGAAGATCATTCCTCAGGACAACATCGACAGCGATAACTTCTGGGCAAATCCTGGCGTTGTCGGTACAGCCGTAGATGGTGATGTGGCACTCGAAGGCTCACTCATCAACAAGGACGCTCAGGCTGGTAAGATTGAAACTGCAGGTAAGTATCGCATGACTATCAACATGATGGACTATACCTACAAGATTGAGCCTATCCTCTTCAACGAATTTGTTTATTTCATTGGAGCTACTGACGGCTGGTCAGCTGCTGACCAGAAGCTGGCTTTGGCCAACGATAACGGTCTCTACAAGGGATATGTATATTGTGCCGATCCTAATGGCTGGGGCGTAGAGTTCAAGTTCCAGCGCGTAGCCGGTTCTTGGGATAACGAAATCAACACAGGCACCTTCACAGGTGGCATCACAGGCGACTTCGAAGGAACCGACGGTGGTAACATCAAGGCTTCGAAGGGCGTAGGTGTTTACTACGTGGAGATGGATCTTGGCAATCTCACCCTCAAGGCAACTTTCGTTGAGAAGATGGGTGTCATCGGTGACTTCAACAGCTGGGGCGGTGACGCCGAAATGAGCTGGAATGATCAGGACTTCTGCTACGAATTGTCCATGCCAGCTCCTATCGAAGGTGGTTGGAAGTTCCGTGTGAACAGCGACTGGGCTTTGAACCTGGGTGGTGAACTGACGAACCTCGTTCAGGATGGTGCTAACATCACAACTTCAGGTAGCATCATCAAGCTCTATCCCACTCGTAAGACCAGCGACAACATCTATTGCACAGTACAATAAACTCATCCTCTGAAAGAGAAGGGAAGGCAGCCTTTGGGCTGTCGCCCTTCTCTTTTCAAGTCTTCGAGGCTTCCCCTCGACACCAAACGTCTAAGCAACACATGAAAAAATTTTCTTTCTTACTCTTATTCTTCACTCTTCACTCTTCACTCTTCACTGTTCGTGCTCAGGGTTGGCCAGCCAACTACGGCGGCGTGATGTTGCAGGGGTTCTATTGGGACAGCTTCTCTGATTCCCGTTGGACAAAACTGGAAAAACAGGCTGACGATCTCGCCACCTATTTCGACTTGGTGTGGATTCCTCAGTCGGGTGAAGGTGCTGGCGGTAACCAGATGGGTTACATGCCACTCTATTACTTCCGTCATAACAGCTCGTTCGGCACGGAAACGGAGCTGCGACGCATGATTCAGACATTCCGTGAGAAAGGACTCGGCACCATTGCCGATGTCGTCATCAACCACCGCGACTTCTACAATGGCGTCAAGGTGAACTTTCCTGCTGAGACTTATAACGGGGTTACCTATCAGATGACCTCTACCGATATATGCCGCAACGACGACGGCGGATCCACACTCTCTTGGGCTAACAGCAACGGCTACAGCCTCTCTTCCAACAACGATACGGGTGAGGACTGGAGTGGTGCGCGCGACCTCGACCACAAGTCCGCTAACGTGAACAAATGCGTGAAGGCTTATCTCAAGTTCCTCATCAACGACTTGGGCTATACGGGTTTCCGCTACGATATGGTGAAAGGCTATAGCGCCAGCTTTACAGCTGATTACAACAGCACGGCGCAGCCTCAGTTCTCCGTAGGTGAATGCTGGGACAACTCCACCACCATCAAGAACTGGATCAACGGCACCAAGCACAACAACGTACCTACCTCTGCTGCCTTCGACTTCCAGTTCCGCTACCGTGTGCGCGATGCCATCAATCAGAAGAACTGGTCGCTCCTCTCCCCATCCTACGCCACAGGTGGAAACCGTCCGCTCGCCTATGATGCCGACTACCAGCGTTGGGCAGTCACCTTCGTGGAGAACCACGATACCGAATACCGCTCAGCCTCCGCTCAGCAAGATCCGCTTCGGACTGATACCCTTGCAGCCAACGCCTATCTGCTTGCCATGCCTGGCACTCCTTGCGTGTTCTACAAGCATTGGCTCGCCTGCAAGTACGACCTCAAACCCATGATTGCTGCACGCAAACTTGTCGGCATCACCAATCAAAGCACCTACGAGCAGAAAGCCACTTCGCAAGGTTATCACGCCGTAGCCGTTACAGGCACGAAGGGAACGCTCATCTGTGTGGTGGGCAACAAAGCCAATACCTACTCCGCTCCTGCCGGTTTTACGCAGATCCTCGCAGGCAAGAGCTATTACTACTATATCTCCTCGTCGTTGCTGGCTGAGTGGCAACCTATCGCTGAACGCATCGCACAGGAGAAAGCCGACGAAGAGGCAGCTCAGGCAGACTTCACGCCCCATACTGCCACTGTCTATGTGCGCGACGAAATAGGCTGGAACCGTATGAACTTCTACATCTGGGACAGCAATAACAACACCCAGCTCAACGGCAACTGGCCAGGTAAGCAGATTACAGCAACGAAGGAGGTGAACGGCTACAGTTGGTACTACCAGACCTTCGACATCAATACGGCTGGCTACTTCGTGAATATCGTATTCTCCACAGGATCAGGCAGTCCGCAGACGATAGATGTGAACGAGGTGAGCAAGGATACTTACTTCATCATCCGCAATCAGCAGGCTGGTGGCAAGTACCTCGTCGAAGTAGATGAGGAAACCACTGGGTTAAGTGAAGAGTTAAGAGTGAAGAGTGAAGAATACGACGGTGCTATCTACGATTTAACTGGCCGCCGTGTTTCAAACCCAACTAAGGGCATCTACATTATTGGCACCAAGAAGGTTCTGTTTAGATAGGAATGACAAATTGTAATTACAGTATGGATAAACATCAGTCGAATGTAACTACTCCCCAGACTGGGGAAGGCAAGGGTGTGGGTCCGAAACAAATACCCGACCAGTCGTTTTGGAAACTCTGGAACCTGAGTTTCGGTTTCTTTGGCGTACAGATTGCCTACGCACTTCAAAGCGCCAACATCAGCCGTATCTTCTCCACGCTGGGTGCAGACCCTCACAAACTTAGCTATTTCTGGATTCTGCCCCCACTCATGGGCATCATCGTGCAACCCATCATCGGTTCATGTTCCGACCGCACATGGACACGCTTCGGACGACGCATACCTTATTTGTTTATAGGAGCACTCGTCGCAGTCCTCGTCATGTGTCTGCTGCCCAATGCAGGTTCCTTCGGCATGACCGTCGGCACGGCTATGGTGTTCGGACTCCTTTCGCTCATGTTCCTCGACACCAGCATCAACGTAGCCATGCAGCCCTTCAAGATGATGGTAGGCGATATGGTGAACGAAAAGCAGAAAGGACTCGCCTACAGCATCCAGTCCTTCCTCTGCAACGCAGGCAGCCTGGCCGGCTATGTCTTCCCCTTCCTCTTTGCGGCTATCGGCATCAGTAACACGGCTCCCGAAGGTGTGATTCCTCCATCCGTCATCTGGTCCTTCTATGTGGGTGCCGCCATCCTCATCCTTTGTGTCATCTACACAACCATTAAGGTGAAGGAATATCCGCCAGCCCTTTACAACGAGTACCATCCCGTCTCACCCGAGGAACAGGCCGACGCCAAGAACCGTCCCAACATGTTCCAGCTGCTGATGCGGGCGCCGAAGGTGTTCTGGACCGTCGGACTCGTGCAGTTCTTCTGCTGGGCAGCCTTCATGTATATGTGGACCTACACTCACGGCACCGTTGCCGGTAGTGCCTTCGATGCACCCACCATCGAGAAGGTGGTTGACGGTGTGAAGACCATTGTCTTCGATCCTCAGTCCTCTGCCTATCAGGCAGCAGGCGACTGGGTCGGCATCCTCTTCGCTGTACAGGCCATCGGTTCTGTCCTCTGGGCAATAGTCATCCCCCTGTTCAAGAACCGCAAACTCATCTATTCCCTGAGTCTCGTCATCGGAGGAGCCGGATTCGTATCCACCTACTTCATCCACGACCAGCACGCCCTCTTCGTCTCCTTTGCCCTCATCGGATGTGCTTGGGCAGCCATGCTGGCGCTTCCCTTCACCATCCTCACCAACGCACTCAAGGGCGGACACGTGGGCACCTATCTCGGACTGTTCAACGGCACCATCTGCGTGCCCCAGATCGTAGCAGCCAGCCTTGGCGGCATCGTCCTCGGCCTCTTCACCACCTCAGGCCAGCTGGCTCCGCAGCCCCTCATGCTTGTCCTTGCCGGCATCCTCCTCTTCATCGGAGCAGCCTGCGTCTTCGTCATCAAGGAAAAGAACTAACCGTCACGTCGTGACTGGTTTGTCATTCGCCCTGCGTTTTTTGCGCAGGGCTTTTCTTTTTTCATGGCGTTAGATACAATTTATAATTTACAATTTACAATTTATTTTTCGTACCTTTAGCTCATAAATTCGCTGAAGTTACTCACGTTCGGAAAAAACCAAATAATTTATTTGTTTTTTCGCTCACTTAATCGTAACTTTGCAGCCGAAAAAATTAAAACTGTGCCCTGCGCTTTGTCCGCAGGGTAGAAAATTAAACGATGAAAAAGATACTATTTCCCCTCTGTACCCTCTGTTTGCTGTGCAGTTTCTTTGCGCTTTTCTCTTGCAACGACGGCGAGACATACGCCGACATGAAGAATAAGGAACGTAAGGCCATCAACCGCTTCCTCAAAGAAAATGAACTCTGCGGACCGATTAAGGTGATCAGCGAATCGCAGTTCTATGCGCAGGACTCCACCACCAACGTCGATGAGAACGAGTTCGTCCTCTTTTCTGATAAGGGTATCTACATGCAGATTGTGCAGAAAGGTGAAGGACAGACGATGGTGGAACTGGCGAAGCAGCAGCCCGACAGTACTGTCACGAAGGTGATTCTCTCCCGCTTCCTCGAATACGACATTGAGAATGCCGACACCACCTATTCCAATTACTACACGCCAGCCATCGTCGATAAGATGCAATGTACTTACACCCATCGTGGACGCAGCTATTCAGCCACCTTTACCGAAGGCTACATGAAGAGCTATCGTGGAGCCTACGTGCCTGAAGGATGGATGAAAGCACTCGATTTCATCCGTCTCACTCGCAACGACGGACGCAAGGCAAAGGTTCGCATGATTATCCCTTCGGAGTCAGGCACCTCCCACGCAATGGACTATGTCCTCCCTTACTATTACGAAATCACCTACCAGTTAGGCAAATAACTCGATTAATCGATTTCGATTAATCGAAAAAAACCGTAAACAGTAAACCGTAAACAGTAAACCAAATATGTCATTAATCAAATCCATTTCAGGCATCCGCGGAACCATTGGCGGACGCGCAGGCGAAGGTCTCAATCCTCTCGATATCGTTAAATTCACATCAGCATACGCCACGCTGATTCGTAAGACTTCGACCGTAAAAAGCAATAAGATAGTTGTAGGACGTGATGCACGCATCTCTGGCGAGATGGTGAAGAACGTCGTTTGTGGCACCCTCATGGGCATGGGCTTCGACGTAGTCAACATCGGTCTGGCTTCCACGCCAACTACCGAACTTGCTGTCACGATGGAAGGTGCCGATGGCGGCATCATCATCACAGCCAGCCATAACCCTCGTCATTGGAACGCACTCAAGCTGCTCAACGCTCAGGGCGAATTCCTCAACGCAGCAGAAGGAAACGAAGTGCTGCGTATTGCCGAAGCTGAGGACTTCGACTTTGCCGATGTTGACCATGTTGGTCACTATCGCGAGGATAATTCCTTCAACCAGAAGCACATCGACCTCGTGCTTGGTCTCAAGCTTGTTGATGTGGAAGCCATTCGCAACGCACATTTCCGCGTAGCTTTCGACAGCATCAACTCTGTCGGCGGCATCATCCTGCCTGAGTTGCTCCGTCAACTTGGCGTGGAGACCGTCACACCTCTCTATGCTGAACCTACAGGCGACTTCCAGCACAATCCCGAACCGCTCGAGAAGAACCTCAGCGACATCATGAGCCTCATGGCAAAGGGCGAACACGACGTTGCCTTTGTCGTGGACCCCGACGTGGATCGCCTCGCCTTCATCCAGGAAGACGGAAAGATGTACGGAGAGGAATATACGCTTGTTACAGTAGCCGACTACATCCTGCGCCACACGCCAGGCAATACCGTCAGCAACCTCAGTTCTACACGTGCCCTTCGCGACGTGACCCGTCGTTACGGCAAGGATTACAACGCAGCTGCCGTAGGCGAAGTGAATGTAGTGACGAAGATGAAGGAAACGGGCGCCGTGATTGGTGGCGAAGGCAATGGCGGAGTCATCTATCCCGAAGCACACTATGGTCGCGACGCCCTCGTAGGTATCGCACTCTTCCTCTCCCTTCTGGCTCACGAGAAGAAGACAGTCAGCGAGTTGCGCAAGACCTATCCGGAATATTGCATCGCCAAGAACCGCATCGACCTCGAACCTACCACCGACGTAGATGCCATCCTGCGCAAGGTCAAGGAACTCTACGGACAGGAGAAAGACGTGGAAGTGAACGACATCGACGGCGTGAAGCTCGACTTCCCCGACAAGTGGGTACACCTGCGCAAGTCGAACACCGAACCCATCATCCGTGTCTATTCTGAGGCTGCCACGATGGAAGCCGCCGACGAAATCGGCAAAGCCATCATGGACGTTGTCCTCAGCATGGCATAATATTCCACGATTCTAAAATCAGTCCTCCTGTCAATAAATGTTGACAGGAGGACTGATTTATTGTCGGGTTCCCCGATACGTAGGGCTTGCCCCTACCTACAATTTAGTTGCGGTATTTTTCTTCGATGTCTTGGTTGACGATGTCATAGACTTCCTTCATGAAAATCTTGGTGGGCTTTTTCTGATAGATGTCTGCTGGGATTGGTTCGTGTACTTTCATGGAGAGGGTGCCGAAGGAGACAGACTTTGCCTTGCGCGAGAAGATGTCGAACGAACCGTTGATGGTGATGGGAACGATGGGCAGACCGATTTCGCTGGCAAGCATGAAAGCACCACGTTTGAACTCTCCCAGATGACCGTCGAAGGTGCGTGTGCCTTCAGGGAAGATCATCATCGACATGCCGCCTTGCAGGGTTGTGCGTGCCTGTTCTACGGCGTGCTGGATGCTGGAACGGGAGTCGCCGACAAAGATCTGGCGTGAGTTCTTGCAGGCAATGCCGATGAAGGGCATCTTCTTCAGGTATTCCTTCATCATCCACTTGAAGCAGTGACCCAAGTAGCCGTAGATAAGGAAGATGTCGAAATAGCCCTGATGGTTAGCAAGGAAGATGTAGGACTGGTGTTTGTCGAGCTGTTGCTTGCCCTCGGTCTTGATGTGGATGAGGAAGAGCCAGCAGGCGACGCGCGACCAGATGCGTGGTGCGTGGTAGCCCATGAAGTGGGGATCTCCGCAGAGGGCAAAGGTGACAACGATGAAAGCGCACAAGGCCGTTGCCACAATGAACAAAGGCAGCGCAATGAGGAAACTATAGATTTTGTAAAGGATTTTCAGAATAATCATAATCTTCGGTTATCGTTATGTCGGAATGTCGTTATGTCAGAATTTCACCCGTCACGTTTCTCTCCCCCTTGGGGGAGCTGGAGGGGGCCTTTCACTTTAAGCGTAATGACGTCGATTTCGGGCCAGGCTCCGAAGCGGAAGGGGAACATGACTTGTCCGACGCCGTCGGTGACGTTGAGCAGCTGGCTGCCTTCCTGGTAGATGCCCGACCACTCGTCATAGACGAAGGCGATGGGTGACCAGCCGAAGACTTTGAACTGACCTGCATGGGTGTGGCCGGAGAGGGTCAAGTCGATGGTTGTCTCAGGCAAAACGCGACGACGCCAATGTGTGGGGTCGTGGGTGAGGAGGACGGAGAAGGGGTGAGCAGCAGCCTTTGCGACAGAATCGTGAGGTGCAGCCGTACGGAGCACGCCTGTCAGACCGTGTGTGGCTTTTGGCAGGTCGCCAAGGGCTGGGAAACGTCCTGTGCCGTCGTTCTCTGAGCCGATGATGACGATGGAGTCGTTGCCCCGACGGATGATGGCGTTGTCGTTAAGGAGAAGTTTCCAGCCATAGCTGCGTTCACGTCGTTGGAGTTCTTCGATGTCGGCTTTCACCATCTCTGGCGTAAGCGTCTTGATGTACATGCTGTAGTCGTGGTTACCCATGATGGCATAGACGCCGTCGCGGGCTTTCAGCCGACTGAGCACGCGTCGGAATCCGTCGCTCTCTCGTGATTCGTAGTTGACGAGGTCGCCTGTGAAGAGGATGACGTCGCAGTCGAGGCTGTTGATGAGTTCGACGATGGTGTTGACATCGTCCTGATGACCGTCGTGGAAGGTGCCGAGGTGGAGGTCGGAGAAGTGGGCGATGCGGTAGCCGTCGAAGGCTTTCGGCAGGGTCTGGAACTCCATCGTGTGTCTCTCCACCACGTAGCGGTTGCGTCCGATGAAGTATCCGTAACCCAGCAGGATGACGGAGAAAAAGGCGATGGTCATGGCTGAGAGTCGGACGTAGCGTCGGAACTTCGCTCCTCCGAGCAGACCGATAGGGTCGAGGAGGGTGAAGATGAAGCGTGGAACGGTGATGGCGAGGAACACCATCATGAAGCGTCCGACGGACGTCTGGTGTTCGAGGTGCATGTCATCGTGGCTGAGCACCAAGCCCATATAGATCAGAAGGGCGATGGAGGGCAGATAGGTGATGAGACGCAGGTGCCACTTGTTGGTCCAGTGGCGCACGTAGGCATAGTAGATGTACACATCGGGGACGATGAGCAGCACGAACAGGAGTATGAGAATTCTGAATAGCACGTATTTGAGTTTTTAAGTTCTTAAGAGTTTATAGGGAACTGGCGAGGTAGGGGCGAAGGACGGAGACTGGCATTCCTCGTCGTTGGGCATAGTCGGTGAGCTGGTCTTCGCAGATTTGTCCTACGGAGAAGTAGTGAGACTGCGGATGGGCGAGCATCAGTCCGCTGACGGAGGCTTGTGGCTGCATCATCCCGTGTTCGGTCAGCTTGATGCCAATCTGCGAGAAGTCGAGCAGTTGGTCGAGCAGGAAATTGAGCGAGAGGTCGGGTAGGGAAGGGTAGCCAACGGCTGGTCTTGTCCCTTGGAACTTCTCGGCGTGAAGGTCGCTGATGGTCAACTGCTCGTCGGGCGCATAGCCCCACAGCGTATTCCTCACTTCCTGATGTAGCCGTTCTGCGGCGGCTTCAGCCAGTCGGGTGCACAATGTCTGAGCCAGCAGGCTCTCGTAGTTATCCTTATAGTCGGATGGCGATGTGACGGAGGTGGCGAATACGCCGATGTGGTCGCTCTTGCACGATGCTGCAGGCAGCACGAAGTCGGACAGGCAGAGGCAGTAGCCGTCTTTGTCAGGATGCTGCTGGCGCAACATAGGCAGACGGACTTCGGTATCTGCATCCTTGTGAATCACGATGTCGTCACCGTCGGCATTGGCAGGAAACAGCTCGAAGAGCGTGTGTACCTGTGTGTAGGCAATGATGCGTGACAGCATCTTTTGGGCATCGTTGAACAGACGGACGGCTTCTTGCGCTTGCGTCTGCTCTGCTGCAGGAAAGGTTTCGGTCCATGCCTTGCGGCAGGCTTCACACCCATGAACCTCGACCAGCGAACTATATCGCGCAGGCATTCCCCACGCATGGAAGAAATAAGCCCAGTTGATATAGTCGGCTATGTCGCTGATTCGGTAGCAGTGGCGATGCAACATGGGGATTTTCAGTTTACAGTTTACGGTTTACTGTTTACGGTTTTGTTATGCGTTGAATCGCAGTTCCTTGCCGCGTACACCATCGACGACAACGCCGTCGCTATACACGGTCTTGCCGTTGACCACTGTCCGACGAACCCTCCATTTGAAGGTGTGGGCATCCATCGGGGTCCAGCCACACTTGGTGTAGTAGCGGCCTGTGAGTACTTGCCAACTGGCTTCGGGATCGACGAGAACCAGGTCGGCATAGTAGCTAGGACGGATGAAACCGCGTCGGTCTATGCGGTAGATGCGTGACGGGTTGTGGCTCATCAGTTCGACAATCCGCTCGAGCGACAGGTAGCCTTGATCGCTGAGTTCGAGCATCGACACCAGCGAGAACTGGATCATAGGCATTCCCGACATCGCTTTCAGGGCACCACCTTCTTTCTCGCGCAACGTATGGGGAGCGTGGTCGGTGGCAACGAGGTCAATCTGTCCTGTTACCAAAGCCTCACGGAGAGCCTCACGGTCTTCAAGCGTCTTGACGGATGGGTTGCACTTGATGCGAGAACCCAGATGGTCGTAGTCTTCGCTGGAGAACATGAGATGTGCCATCACAGCTTCAGCCGTAATCTGTTTCTTCGTCACGTCGTAGTCGTCGCTGAAAAGTTCCAGCTCACGAGCCGAAGACACATGTGCCACATGCAGACGGGCACCCGTCTCCTTTGCCAGCTGGACGGCACGGGCAGTGGACTCGTAGCAGGCCTCCACACTTCGGATGCGGCTATGGTAGCGGACAGGGAAGTCGTTCTGTCCCTTGTATTTCTTGCGGAACAATTCGATGTTCTCCGCTATGATTCTCGTGTCCTCGCAATGGGCCATAATCATCAGGGGAGATTCTGCAAAGATGCGTCGCAGGGTCTGTTCGTTATCAACCAGCATGTTGCCTGTGCTGCTGCCCATGAATACTTTCACACCAGGCACACGGTGAGGGTCGAGCTGGCGGAGACAATCGACATTGTCGTTGGTGGCTCCGAAGAAGAAAGAATAGTTGATGCGGCTCTTTTCGGCACCCAGACGGAACTTCTCTTCCAGCAGCTCAGGCGTGGTGGTCTGAGGTATGGTGTTAGGCATATCCATGAAGGAGGTCACACCACCCGCAGCTGCCGTTCGGCTTTCCGAAGCAATGTCTGCCTTCTGGGTCATGCCTGGCTCACGGAAATGCACGTGGTCGTCGATGACGCCAGGCATCAGGTAAAGACCTGTGGCATCGATTACCTGTCCGTAGGCAGATGTGTCCTCCACAGGAGCTTCCAGCACCTTGGCAATCAGTTCATCTTCTATCAGGACGGCTCCCAAAAACTGACGTCCTTCGTTAACAATCGTAGCGTTGTTAATCAGCGTTTGCATGTATCGTAGCGTTTATCTTTAAATTAAACAGTGCCTCGCGGTTTTCCGCAAGGAATTACTTTCAAGATTCAGCAATCTTCGGATATTTCTTGAACCAACCGTCCCAGCGAAGGCGCATCACACCCCAGAGAGCCTCAGAGAAGATTCCTCCGCTCATCTTTGATGTCCCCTCCACGCGGTTGACAAATACCACAGGCACCTCCTTGATCTTGAAGCCACACTTGTGCGTCGTGTATTTCATCTCAATCTGGAAGGCATAGCCTTTGAAACGAACCTTGTCCAGCTCAATCGTTTCGAGCACACGGCGACGATAGCACTTGAAACCGGCTGTGGTATCGTGTACCTTGAAGCCTGTGACGAAACGTACATACTTCGATGCAAAATACGACATCAGCACACGTCCCATCGGCCAGTTCACCACGTTCACACCACTGACATAGCGTGAACCGATCGCGAGGTCATAGCCTTCGTCGTGACAGGCTGCGTAAAGACGCGGCAAATCGTTGGGATTGTGGGAAAAGTCCGCATCCATCTCGAAAATGTAATCGTATTTGTGTTCAAGTGCCCACTTGAAGCCTGTGATGTAGGCTGTGCCCAATCCCAGTTTCCCGCTGCGTTCCACAATGAACAGGCGTCCGTCAAACTCATTAGCCATCAATCCCTTCACAATATCAGCTGTCCCGTCGGGCGAACCGTCATCGATAATCAGGATATGGAAGTTCTTCTCCAAGCCGAAGACGGCACGGATGATCTTCTCTATATTCTCTTTCTCGTTATAGGTTGGAATAATGACGATGCTGTCGCTTTCTTTCATGGTTTACGTTCCATTTTATGGGGCCGTTTTCTCGCCTTGACAGAGTTGAAGCAAGCTTCACTCTGTTCATTTGGCTGAACGAAAACGTTCCTTTCGTGTTATAAACATGATGCGAAGATACGAACTTTTTTTCATGAACGCGAACTTTTCCACGTTTTTTTACACTTTCCGCCGAATTTCTTCCCCAAAATCCCCTCTGAGCCTCTTCTAAACACAACTTCCCATACGCAATTTGCATCAACCCCAGAGGAACTATACATTTCTGAAAGTATGGGGCACTCGCAAGATAACGATGTCACCAGCGGCTATTAGGACATGTATCCTCTTGAAATACGCTTCCGCAATAACAACAAACTTTTCAACATCGAAAAGGTATGTAGTAACAGATTATATGAACGAAAATCAGGTCATTTCTATAGTTAAACATTCATTTGTAAGATTCAGCACATGGATATTCAAAAAAGAAACAACGATAAAGAGATTGACGCTCCTCTAAAAAACAAATGGTTTGTTATGAAGCCAGAAGAGGAAATTCGCCAAAAATACATCTGCCGGTTGGTGGATAGTTATGACTATGACTTAAAGCAAATGAATCAGGAATTGAAAGTAACGAACTCTCAACGAGGACGAGGTGCTGTTCATCGACCTGCGCCAATGGGGAGAGCCGTTCGAGAAGAAATATATCCAGTTCTCAACTGAGCAGATACAGCAGATTGCCGAGAACTTCCATAACTGGCAGCGTGTAGGGTATGAAGATACCTATCACAACGAGCCAGAATATTGCTACCCAGCTTCCCTCGATGAGATTGAGAAAAAAGGTTGGAGCCTCGTGCCAAGCAAATACATCGATTTTCGCAACCGTGATGAGCAGATTGATTTCGACACCAAGATGAAGCAACTGCAAGCAGATATGAGTGCCCTCTTGCAACAGGAGGAAGAGAGCAAACTGCAACAGAAAGACCTGTTCGAAAAGTTGGTTTATAGCCTCTAAAACTAACAAATTCTTGCTAATTTTGCAAAAACTTGCAAGAATTGGCAAGGATTTAAAATATTATTTGTATCTTTGTAACAGAATTTGTAAAAATAGAGTTTATGATAGAACTGCCACCAAAGATTGACCGTAAAACACTTGTAAATGCCTTGCTAAAAGGTATTGACCCCAATATCATGCCAGTTGTAGATAAAGTCAATGCTGACTATGAATATTGGGATAAAGCGAAATACAAGAAACTACCAGAAGGTTTCACCTCACAGATGTTATGGGCGAATGTCAAAGCATCACGTCTGAGGAGCATGATTCCTGTCTGGGAGAAATATGATATCAATCTGTGTGTCACCAGCCAGATGCAACGCTTGTGTCATGAGTTTGATATGAAGTTCGGCAGTTTTTGGGAAGTGGAGGGCGATGCCCAGTCTGCCGAAAAGAAATACTATCTGTCGAGTTCTTTGATGGAAGAGGCCATCTACTCCAGTAAGATGGAAGGGGCTTCCACCACTCGGGTTGTTGCCAAGGAGATGCTGAGGAAGAAGAAGTCGCCTCAAAACAAGGCTCAGCAGATGATAGCCAACAACTATAATACCATTCAGTATATAGTTGAACATAAAGACGACCCCTTGACAGAAGAGGGGTTGATGTATATTCATCGGCTGATGACCGATAAGACTTTGGATAATCCTGATGATGCAGGGCATTTTAGGACAAATGATAAGGTGGTCGTTGCTGACATGATAGATGGAGATATTGTCTATACGCCACCTACACACGAGGACATTCCTGAATTTGTAGAAACCCTATGCGATTTCTTCAACAACGACAATCCGAACACCTTTATCCATCCTATCATCAAGGGTATTATTGTTCATTTCATGTTGGCCTATATGCACCCGTTTGTTGATGGCAATGGACGGACGGCTCGTGCTTTGTTCTATTGGTACATGCTGAGGGAGAACTACAAATTGACTGAGTATATGTCCATATCAAGGGTTATCTCGAAGTCAAAAAGCAGCTACGAGAAAGCATTCCGTTACACAGAGAATGATGAAAACGACATGGGGTATTTTGTTGCTTATAATCTGAGAGCACTGGAAATATCTTTCCAGCAACTTCGTGATTATATCCAACGGAAGCAACAGGAAAAGAAAGCAGCTAATACCTTTATGATAGCAGGCAATGTCAATTATCGTCAGGCAATGATTTTGCAACGAATGAAGGATGAACCTAATACTATCTTCACGGTAAAAGAAGCACAAGACCTATTCTCTGTCTCTTCCATGACAGCAAGAAATGACCTTACCGATTTGGTTCAACAAGGATATTTGACAGAGATTGCCATCAACAAAGTGACACGTGGCTATATTAAAAAGTAAATATTAATAACTAAATTATATCAACATGGAAATTATACTGAATATTGATAATTATGAGGCATTGGAAAGTAATAATTTTGTTCTTTCGACAATTGAAAAGGATAAGATTAAGAAACAAATCGATTTTGGCAATATAAAGAAGTATTCCCTTGCCAACATCGGTCCTGGTGCTGATTGGATTGTTATTTTGTTATTGCTCGACTTGGGATTGCAATTGATAAAAGTCGGTGCAGAAATAAACGATGGAATTGATGGTTGGATCGGACTAGGGAAAAAACTTCATAAACTATTTCATCGTAATAGAATTGTTTCAATTGACAATGATGGGGCAACAGCCTTAGCCATAAATTTAATTGCAAAGAAGCAGGAAATTGCTAGATTAGAAAAAATAGAAGAATCAACAATCAAACTTGCAGATCTTTCGGGAATGATTCATGGCAATAAAGGGTTAAGCAAGGAGCCTTATAATTATTACATTCAGTCATATTGTATTAATAATAGTGACATATATGTAATAGGTATAAAATCGACAGGCGAAGTGAAAATCATCAAACATTTTGTTTTGAACAATCATGGATTTGAGGAAAAAAGATAACAACATTAAGATTTAGATTATATAATGGCAGAATACAAGCGTTTAGGCGACTATATCAGAGAAGTGAATGTTCATAATCAGGAGTTGAGGGTTACGAAACTTGTCGGTCTTACGATTGGCAAGAAATTCACACCCTCAGAGGCAAAAAAAGTAAAATAATAAATTTTTTATTGTATCTTTGCATCAAAAAACCAGTCATTTTGCCCTCACATTTCAAAACTGGTTCTAACGAGGAGGGCAAATAGAGCCAACATTTTGAATCTGCTTAAAGAGGCAATTAAAATCGCTTAATGAATTTGGTCGTACTTGAAAAGAGGGTAAAGTAGCGTAAAAAGTGAGAGAAATTGCTATTAAGTGAGGTTAAACGTTAAATATAGCCTTGTTTTGCATTTTATTTCAAGAAAAATGTGTACCTTTGTGCTCATAACAATTAAAAAATGTATCATGGACAAAGACATCAACCGCATTAAAGTGGTTCTTGCGGAGAAAAAGAAGACAAACAAATGGTTAGCAGAACAACTTGGTTGCGCCCCCACTACTGTTTCAAAGTGGTGTACCAATGCTTGCCAACCTCCAATGGAGACATATCTGAAAATTGCAAAATTGCTTGATGTAGAGATAGATGAATTGCTAAACAAGAAGTATGTTAGCACTTTGGCTAAAGATAATAAATGAATAAGCGCATAGAATACATAATAGACGAAATACTGGATCAGTATATGTATGCTGACACAACTGACCGTCCCTGGATTATTGGCTTCAGTGGCGGGAAGGATTCTACAGTATTACTTACACTGGTTTGGCTGGCTCTTAGGAAAATCAAGGAAGAGAAGATTGTGCCATTTCAACTTAGACGCCCCATTTATGTGGTTTGCAACGATACAATGGTTGAAAATCCTATCATTTCCACATATGTTGACGAAGTTCTGAATCAGATAGAGAAGCAAGCTAGAGAAGAGGATATGCCTATATTTGTGCGAAAGACTATTCCGAAACTTGAAGATTCTTTTTGGGTGAATGTCATAGGTAAAGGCTATCCGGTGCCCAATACGGCGTTTAGATGGTGTACTGACAAAATGAAGATTAAACCAACTGCGCGATTCATCACAGAACAGGTAGATGAGTGTGGCGAAGCTATCATCTTGATAGGTACACGAAAGGCAGAAAGTGCAACAAGAGCAAGGTCAATCAAAAAACACGAAATTCATGGGCAGCGACTAACTCATCACACCATTTTGCATAACACCTACGTGTACGCCCCTATTAAAGAACTTATGTTGGAAGAGGTTTGGTATATCATCAATGCCATCCCTTGTCCATGGGGATTTGACAACAAAATTCTATTCAACATCTATATGGATGCTAGTGCTGATGACTACGAATGTCCGACTGTTGTCACAGATAAGAGTCATGGGTCTTGCGGTCAAAGTCGCTTTGGCTGTTGGGTTTGCACGGTTGTTAAAGACGATAAGTCGATGCGCTCACTCATCAAGAATGGCCGAGAGTGGATGCAGCCTCTTTACGATTTCCGTATAGAATTGGACTCCGAACGAAATGCGATAGAGAACAGAATGCCATTCCGTCGTGATGGTCGTCGTGCAGTAAATGACATGGGGCCATACATTTTCAGCTACCGCGCAAAAATTCTACGCAGACTGCTGGAGGTTCAACATGAGTTACAACAACGTGACCCAAAAATCAAACTGATTTCAGACCAAGAGCTGATTGCCATTCAGGTGAACTGGTACCGCGACT
>CAJOHO010000015.1 GCA_905234555.1 uncultured Bacteroidaceae bacterium
ACAAGGAAAAATAGTTACCTTGAATCTTATAAGGACTGTAAGTCCGACACATACTGAAGTGAGAGTTTTTATGGTTTTTGTTAATATGCGAAACTTGTAACAGTTACTTGAGGACGATGTTGACGATTTTGCCTGGCACAACGATGGTTTTGACGTGGTTGTGTCCTTCCATGTACTTGGCTGTCTGTGGGTTCTGAAGTACGGCTGCTTCGATGCTGGCGTTGTCGGCGTCGGCTGGGAACTGCATCTGGAAACGGGCTTTGCCGTTGAAGGAGATGGTGAGCTGCACGTTGTCTTCGCGGAGGTATTCTTCGTTCCATGTGGGCCACTGGGCATCGCAGACGCTGGTGGTGTTGCCAAGTGCTTCCCAGAGTTCTTCGCAGATGTGCGGACAGAAGGGTGCCAGCAGGATGACGAACTGCTCGAGTACGTGGCGGTTGGCTGATTTGAGCTGGTTGAGTTCGTTGAGGCAGATCATGAAGGCTGCCACGCTGGTGTTGTAGGAGAAGGCTTCGATGTCCTGTGTGACTTTCTTGATGAGTTTATGGATGGACTTGAGTTCTTCCTTGGTGGGTTCGCCGTCCTGATTGCAGCGGAGCTGTCCGTCCTTGTCGAAGGCGAGCATCCAGAGTTTGCGGAGGAATCGGTGGCTGCCGTCGATGCCGTTGGTGTCCCAGGGTTTGGAGGCTTCCACTGGTCCGAGGAACATTTCGTAGAGGCGCAGGGTGTCGGCTCCGAAGCGTTCGACGATCATGTCGGGGTTGACGACGTTGAACATGGATTTCGACATTTTCTCGATGGCCCATCCGCAGATGTAAGCCCCCTCCGACTCCCCCGAAAGGGGGAGGGATTTGCTGCCATCCTCGAAGATGAAGTTGGCGTTAGCATATTCAGGTCGCCAAGCCTTGAAAGCCTCGATGTCAAGAATATCGTTCTTCACAATATTAACGTCTACGTGCAGAGGCGTGACGTCGTATTTGTCTTTCAGACCAGCGCTCACGAACCAAGGTCCGTTCTCCCCTCCTTCGGAGGGGTTGGGGGAGGCTATTCTATAGACGAAGTTGGATCGTCCCTGAATCATTCCCTGGTTGATGAGTTTCTGGAATGGTTCTTCTTTTACGCTGTAGCCGTAGTCGTAAAGGAATTTGTTCCAGAAGCGGGAGTAGATGAGGTGTCCTGTGGCGTGTTCGCTGCCGCCTACATAGAGATCGACGTTCTGCCAGTATTCGTCGGCTTCGCGGCTGACGAGTGCCTGGTCGTTGTGTGGGTCCATGTAGCGGAGGTAGTAGGCGGAAGATCCTGCAAAGCCAGGCATGGTGTTGAGTTCGAGTGGGAAGACGGTTGCTTCGTTGATGAGGGACTTGTCCACCACACATCGCTTCTGCTCATCCCAAGCCCAGCATTGTGCGTTGCCGAGTGGGGGTTCGCCGGTTTCGGTGGGCAGGAACTTATCGACTTCGGGCAGGAGGAGCGGCAGGCAGTCGGCTGGCACCATCGTGGGTACACCTTTCTTGTAATATACGGGGAAGGGTTCGCCCCAGTAGCGCTGACGCGAGAAGATGGCGTCGCGCAGGCGGTAGTTCACTTTCACGCGGCCCAGTTGGTGTGTTGTCACAAACTGCTTGGTGGCGGCGATGGCTTCTTTGACGGTGAGTCCGTTGAGGGAGAAGCCGTCGAGTGCCGTCTTTCCAGCCACAGGTGAATTCATCACGATGCCTTCCTTGGCGTCGAAGCTCTCTTCGCTGATGTCTGCTCCTTCGATGAGCGGGATGATGGGGAGGTTGAAGTGTTTGGCGAAGGCGTAGTCGCGGCTGTCGTGGGCAGGAACTGCCATGATGGCGCCTGTTCCGTATCCAGCCAGCACGTATTCTGAGATCCAGATGGGAATCTGATCGCCTGTGAAGGGGTTGATGGCGTAGGAGCCGGAGAACACACCAGTCACGGTGTGGTCAATCTGGCGTTCGCGTTCGGTGCGTTTCTTCACGTAAGCCAGGTATTCGTCAACGGCCTGTTTTTGGTCGGCGGTGGTGAGTTGGGCGACGAGTTCGCTCTCAGGTGCGAGCACCATGAAGGTGACGCCGAAGATGGTGTCGGCGCGTGTGGTGAAGATGGTGAACGACTGGTCGGTGCCGGCTACCTTGAACTGCATCTCCGTACCTTCGCTGCGTCCGATCCAGTTGCGCTGGGTTTCCTTCAGGGAGTCTGTCCATTCGATGGTTTCGAGTCCGTCGAGCAGGCGTTGTGCGTAGGCGCTGACTCGCAGGCACCATTGGCGCATTTTCTTCTGCTCCACAGGGTAGCCGCCACGTTCGCTCACGCCATCTACCACTTCGTCGTTGGCGAGTACGGTGCCAAGGGCAGGACACCAGTTGACCATCGTTTCGCCGAGATAGGCGATTCGCCAGTTCATGAGGGTTTCGCTTTGCTGCTGTTCGGACATTGCCTTCCACTCGGCAGCAGAAAAAGCCCCCTCTGCCTCCCCCAAGGGGGAGCAAGCAACGCCATACTCTTCCAACCCTTTGGAGCCATATTGCTCAAAATAAGCGATCAACTCTTCAATAGGACGAGCCTTGCCTTCCGCACGATTCTCCTCCCCTTTGGGGGAGGTTGGGAGGGGGCTTGTGCTGTAGAACGAGTTGAACATCTGCTGGAAAGCCCATTGTGTCCATTTATAGTAGTCGGGTGAGCAGGTGCGTACTTCGCGGTTCCAGTCGAAAGAGAACCCGATCTTGTCTAACTGCTCACGGTAGCGGTCGATGTTGGCAAAGGTTGTCACTTCGGGATGCTGGCCCGTCTGGATGGCGTATTGCTCGGCAGGGAGTCCGTAGGCATCGTAGCCCATGGGGTTGAGCACGTTGAAACCTTGCAAACGCTTGTAGCGGGCGTATATGTCGCTGGCAATGTAGCCGAGGGGGTGTCCCACATGCAGGCCTGCCCCGCTGGGGTAGGGGAACATGTTGAGTACATAGAATTTCTTACGGTTTTTGTCTTCACTCACGCGATAAGTCTGGTTCTTCACCCATCGCTCTTGCCATTTCTGTTCAATCTCTCTGAAATTGTAGTCCATCGAAGTTATTTACGATTTGACGATTTACTATTTACGATTTATTTTCGATTTTTTTTATTTTCGATTTATGAAAATCGGGTGCAAAGTTACGGAAAAAAATGAAGAATGAAGAATGAAGAATGAAGAATTCATAATTATCAGTTAAAATATTTGGTGTTTTAATAAGGAAATCGTAACTTTAAATAACTTAGGCTGCATCTCGGCAATAAAAATAAACAAAAAACAAAAAAAGTTTCCTATTTATTTTGTATTGCGCTCGATTTAGATAAATTTCTCTCGCTCAAGAATGAAAACAATTTTTTTCATTCTCTTCGCTTACTCGAAATTTTGCACTAACTTTAGCTCATTAATTCGCTGAAGTTAGGCTGCACTCGGCAATAAAAATAAACAAAAAATGAAAAAATTTTCCGTTTTATTTTGTATTGCGCTCGATTTGCACTAACTTTAGATAACTTAGGCTGCATCTCGGCAATAAAAATAAACAAAAAACAAAAAAAGTTTCTTATTTATTTTGTATTGCGCTCGATTTGCACTAACTTTGCAGCGCAAAACGGATTTGGTAATGCATAGTCGTAGTGATGTGCATGCAAGGGAATGCGGTGAGAGTCCGCAGCTGTACCTGCAACTGTAATCCTCTTCTTTTAAGGTTTGTCAAACAGCCACTGACCGAAATGTGTTTCAAATTTCACATGTAAGGTTGGGAAGGCGTCAGACCGAGGAAAGCCAGGAGACCTGCCAATTCGTCGGATAGATGCGCACGCTCAGGAAAAAGCGTAGCGAAAGCATGATATGAAATTTAGAAAGATGATGGGTTTGGCATTGATGTGCCTGGCCCATACAGCATTGGCTCAAGACGCTCTGCTCAGCGATTCGCTGGAAGAAGTCGTGGTGACCGCCACTGGCACCCAACACCTGCTGAAAAATGCTCCCGTCCAGACGGAGGTCATCAGCGGTCGGATGCTGCGTCAGTATGGCGGCGGCAGTCTTGAGGATATTCTGGGTGGCTTGTCGGCTTCGTTCGCTTTCAATGAGGGTGACATGGGCAGCCAGATGCAGATGAACGGCCTGGGCAACAGCTATATCCTGATTCTGGTTGACGGCAAACGCCTGCATGGAGATGTGGGCGGCCAGAACGACTTGGGACTGATTGATCCTCAGAACATTGAACGCATCGAAGTGGTGAAGGGAGCGTCGAGTGCGCTGTACGGAAGTGATGCCATCGCTGGTGTCATCAACATCATCACGAAGCGGCACGACGAGTCGCTGCTTCTGGAGAACTCCACTCGCTACGGCAGTTACAATGACATCCGTCAGCACAACGGAATCGGACTGGCTTGGGGACGCTGGAAGAGTTACACCAATTTCCAGCTTCAGCATTCCGACGGTTGGCAGAACACGGCTACGGAACATACTCCCAGCAGTGCCGCACCTGTGACGGATTCGCGTAGCAAGACGGTGAATGAACATACCAACTGGCAACTGTCTGAGCAGTTGACTTTCACGCCGATGAAGAACTTGGAACTCTATGCCAGCGGATCGGTCTATGGGAAAGGCATCTATCGTCCCAAAGGGAAATATCCTAAGTATGATGTGAAGACCTTCGACCTGACCTACCGCAATGCTTCGGCGGCTGTGGGCGGTCAGTGGAAAACGGCAGCGGGCGACCTTGTGACTCTCGACATCGACTGGAACCGACATGCCTATTACCATTCGTTCACATCGACGACGCTGGCAGAGGGCTTTGATGCTGACGGACAATTCATTCTCGACTTCCCTTACTTCAAGGGGCAACGCCTGCTGCAGAGCGACCAGCGACGGACGATGGCTCATCTGAAAGGTGTCTTTGCCTTGCCTTACGGACAACGTCTGAGTGCTGGAATCGAAGCGAGGTATGACTACCTGAAAGCTCCGACGAGTGTGGAAAACGGCAAGGCTGACGACAACACCGAGGCACTTTACGTGCAGGACGAATGGGTGGCGCTGGGCTGGTTGCAACTGACTGGCGGACTGCGCCTCAACCGCAACGAGGGATTCGGCTGGCGGCTCACCCCTAAACTCTCCACAATGGTCAGCGTGGGTGATGTGCGACTGCGAGGCACTTGGAGCCAGGGATTCAAGACTCCTGCGCTGAAAGAAATGAACTATCGCTACATCCGTGAGATGAACAGCATCATCATGTATCTGGGCAACAAAGACCTGAAGGCGCAGACCTCCAATTACTTTTCTTTGGGCAGCGAATACACTCATGCGGGTCTCAACGTGACGGTGACTGGCTATTATAATAAGGTAGATAACATGATAGCCTTGGCTACCATTGACCGCAACGAGGCTCCACTGGCCTATCGCCAGCAATATGGTGAGATGCTGAACAAGGTGCGGCGATATAAGAATATGGAAGATGCACGCACGTATGGAGTGGATGTGAGTGTTCGCTACACCCGTCAGGAGTGGACGGCGGGATTGGGTTACAGCTATCTCGACACAGATGCCCATGTCTATGACGCCGACCATGACCGACTGGAGAAAGTCGTCATAGACGGAATGGCACACCATAAAGGCAATGTGTTTGCCACTTGGGAACATCGTTTTTCGCCTCACTACCAGTTGGGTATCGGACTCTACGGACGCATGTCGAGCAAACGGTATTACCAGATAGACGGTAACGGCAAAGCCTTTCATACCTGGCGGCTGAGCACAACCCACAACCTGGGCAGCAGGGGCAAGACCAGTTATCGGGTGGAAGCAGGTGTCGATAACATCTTCAATTATGTGGACCGTACACCCCACGGCCTTCATCTTGGCACCACAACGCCAGGCACCACGGTCTATGCCACGCTGACCATCCGCTTTTCACAAGGAAAAAACGTAAAATTCAATAAAATGTCTAACTCTAAAATCCATCAAAACGATGAAGAAGATTAAATTTTTGCTGATTGCCATGATGGCAATGATGACAACTGCTGTGTTTACAGCTTGTAGTGATGATGACGACGACAATGTGTCGAACATGGAGCGTTATCAGAAGGAAGTGGAAAAGACAGTACGCAAGGAGAAGAAGAATGACAAGGCCATCCTTCTCGTTGCTTTCGGAAGTACTTGGCAGCAGGCATACGATGCCTTCGATCTCACTCGAAGCGAATATGCCGCTCAGTTCCCAGGTTACGATGTTTACCTTTCTTTCTCCTCTGCCATCTGTATCAACCGTGCTATGGCTGGCGAAAACACAGGAAAGCGCAATTTCTACGAGCCTAAGTACTGGCTGGAAGCCTTCGGACGTGTGCAGTATAAAGAAATCGTGGTTCAGTCCATGCAGGTGATTCCTGGTGAGGAATTCAGTCGTGTGGTGAACGCCATGAAGGACTTCGGCAACAACAGCAACGGTGACCTCGACGACAAGTACATGTCGGAAGTGACTCTGAAGCTGGGTATGCCGCTGATGTACACAGAAGAAGATGCAGGCAAACTGGCTACGCAACTCGACATGAACCTCAAGACCTATGCACAGCAGGGTGCTATGCTTTTCATGGGTCATGGTAACCCAGACGAATACGACACCTACAAGGCAAATGTCCGCTACACACAGCTCGAAGAGAAGCTCCAGGCCATTAACCCCAACTACTTCGTAGGTACGGTGGATATGATGGACAACTTCAAGGTTCAGGTTCACGACCGTATGGTGGAAAAGGGTCTTACCACTGGTAAGGTGTTCTGCTTCCCATTGATGTCGATTGCCGGTGACCACGCTCACAACGATATGGCAGGTGACGATGATGCATGGGATGAAGAAAAGGGTGCATTCGAAGTGAACGAAGACGGAGAGGTGGAAGACACCAGCTGGAAGATGTACTTCAGCCACCTTGGCTACACCATCGACGCTAAGGCTTATACCGACGGTGAAGGTGGTCTGGTGAAGGGTCTGCTTGAGTACAAGAACATCCGCAACCTCTATATCAACCACACAAAGAATGCGGAAGTGGTGGATTTCTACCACTCCATGTATCCAGAAGAATAATCACATAAACTTGTGAAAGTTAAATCAATGTCATTAAAAGTAAGTTTGTTGTTGGTGGCACTCTCTACGGGGAGTGCCGCCTTTTCTCAGATTCATACCATGGAACGGAAAGACACTTCCGCCGTGGTGCGAACCTACGACCTCAACCCTGTCGTTGTGACAGGATCGGGTCACCATCAGCGTCTGAAAAGTACGGCCACGCCTGTCCGCCTGCTCTCTTCTCAGGAAATGCAGGAGCAGGGCATCACCACATTCGACGCTGCGCTCACCCGTTTGCTGCCTCAGGTTTCGATGGCTCCCAATTCGATGGGCACCTTCCTGCGTCTGAACGGACTGGGTAATAAGTATATCCTTATTCTCATCAACGGACAGAAACTCTCGGGCGACATCTCCAGTAATGTTGACCTCAACCGTATCAATATGGCTCGTGTCAAACGTATCGAAGTGCTTGACGGAGCAGCCTCTTCACTCTACGGCAGCGATGCCATTGCCGGTGTTATCAACATCATCACCGATCAGCCCACACAGCAACTTGTCAGCGTGATGAGCGACACGAGGGTGTCGGGCAAAGGACAGCTCACAGAGTCGGTCAACCTCGATATCTACACTCACGGATTCGGCTCCTATACTTCCTACTCTCACGACCGAGCCGACAGCTATCAGACCACTGACCTCGAATATGTAAAGGGATCGGACACCGAAACACAGCGAACCATCGCTCCTTTCTTCACTGGTTACCGATCCAACGTTCTCAACCAGCGGTTTACCTATTCTCCAGACCGTTATCTTGCCCTGAATGCCGGCATCGACTATTCTGCCAAGATCACCGATCGCCCAGACACTCGTGCTGACATCGGAGGTGGTACAGACTACGAAATGCGTTATCGTGGACTTCGCTGGAATCTGGGCGGAATCTATAAGTTCTCAGCCAAAAATTCCCTGCAGGCCGACTTCACAGCCGACAATTTCCGCTACGGAAAAGAGTACGACGTGGAAACCGCCAAGCAGAAGGTGGGCGACTATATCCAGTCGAAGAAACAACGCACGCTGGAAGGACAGGTCAAGGCCATCCTCGGACTGACGGACAACAGCACGACCATCGTCGGAGCTGACTGGCGACGCGACGAACTCAATGCCACTTCCGGCAACATCAACCAGGATGCCTATATCCTCGCAGCTTATGCCCAGCATGAAATGAAGTTCTTCGACCTTCTCACAGCCACACTGGGAGCACGCTACAACTATCATGAGACTTTCGGCAGCCACTTTACGCCGAAAGCTACGGTGATGTACTCGCCTGGTTCGTTCAACTTCCGTGCCACCTATTCGGCTGGTTTCCGTGCGCCTGGTCTTGATGAGATCTACTATCACTACTTCTCTGTGAATCGTGGAAAGCCGCAGATTATCTTCGGCAACCGCGACCTTTCGCCCGAAAAGAGCAACTACTTTGCCCTGAATGCCGAATACCGCACGAATCTGCTGGCTGTGAGCATTACGGGTTTCGTGAACCGCATCAACGACATGGTGGTGCGTCAGGATATCAATGTCGATGCCCAGAAGCTGGAGGATCTGCGTGGGGAATTCCCTGAGATGACAGACGACCAGGCTGCCAAACTCGAACGCTATTCACTCTATCAGAACAGTGACAAAGGTGACGTGAAGGGTGTGCAGATCAATGTCTCCGCCAATCTTTTCAGCGGATTCAACCTTTCGGCAAACTATGCCTACACCTATGCCCGTTCGAAGAGTGGAGACAAATGGATAGACCTTGAACGCAGCATCCGCCACTCAGCTACCGTTGCTGCCAATTACCACCGTTCCTGGGGTAAGTATGCCCTGAACGTCAATCTCAACGGACGTCTTCAGTCGAAGACTTACTACACTTCCTATGAGAATGCGCCAGGATTCGGTATCTGGAACCTCCACACCACCCACACCTTCGACCACCTGGACTGGGCAGTCATAGAACCATCCATCGGTGTGGATAACCTCTTCGACCGTGTGGATCGTCGTATTGACTCCGCCAACCGCAAATATGCACTCTACACACCTGGTCGTATGCTGGTTGTAGGTCTGAAGTTGCGGTTGAAAAAGTAAAGCCCCCTCCAACTCCCCCAAGGGGGAGAGAGGTGAAGCGTGAAGCGTTAAGAGATAATTATGCATTATGAATTATGAAATCAGCTTTTCTTATCGCAGCACCCTGTAGCGGCTCTGGCAAGACCACCATTGCCAGAGGACTGATGGCGTTGCTGACACAGAAAGGGATGAAGGTGCAACCGTTCAAGTGCGGACCCGATTATATCGACACCAAGTTCCACGAAGCCGTTTGTGGCAGACCGAGCATCAACCTCGACTCCTTTATGGCAACACCAGACCACATCCGCGAACTCTTCACTCGTTATGGTGCAGAGGCAGATGTGTGTGTGGTGGAAGGAATGATGGGGCTGTTCGATGGTTATGATCGTGAGAAAGGATCATCCTACGAGATTGCCCGCATTTTGAATCTTCCTGTCGTTCTGGTCGTTGACGCGAAGTCGGCAGCCTATTCGATGGCAGCACTCCTTTCTGGTTTCATCCATTTCAGGGAAGATGTGCGGATGGCTGGTGTGATATTCAATAAAGTGGGGTCGGAGAAGCATTTTTCCATGCTGCAACAAGATTGTGAGGACTTGAACGTGGAGTGTCTGGGTTATCTGCCCAAGTCACCTGCTCTCGAACAAAACTCACGCTACTTAGGACTTGACTTCTCAGAAGAAGCTGAGCAACAAGAATTGATCAAACTATTGGAGGAACACGTCAAATGGCAGAAAATGGTCGAGTGCTGATCGCACGCAACAAGGAGTCGTTCTCGTTTCTTTATCAAGAGACGATTGACCGTTTCGCTCAAGTTCGTTTCTTCGACCCTGAGACGGAGGTTCCGTCGTTCACCGACATTGATTTGCTCTACCTGCCTGGTGGCTATCCAGAGAAACACGTGGAGGCGTTGGTGAGGAATGAAGCCTGCAGACAGGCCATCAAGGCTTATGCAGAGCAGGGAGGCAGGGTTATAGCTGAGTGTGGTGGCATGATGTATCTCTGCCAAAGTATCGTCACCGATGAGGACGAATATCCGATGTGTGGCGTGTTGCCTTATAAGATTACAGCCCGTAAGGCTGACAGGAAACTTTCGTTGGGCTATCGCCGTTTCCATCTTGATGGCAAAGAATATCGTGGGCATGAGTTTCACTATACCCAGTTTTTGGGTGAAACACCCCAAAGCATTGTCCAGGTCTATAACGCCAAAGGCCTCCCTGTTGACACCCCCGTCTTCAAATACAAGAATGTTTTAGCCAGTTATACCCATCTCTATCAGATATGAAAAAACTTCACCCCATCATGTTCGCAGGTACAGGCAGCGATGTCGGCAAGAGCATCGTTGCAACGGCTTTCTGTCGTATTTTCAGGCAGGATGGCTATCAGCCTGCACCTTTCAAGGCTCAGAACATGGCGCTGAACTCTTATGCCACACCCGAGGGACTGGAGATTGGGCGAGCACAGGCTGTACAGGCCGAAGCAGCAGGCATTCCTTGCCATACGGACATGAATCCATTGTTGCTGAAGCCACAGAGTGACCACACCTCTCAGGTCGTGCTCAACGGAAAGCCCATAGGCAACAAAGATGCTTACGATTTCTGGCGAGAAGGACGTGTGCCGCAAGGTTCGGCCTCACCATCTGGACTTGACTTCCGCGCAGAAGTCCATGCTGCTTTCGGCCGCTTGGCAGCTCACTACAATCCCATCGTGATGGAGGGAGCAGGCAGCATCGCGGAAATCAACCTGAAAGATCGCGACTTGGTGAATATGTCGATGGCTCGTTATGCACAGGCTGACGTCATCTTGGTGGGTGATATTGACAGAGGAGGTGTTTTTGCATCCGTCTATGGTAGCATGATGCTGCAATCGCCAGAGGACAGGAAACGCATCAAAGGCATCATCATCAACAAGTTCCGAGGTGATATGCGTCTTTTTGATGAAGGTCGCAAAATGCTGGAAGAGATATGTGGCGTTCCTGTACTGGGTGTGATACCTTACTACAAAGACATTTATATCGAGGAGGAGGACAGTGTGGCTTTGGAGCAGAAACGCCGTCAACTGGCAGAAGGTAAGGTGAATGTGGCGGTAGTGCTGCTTCGACATATCAGCAACTATACGGATTTCGATACGCTGGAGCGTGATACCCGCGTCAACCTTTTCTATACCAACAACACGTCGGATATCCAGCAGGCTGACATCATCATCGTGCCTGGTACGAAGGCTACGCTCGACGACTTGATGGAACTGCGTCGAAACGGTTGTGCGCAGGCCATTCAGCGTGCTCATCGAGACGGAAAGATGGTGATCGGCATTTGTGGCGGCTACCAGATGCTGGGACAGACTGTCAACGATCCCGAAGGTATTGAAGGTAGCATCAGCAGTCTGCCTGGACTTGGTCTTCTGCCCATCCACACCACGATAACGCCAGAGAAGACTACACGTCAAGTTTCTTTCGAGTTTAATGGTCAGGAATGTCAGGGTTATGAGATTCATCAGGGTGTCAGCGATACTGACGAAGCCATTCTCCAGACAGACCATTGCATCGGTACCTACATCCACGGATTTCTCGATAACGCCCCCGTCATTGAACACCTTTTAAATCCCATCACTAAAAGACCCAATCCCATAGCTGAAAGCCCCAGAGATTTTAAGGATCAACAATATGACAAACTGGCTGCTCATGTTCGCCAGTATGTCGATATGGAACGTATCTATCAAATTTTAACTCATGATTAAGGGACACGGCGACGATATATACCAATACGGCAGGTTGCGCTGTAATTTCAGCAGCAACATATCGCCATTGATTGATACCAGCACCTTGTGCGAGTATCTCAGCCAGCGTCTTGCCGTTATCAGGCACTATCCAGACCCGTCAGCCCATTCACTGGAAGTCCGTATTGCCTCCGAGTGTGGCATCAGCCCCGATGAAGTCCTTGTCACCAGTGGTGCTACGGATGCCATTTATCTGATAGCCCAGACGTTGCGCGACGAACACACATTTGCCGTCAAGCGTCCCACATTCAGTGAGTATGCCGATGCCTGTCGGATGTATGGTTATGAGGAAGTTAGGAGCCAGGGGAATGTGCGTTGGCTATGCAATCCCAATAACCCGACGGGGGAGGTGTGTTCTGATGAGGTGGTCATGGATTTGTCCCGTCGCCATCGCTGGCTGGTCATTGACCAGTCGTATGAGGATTGTACTGGCAGACGGTTGTTGTCCCCACGTCAGGCGCTGGAGATGGAGAACGTCATCCAGATTCACTCCATGACCAAGCGCTTTGGCATCCCTGGTTTACGGTTGGGCTTCATCACGGCTCAGACTGGTGTGATAGAACGGTTGCGTGCCGGCTATCGTCCTTGGGCTGTGAATGCGCTCGCCATCGAGGCTGGTCTTTGGCTGTTGGAACACAAAAACCCCCGTGAGCAGGAGGATATGCGAAAACTGCTGGCAGAAACGCAGATACTTGCCAACAGGTTGCGTGATATAAGTGGCATTGAGGTCTATCCCACGGAAACGAATTTCATGCTTTGTCACATTCGTCAGTCGTCTGCCGCCGAACTCAAAGACTACTTGCTGACTCATCATGGGTTCCTGATTCGTGATGCCTCTAACTTTGAGGGCCTTCAAGCAGGTCATTTCCGCATTGCGACACAGACCCCTGATTACAACAAGGAGTTAATAGAAGCGATTTATACTTTTACAAGGATGAAACATGGATAGCTGGATGTTGGTGCTCATACCTTTGTTGGCAGGTTGGTTGCTTGACCTGCTGATTGGTGACCCGCAGTGGTTGCCACATCCCGTCGTAGGCTTCGGCAAACTGATAGCCTTTGGTGAACGCCGACTCAATAAAAATAGTCATCGCAAACTGAAGGGTGCGTTGATGGCTGTAGCTCTCATCACTTTGGTCTTTATCGCTACATGGCTTCTGCATCGCCAATTATGCATCACAAATGATATATTATGCATTGTTTTCGACACCATCGTGGTTTTCTTCTGTTTGGCTGGTACCACGCTGATTCGTGAGGTTCGTCAAGTCTTTCTTGCCCTCGACCGTTCACTCGACGAAGGCCGTAAGCAGGTTGCCCGCATCGTAGGTCGTGACACATCGGAACTGTCTGCTCAGGAGGTACGGACGGCAGCATTGGAGACGTTGGCTGAGAATCTGAGTGATGGGGTGATTGCTCCGCTTTTCTGGCTTGCCATTCTCGGCGTACCAGGCATGTTGGCTTATAAGATGGTGAACACGCTCGATTCCATGATTGGCTACAAGACGGACCGCTATAAGGACTTTGGCTGTTGGGCAGCACATATCGACGACGTAGCCAACTATATCCCTGCCCGTCTCACAGCTTTGCTGATGGTAGTAGCCCCCCTTCTGTCCCCCCAAGGGGGGAAGATTTATCGACCCGCTCCTTCTTTCTCCTCCCCCTTGGGGGAGGCTGGGAGGGGGCTTCTCCGCTTCATCCATAAGTACGGACGTTGTCATGCTTCGCCCAACAGTGGTTATCCTGAGGCGGCATTGGCAGGGATTCTGGATTGCCGCTTTGGCGGACCGCACTATTATTTTGGTCAGTTATTCGACAAACCTTTTATCGGAGAGAACGACCGCCTGCTCACGACAGACGATATGAAGAAAGCCGTGCGTGTGAATCGAACGGCAGAGGTCTTGATGGTGGTGCTGACAGCCTTAGTTTTAGGGCTAACCCACATCTAAAACCCTCATTTTTGAGTATTGCAACATTTTCTTTTTTGCCGTAACTTTGCAGCCGAAATGCAAATCATGCTAAAGGAAAAAGAAGATGAAAGCAATATTTTTGACAACGATTCTTGCTCTGTCCACTTTGTGTGCAACTGCTCAGGAAACGTCTGTAGATGGGACCCTTCGACAGGCTCAGGGCAGGCAAGCTCAAGCCACGAAAACCGATCAGCTGGCTGGTTTCTTGTCGCGTCTCCATATAGGTGGCTATGGTGAGGTGGTCTATTCGCGAAATTACTACAGTGACCACGTCAGTCGCTACAGTCAGCCAGAAGAGCATAAAAACGACCCCAGTCACGGTCGTTTCGATATTCCCCACGCAGTCATCAATCTTGGGTATGACTTCGGCAAGGGTTGGAAGCTGGGAATGGAGATAGAGTTTGAACATGGTGGCAACGGCATTGCCTACGAGAAAGAAGACGAGGAAGGCGGTGAATGGGAACAGGAAACCGAAAAAGGTGGAGAGGTGGAACTGGAGCAGTTCTGGATTGAGAAATCTTTCTCGCAGGCCTTAAATATCCGTGCCGGTCATATCGTGGTACCTGTAGGACTGAACAATGCGCACCATGAACCACTCAACTTCTTTACGGTCTATCGTCCAGAGGGCGAGAACACCATCCTGCCTTCTACCTGGCATCAGACGGGTGTGTCGCTGTGGGGTCGATACAAGGACTTCCGCTATGAGGTTCAGCTGCTGGCTGGTCTGAATGCCGACAACTTTACCAACGTGGGATGGATCCGTAAGGGTCACAAGTCGCCGTTGGAGTTCGAAGTGGCTAACAAGTATGGTGCAGCCCTCCGTATTGACAACTACTCGGTTGCTGGCCTGCGCATCGGCATTAGTGGCTACTATGGTCACAGCATCGGTAACAGTTATCCGCGCAATGCCAACGGTGTGGATGCTGAATACAAGGGTGTCGTTGCCATCGGAGCCGTTGACTTTACTTACAAGGCTCACAACTGGATTGTGCGGGGACAAGCCGATTATGGTTACTTGAGCGATGCGGAAGAACTGAAATATGTGTATAACCGTCTGAACTCGAAATCGCCGTTCAAGCATAGTGCCTTTGTGTCGAAGAACGCTTACGCTGTCGGCATCGAGGCAGGCTATGACGTGTTTTCGCAGATTTCTCGGATGCGTGACGACCACCAGAAGCTCTATGTCTTCGGACGCTACGAGGCCTACAACCCATACGCCAGCAAGACGAAAGGTACAGCCTATGATTACACAGCCGTCAAGCGCCTGGCAGTAGGAGTGAACTACCATCCTGTATCGCAGGTGGTCGTCAAAGCTGAATACTCCAAGCGATTCCTCAAATCGATGTACAACGACGAACCCAGCATTAACCTCGGAGTGGCTTACGAGGGATGGTTCCTATAGTCGAGTCGATATGTCGATATGCCGAGCTCGGCATATCGTAACAACGAAACAACATAACTACTAAAACAAAATAAAGCAATGAAAAAGATTATTTACTCTTTAGCCCTGCTGCTGGGAGCTTTGACGCTTGGTTCATGCAGCGACGATGACAAGAACAACGAAACGGATAAGTACAAGGACCGCAGTTATGGTACGGAGGCGATTGATGCCTGTGCCGATGTGGTCAGTCAGTTGGAAGATGCCAACAAGGTGATTGCCAGTACGCAGCTGACTGCAGATCAGGAAAACTTCCTGCGTCAGGTTTTAGGCGGACTGGTGGATGACGTGATAGTTCCAACCTATACCAAACTGGCAGACGATGTAGAGGATCTGGAGAAGACGCTGAACGGACTGACTGTTAGCACCATCACTCAGGCTCAGATTGACAAAGCCTGTGAGGACTTCAAGGACGCCCGTCGGAACTGGGAGCAGTCGGAGGCGTTCCTGATGGGTGCAGCCAGCGACTTCGATGTGGATCCCACCATCGATTCCTGGCCTCTGAACCGCACACTTCTGCTGAGCTACTTCAACAACGGTATGAACGAAGAAATGTTGGAAGATGCTACCATCTTGGGCTTCCACGCACTCGAATTCATTCTCTTCCGCAACGGAAAACCGCGTAAGGTGGCAGAATTCCAGGGAATGGATACATACAAGAACTTTGAGAAGGTGAGCGGAGCCAAAGAACTGGCATACGCCCAGACCATCTGCACCCTGTTGAAACAACGCTGCTTCCAGCTTCAGGTTGCCTGGGAGGGAGAGACGGCAAAGAACGCCAGCCGAATGGCAGTGGTGAATGAAGCTGGTCTTGACATCACTACGGAAGCAGGTCTGAGCTATAAGGAGAATCTGTTAGGAGCAGGTATCAGTGGTAGCAAGAGCACGTTTACAACCCTGAAAGCAGCCGTTGCTCAGGTGCTAAGCGATGATGAAGGCTCATGTGTTGCCATCGCCAACGAAGTAGGTACGGCTAAGATTGCCAATCCTTTCTCTGCCGGTGATGTGTCGTACGTGGAGTCGCCCTATAGCTATAACTCCATCAAAGATTTCCAGGACAATATTCGAAGCATTCGCAATGTGTGGTACGGCAGCACCAACGGATCAGCTGCGAACGTCAGCTTCTATGCTTTCTTCGACGGTGTGAAACGCAGTGATGTGAATGGTAAGGTGGAGGGTGCTTTCAACAGTGCCATCGAGAAGATTGGTAAAATGCCCGCTCCTTTCGTGAAATATTGCTGCACCATCTGGAACATCAACTTCGAAGACGATGAAGACTGGGAAGTGGAAGAATAATTTATAATTCTAAATTCATATGAAAAACAGAACATTCCGTAATGGTCTTATGGGGCTGTTGGCATGCATGAGCGTGCTGACAGCCTGTTCCGACGATAAGGAAGATCGTCCGGATCTGGGAGAACTGACTCCTGAAGAAGAAACTTTTGGTCAAGCTACCGGCAATTTTACTGCCGAAGAGTGGTACCCTGGCGGACAGTTGGGAACGACAGAGAAAGCCAGCTACTCAGCACCCGCTCCTGCCGTCATGAATATAGAAGGTATGGAGGAAGAATTCGTCGTGGGTGAAGGCTTCTTCGAGAAACTCTACACCTTCGAGCAGGAACCTCGTAAGGGACTGGGACCAGCCTGGGTTCGCAACTCCTGTATCGCCTGCCATCCTTCCTACGGGCACGGCAAGCGTCAGACGGAGTATCGGGCCAACCAAATCGGCAACGGCTACCTGCTCGTCATCTATCATCCCGATAACAACGCCTACATCAGCGAGGTGACGGGTATGCCGCAGACACAGGCGATGGTGCCCTTTCAGGCTCCTATCGACGAAAACCAGATCAAGATTGACTGGAAGAATGTGACAGCTATGGAGAGCGGTCTGCCCATGCAGTTTGAGGACGGTGAGAAGTATGAACTGATCTATCCTGAAGTCACCATTCCCCAATCAGCTTTCAACACCAACCCCAAGCCGGAGAACTACGAAGTGCGTCTGGAATCCACCATCGGTGTTTATGGTACTGGTCTGCTCGATGCACTCGACGACGAAGACATCGAAGCCCAGTGGAAGGCCGAGTCGCCGTATGTTGAGCTGAATCCTGCCATGTGGGATAAGGAGGCAGGTACGTTCAAGCCCTCTGCCTATTATTCTGCCGGCTACAACGACACAGGTTCGCATCGTGGTTCGCACGGTCCGCTGAAGCGTTTCACCTACGCCATGACCCGTGGATCATTGCAGGACGGAGCTGGTGCTAACGCCATCTGGAATATCACCAACGTAACCCGTAGCGACCGTCATTGGCTCTATACCACTGCCGCTTGGGCGAAGGCTCAGAGTGAAAACTCAGAAGTCATCCGATATATCAAGGAACATGGTGCGTCGGAGTCGAGCATCCTGCACCCCTACTATGCTGACGGAACAGACGAAGGTATAGCCGCCCGTGTCAACGAGATTCTGAGTTGTGGGTCGATTGCCAAGAAAGAGACCTTCGACAAATACCTCTTCCAAGGGGCACCCTACAATGGACAGGACGAGATGAGCGACAAGCAGTACTACCAGTTCATGGTGTGGCATCGCGGATTGGCTGTTCCTGCAGCCCGAAACCTCAACGACAAGCAGGTGCAGCGAGGCAAGGAACTCTTCACGAAGATGGGTTGTGCCCAGTGCCACCGTCCTTCGTGGAAGACTGGCGAGGACAAGATGTGGGTGGATGCCAGCATCAAAGCTTACGCCAAGAGCAAAGGCAAGAACGCCTCAGACATGCTTCCTAAGTATCCGAACCAGACCATCTGGCCTTATACGGACATGGTGCAACACCGTCTGATGATGAAGAACGACATCCGCACGGGCTGGTGCCGTACCACTCCGCTGTGGGGACGCGGACTGAGCCGTCAGCTCACGGGTTCGGACGACCGTCTGCACGATTGTCGTGCACGCAATGTGTTGGAGGCAATCATGTGGCACGGCTACTCGAAAGAGTCAGATGGATATAAGGCAACGGAGCAGTTCTATCATCTGCCAAAAGCAGACAGGGAGGCTGTTGTAAAATTCATCGAAGCTATATAATAACTGAGGGGGACTTTGCGTTAATAAAGTAAAGTTCCCTCATTCTTCACTCTTCACTCTTCACTCTTCACTTTTACTCATGAAGCACTTGAAAATGTATGAACCCAGCGACAAGATGATCACGCTGATTAAGGACAATTATAGTGTGCTGCAGGCGTTAGGATCTTTTGGCATCAGTCTTGGCTTTGGCGACAAGACCGTCAGCGAGACTTGCGAAATGAACCATGTGGATACTTACACCTTCCTGGCAGTGGTGAACTTCACCGTTAATGGACAGACCAGCGACCCCGACCATTCCTCCCCCTCGGAGGCGACGGGGGGTCTTTCCATTCCCACCCTTCTCCATTACCTGAAAGCGAGTCATGCCTATTATCTCGACTTTCAGCTGCCTTTCATCCGTCGTGAGTTGAGGGAGAGCATCAGTGAGCGAGACGAACTGGGAGGACTGATCATGAAGCTGTATGAGAGTTACGCACAGGAAATCCGCCGTCACATGAAGTACGAGGAAAAGACGCTCTTTCCCTACGTGGAGTCTCTGCTTGCAGGACGACCCAAAAACGATTATAACGTCGAGACCTTTTCAAAGCACCATGAACAGACTGGCAAAAAACTGCGCGAATTGAAGCTCATGATCATCAAGTACCTCCCTGCTGATGCCCATCACAACAACCAACTTACTGCCACACTCTACGATATCTATAATAACGAGGAGTGGTTGCGTCAGCATGCAGAAGTGGAAGACCACATCTTCACGCCTGCCATCAAGCGTTTGGAGCGACTGGTTAAACAGGAAGACGTGTCCAACTCCATCTCTGAGATGGTGTTCAAGGGAGGGCAGGACAGTGGCGAAGCCCTTAGCGACCGCGAGAAAGACGTCATCATCGGCGTGGTGCAGGGACTCCAGAACAAGGAAATAGCCGATCGTCTCTGCATCTCCGTCAATACCGTCACTACTCACCGACGCAATATAGCCCGAAAGCTTCAGATTCATTCACCTGCCGGACTCACCATCTATGCCATCGTCAATGGACTGGTCGATATCAAGAGTGTGAAGCTGTAAGTTTTTGAGTTATGAATTAGAAATACTTCGTGATTTTCGCATTATCGAAGTTGTTCATCTCGTTCATCATGCGGACAGCCGAGTCGATGAGGGGAAAAGCACAGAGGGCACCAGTACCTTCGCCAAGACGTAGTCCGAGAGAAAGCAGTGGCTTGGCACCCACGATGTCGAGCATCTTCTTGTGTCCGCTTTCGTCACCACAATGGGTGAAAATCATATAATCCTGAACACAAGAATAGAGACGGATGGCAGCAATGGCGCAGGCCGTCATGATGAAACCGTCAATCAGTACAATCATACCGAGTTCAGCCGCTCGGAGCATAGCACCGATGGCAGCAATCATTTCGAAACCTCCGAAAAACCGAAGAACTTCTGTCGGTTGGACAGGTTGAATCGACCCATATTGCCCATTCAGCCCAAATTGCCCATAAAAACGATCCACCGCCTTCGACAGCACTTCGTATTTGTGGCGTATGCCCTCACTGTTGAGGCCGGCACCGGCACCGATGCAATCCTTCAGGGGAATATTCCCGAAGATGTGCATCCAGATGCTGGATGGTGAGGTGTTGGCAATGCCCATTTCACCAATGGAGAGAATACGACAACCTTCTGAATGGCAGGAGTCGGCCATTTCCACACCTACTTCAAAGGCACGGTTGAATTCATCCTCGCTCATGGCTGGCTCATAGAGGAAGTTCTTGGTGCCACGAGCTATCTTGCGGTTGATGATGCCTGGAACGGAGGACAGGTCGTAATCCACACCAACATCGATGATCCGGAGTGTGAAATTGTGCTGGCGACAGAACATGTTGACACCGCCACCACCATGGGTGAAGTTAATCATCTGCTGCCAGGTAACCTGACGAGGAGAGAGACTCACGCCTTCTCGTTCGATGCCATGATCACCACCGAACAGAAGGTGGCAGGGATGCGCTAACGAAGGTTCTAAAGTCTGCTGTATGAGACACACCTGCATGGCAATCTCCTCAAGACGTCCTAACGAACCCTTGGGCTTGTTCAGGTTGTCAATTTTTGCTTGTATCGCCGCCTTTATCGAACGGTCCACAGGATGTATGTCGAATGCTTTCATTTTATTTTTATGGGTATTCCTGACACCATCAGTATCACTTCGTCTGCTTTCTGTGCAATAAACTGATTCATCCAGCCTTGTAAGTCAGTGAACTTGCGCTGGAGAGCATTCTCGCTGACACCACCCAATCCTATCTCGTTGGTGACAAAGATATAGGTTGCATCGCTCTGAGTGAACTTGTCGAACTCAGCCTTGGCTAAATTCAACGATGCTTCCACATCGGAATTGTTGGCAAAGAAGATATTAGTAAGCCAGAGTGTTATGCAGTCGATGACTGCCACACGCCCTTCCAGATTGTGCCTGCTCAGCATGATTTCTTCTTCGATATTGTCCCATTGTGGTCCCCTTCGTTCCTGATGGCGGTGTACCCGCTCCTGGAACTCCTCGTCCCAAATATGAGCGGTAGCTACATACACAGGATTGCTTGAAAGGCTTAATGCAAATTCTTCGGCTTTGGTGCTCTTTCCAGAGCGTTGACCACCGGTAATCAGAATGATTCGTTTCATAAAGATAGATTAATGTAAGGACTGAGCACAGATGACGAGCAGGGTTGTCAATTCCACCAACAGACAGACGGCTCCACAGCAGTCGCCTGTATATCCGCGAAGTTTATGCCAGATGAGCAGATAGAGGAAATACATCACCACACAGGGAATGAAGATGACCATCTCCCACGGTAGTCCTGTGTACCACAGAAAAGCGATTATCGGTAGCAGCCCTTGGACGGTCAGACTGACGCCTGCTCCCCAGCTCATCTTGCGATAGACGGTCTTCGCCTTCGCTTCCTCTTCCCGTCTGGCGTAGGGCATCATCATGATGAGCTGTGCCGTCACCATCCGGGCATAGGGCGTAGCCGCAAGAATACCCAGCGCAGCTATCGATGGTGGCATATAGAGAAGGGTTGCGGCCAGCAGTAGTTCGTATATGATAAGCCCGATGACACCATACGTTCCGATGTGGGAGTCTTTCATGATGGTGAGGATGCGTTCACGGTCTGAGCCTCCTCCTCCGAAGCCGTCGAGAAAGTCGGCAAGTCCGTCTTCGTGAAGCGCCCCTGTCACCAGCAGCCTGACGACAATGGCAAGCAGGACAGCAATCATATAGGGCAGATACATGCTCCCGACCCATACAGTTGCAGCCATCAGTCCTCCTGTGAGCCAACCAGTCAATGGCCAGTATTCCACCACACTCTCATAGCTCTCTTTCGGTGGCTCGTGGAGACGCCAGAAAGGCAGGCGAGTGAAGAAGATGAACGATGCCCAGAGACGATTGTACCAATGGCAACGTGAGGTTGAGTCAACTTCAGGCAATTTTGTTTGCATATTTTCTGAATTACAGTGCAAAAGTACAAAAATATTTTGTAACTTTGCAGACAGAAACGAAATAATAACGAAAGAAATGAAGAAAACAGTCTTTTTCTTGGCGATAACCGCCTTGTTTTGTGCATGTACGAAAAGAAATGCCAACACCCAAGGGAATGAGGATGTGGTTTCGTGTGATTCGTTTGAAGCTGTCGAAGTGAAGTATGCGACGGGCTTTACGGTCCGCGACTCTGCCAATATCCGACTGGTGGATGTAGGTGAAAGCGACCATTTCGCTTTGGTGCATAGTGGGGACGAAGATGTTCCTTCTGAATACACGAAAATCTGTGTCCCGATAAAGAGTACCATCTGCATGACTTCCTTGCAGCTATCTAACTTTACAGTGCTCGATGCCCTCGACGTGGTGAAAGGTCTCACTGGTACGAAGAATCTGTTTAATAAGGACGTCCTTCAACGAGTGGAGGATGGAAGGATGGTGAAGATTGGTATGGAAGGGAACTTCGATACCGAGATGGTGTTGGCAGCCAATCCAGACGTTATCTTTATTTCTCCCTCGAAACGTGGTGGCTATGATGCGATCAAGGAAACGGGCGTCACGCTGGTTCCCCATCTGGGTTATCAGGAACTTGACCCATTGGGACAGGCGGAATGGGTGAAGTTCGTGGGAATGTTTATTGGAAAGGAACGGGAGGCGAACGAAGTGTTTGCTGGCATCGAGCGGCGATATAACGACTTAAAGGATAAAGTTGAGCATTTGGATTCGGAAGAGCGTCCCCTGGTTTTCAGTGGTGAGATGCACTATGGCAACTGGCACGCAGTTGGCGGCAAGAACTATTTGGCACAGATTTTCCGTGATGCTGGTGCCACTTATGTGATAGATGATGACGAAACTGCGGGTGAGGATTTGGAGTTTGAGAAGATGTATGCGTTGGCAGCCCAAGCTGACTACTGGCGCATTCTGAACAGTTATGAAGGTGATTTCAGTTATGACGCCCTTCGGGCTTCGGAACCTCGAAATGAACTGTTCAAGGCTTTCAAGGAACGGAAGGTGATATACTGCAACATGAAGCAGCAGCCCTATTACGAGATTTCTCCTGTCGAACCTGATGTGCTGCTGAAGGATTTTGTCGTCATTTTCCATCCTGAATTGGTGGAAGCGGACTATCAGCCCAAGTATTACAGATTGTTAAAGTAAAAGTCCGCAGATAAAACCGTGAATCTGTGGTAGAAAGAATATGAAAAAATTTTCGTTGTTCATTGTGTTGTTGGTTGCCATCCTTGGATTGGTAATCGTAAATCTGCTCATTGGTTCCGTCAGCATTCCTGTGAGCGGGGTGTGTCGTGTGCTGATGGGCGACGAAACAAATGAAATTTGGACAAACATCATCTTCAGTAGCCGTCTTCCGCAGGTGTTGACAGCCATCGTCGCGGGTGCAGGATTAGCTGTCAGCGGTTTGCAGATGCAGACGGTCTTTCGTAATCCACTGGCAGGACCTTCTGTGTTAGGTATTAGCAATGGCGCAGCCTTGGGTGTAGCCATAGTTGTTCTGCTGTCGGGAAATATCGGCGGAGTGGCACTGAGCAGACTGGGCTACCTGGGAAATGCAGCCATGAGCGTAGCCGCTATCGTGGGTGCGATGGCGGTGTTGCTGCTGATTCTTTGGGTGTCGCAGAGGGTGAGAGGAAATGTGACGCTACTCATCATTGGTGTGATGATTGGCTATCTGGCTACTGCCATCATAGGTGTGCTGAAATTTCTGTCACCCGAGGAGGATGTAAAAGCATTCGTGGTGTGGGGACTGGGTTCTTTCTCACGTGTTTCAGGTGATGAGATGGTGCTGTTTATTACATTGATGTGCATACTCTTGCCTTTGGCATTCCTTTTGGTGAAACCGATGAACCTGATGCTTTTGGGTGACCGCTACGCCTCCAACCTTGGACTGAACATCCGTCGTAGTCGTATGTTGGTGATTATTTCTTCAGGAATACTTGTGGCTGTCGTTACGGCCTATTGCGGACCGATTATGTTCATCGGTATGGCTGTTCCTCATCTGGCTCGTGCCCTTTTCAGCACATCCGATCATCGTGTTCTGATGCCAGCCACTGCACTCTGTGGAATGGTGTTGGCTTTGTTCTGCAATTTTGTTGCCCGTATGCCAGGCTTTGAGGGTGCTCTGCCTGTGAACTCTGTCACAGCTTTGGTGGGTGCTCCTGTGATTGCTGCCGTCCTTTTGGGCAAGAGAGTCAACGAGATGGAGGAATAGCATAGGTTTTCCCTTCATCGTCAATCAGAAGAATGGTGAGGGAACCATCTGGGAGAAGTGGTTTGCAGTGTTCATAAGAATGATGGATAACAACTTGGGCGAACGGAACTCGTCCGCACGCAGGGATGCGCTCCCACAGTTCTCTTGCCAAGGTAATGGAACTGATGTCTATCGTGCAGTGAGCCTCCTCAAGCATTTGCCGGATGAAGTTTTTGTCCATCACAGTCTTACGACTATGGGTGTCCAGATGTCCTTGAGCCAGTTTGACGGCCTTTCCCAGCATCACGCCAAGCGTGATTTTCTGAATATCCAGCTCATTGGCTATCTTTAGCGTTTCTCCAATATAATTGCCGTACTCTACGAAAGCCTGCTGGGGTAACTCTGGATAGAGGGCTTTGACGTATCGTTCACTTTTGGCACCGCTGTTGATGACCACTCGTTCCGAACCACTTGCCTTTGCCACTTCCATACACTTGCGGATGCTGTCGATGAAAGCCTCCTCGCTGAAAGGCATGACAATACCGGAAACACCAATAATCGAGATGCCTCCCTCAATTCCTAAACGGGGATTGAAGGTCTTCCTGGCAATTTCCGCTCCGTTGGGTATGGAGAGAACCATTGACAATGGATGATGGACATTGGACAAAGGTTCAAGGTTTTGTCGCATCATCGCTCGTGGACCTTTATTGATGGCGGGTTCGCCTGGAGGATAGTCGAAACCTGGCAGCGTGAACCTGCCAATGCCCTCACCTGCATAGACTTCAATGTGTTCTAATCCTAATGGGATGGGGATAAGGTTTTTCCCCTCTTGGGAGGATGAAAAGGGAGCGACTCTGATCTCGACGCCATTGGTCACGTCTGGGTCATCACCAGCTTCTTTGATGCAGTAGGCATACCCATAGCCATACCCAACCGCCACATGGATGGTTTCGCCATTAGGTAATAAAACAGGCACTTCTGTCGGTATCTTGCCCTGAGCCAGCCGAAGGGGTCGAAGGGTATCACCTTTCGTCAATTGCATCGTTGCAGCCATCATCGCTGCTGTGGCACAAGTGCCTGTGGTCAGTCCGCTGTGTAAGGGGAAGAAGTCTGGCAACAACCGTTCTACAGTTCGTCGCAATCCGTAAGGTCCGTCAACGCAATTAGCGAATGACAACTTTGGTCGCTTGAGAGCGATGATCCTCATTCCTTTCTCACGTGCTTCGGCAACCTTCTCTTCGAACCCGCCACTGAGTCCACTTTCCTTCAAAAGAATCACATCGGCTTCAGGTAGGGACCCCACTTCATAATAGCACAGTTGTTCATCGGTAACGCCTTGTTGATACGCCAGCTCAATACTGCTTTTCCTGTTCAGTATCCGATATCTCACCTTTACCCCTCTGGTCTCCAGCCACTTGAGCTTGCAGATACTCTGTACTCCCGTCGTAGCCAACAGCGTAAGTCCGTGTAAGTCCGCAACGGGTAAATCGGAGTAGTCGTCAATCCATGTGATGTCGGAAGCTCGTGGTGGATAGATTCGTTCGTAACGGACAACCGGAAGTTTCAATGTTTCTGCTACATTGGCTATGGTCTCATGCAGCATCGAAGCGAATGGGTGGGCGGCATCGACAATGAGTCGGATATCGTGCTGCTGACAGAACCTTTGCATAGCTTCACCGTCCAGCGCACCATCGATACGCTGTCCGTGATGCAGCGTCAGCTCCTGCTCACCTGTCTTCGTGCTGTAGAAGTAGAGTGCTCCTGCCTCTTCCAGTACTTCAGCAGCCTTTCGACCTTCCGTCGTTCCTCCGAATATCAGTATCATGCTGTTGGCTGATTGCTCTTATTTGCGGTTGGGATTCTTGGGAAACCAGCCCTTCTCTACGCGTTTCTTCTGGGAGAACAGTTCGCCAATACCCCAAAGCGCCGAAGCTCCGAACACACCTAAGAAAGACGAGAGGTATATGTTTGCTATAAAAAGTGCGGCGACACAGCAACAGATGCCGACGAGCAGATAGAGAATCCAAGGACGGGTGCCCCAGTAATACTCCGTCTTGATAACGATGGGATGCCAAATGCCGATGGTGAGAAAAGTCATCACGGCGATGATAATACCTGTGAAATACATATTACTTTCCTTGTCTATAGAGGTGGGTGAAGTTCTTGTTGTATAACTCGGAGAGACCTGCACGATTGTCGATGGCCTCACCAACTACAAGCATCGTGGTGAGGGTAAGGTTGTTGTCGTGGACAATCTTTGCCAAGTCTTTCAGCTGACCGCGATAAATCTTCTGATCGGGCCAAGTGAGATGGTAGCAGGCAGCAACAGGCGTTTCCGCTGGGTACTCCTGAAGCAGTTCTTGCTGAACGTCATCAACGATGGCTGCGCTGAGGAAAATGCACATGGTGCTTTGACTACGAGCCAACAGGTGCAGCTGTTCTTTCTCTGGCATAGGCGTCCTGCCCTCACCACGCGTCAGGATGATGGTCTGCGTACGTTCGGGAATGGTGAACTGACTCCTTAATTCTGCAGCAGCAGCAAGGAAACTGGAGATACCAGGAGTGATATGATAGGTCATTCCTTCTTTGTCGAAGAAAGCCATCTGTTCCTGAATGGCACCAAAAATACAAGGGTCGCCCGTATGCAGACGGACTATAAAATGTCCCTTATCATAGTGCTCCTTCATGAGTGCACATTGCTCTTCGAGGTTCATGTCGGCAGAACTTCGAACTACGGCTCCTGACTTATGACATTCAGTCAAAGCTTTAGGGACGAGGGAACCGGCATAAAGAATAAGGTCGGCTTTCTCCAGCATCTTCCTACCTCGAACGCTCACCAAATCGGGGTCGCCTGGTCCTGCACCCACAATCTCTATATGCCCCTGCTTCTGACGAAGATGCTTCTCGTCAATCGCCAATGCTGCTGTCCAGTTCTTGCCTTTAACCTTGGGAATAAGGAGTTTGCCGTGATTGGAACCCAGGATGGCGGCAGCCTCACAGACGCTGGGTGTGCCTACGTGTTTCTGTACGGTTGCACTCGGATTTGGGACTTCTACTGCTGCCAGTTCTTCTGCAGTAAAGAACACCACTTCTTCGTCGTATTCGTCTTCAAGCATCGCACAGAACTCCTCGTCCTCCTTCACGTCGATGGTGCAATACTTGTGGGCGCAAGGCAGAATGCCTCTTTCGGCAAAGGCCTCATCTATCTCGTCGTAGATGCATTCGTAGTCGTCAGGATGATGAGCCAGTCCGAAACCAATCGTTCCCACCATCGGCACGAAATGCAGTTCGAGCATTCCGTAGGGAGCTGAGCGATTGTAGGGCGACACAATAATCAGCAGTTTGTATTTTCGTGGGTCTGCCTCGCTGATGTCGTTGATGATAGTCACGTGATCTGGTTTGGTCGCTTCCAGATAGTCTGTACCCTCGTCGCGAGCTTCTAACAGCAGGGCAGTAGGTTGACGGTTGACGAACGAAAAGATGCAGTCATTCATGTCATAGATATCGCTGGCGACGGGCCAGTCGAAACGTTGCTGGAAGGTGTCAAGTGCCCAAAGTCCTGCGTTGTCGCTTTGGGTGGTAATCACCTCACGGGCACCAAGGATGGCTGCAATTTCACGGGTCAGGTCGTTGGCGCCTCCCACATGTCCGCTCAGCACAGAAATGACGTTTTGTCCCAACGAGTCAATGCAGACCACAGCTGGATCTTTGTGCTTGTCCTTGATATAAGGGGCAATGGTTCTCACACAGATACCCATCGCTCCGATGAAGATGAAGGCATCGAACTTCTTCCAATTGGTCGCGATAGAATAGCGACTCACCGAACTGGCGTCAAAGACTTCTTTCAGTTGCTCAGCGATGGGATTGCCTGCTTCGCTGATCTGTATGATGGCTACTTTCTTTTGCATTTCAGAATCGTTATTGGATGGTTGTCGTTAAGTTGAATATGGAGTGGTGGTTCTTGCAGGAGTCCAAGTTCTGCGCAGGCTTCGTCCCAAAGCTTCTGGCTATCGGTAAGCACCTTTGGTGCGATGACGCTGTTCATCACAATCACACCATCTGGAGCCAGTACAGTCAGCACCTTCGCTATGATTTCCTTCAGTTTACCGCCGTGTCCTCCAATAAACACAGCATCGGGGGTTGAGTATGTTGCGATTTTATCGCAACAGGCTAAGAAATCCCCTATATGGATGTTGATACCAGGCGCTCCAAACCGTCGTGCGTTCTCCTGAATGATGGCTTCGCACTCAGGCCGAATTTCGAAAGCGTCGATCTGCAGATGAGGAAACTGCAACTTGGCTTCTATACTGACGCTGCCTGTGCAGAAACCAATATCCCAAAACACCCGACGTGTGGGAAGTTCCAATGCTTGAAGGGTTAGCAAACGGATGGGCATCTTGGTGATCATCTTCTCCCTGCCGTTCAGCAAAGCGAAAGCGGATTCGTGAATGCCGAATTTACGTGAAGCGAAGTCCCCTCCAACTCCCCCATGGGGGAGAGATGTGAAGCGTGAAGCGTTTGCTTCTGCAATCACGCAGTTGGGCATCGAGAAGTTGTGTTGCGTGGCTTCTGCAAGTGTAAGCGTGGTTACTTGTTCGAGTGCAGGATTGCCCAGATGTTCGCCTACATGTAGGATGTAGTATTTATATCCGTAGTCGAGCATCCGTTGGGCGATAGCGGCTGGGGTATGTTCCTTATCGGTCAGCACACCAATCTTTGTTGTCCTCTCAATAAGTGCTTTGTCAAATTCATGCCAAGGACGACCTGTCAACGACACAATCCGCATATCATGATAGGGCAATACGAGGCGATGTGCCAGCATCTGCAAAGAATTGAACGTGGGATAAACCACGATTTCTGCCTCAGGCATTTTGCGTTGGATGGTGTTGGCAAAGCCAAAGAATAGCGGATCACCAGAAGCGAAGATGATAAGTGAGACCCCCTCCAGCTCCCCCAAGGGGGAGTGATGTGAAGCGTGAAGTGTGAAGCGTGAAGTGTATTTGGCGAACACATCATCAAGAGGTACGGTAATATCGATCCATTCTGCATCTTTGGGCAGCAATGGAGCCACAATCTCATGGTGGCGTTTCCCTCCTGAAAACACCTTACCATTCTTAATTATCTCCATCACCTCTGGCGGAAAGAACGGCTGAGGATTGTCCGTTATGCCTATGACAATTAATCGCATATAATTCGTGTTAATTATGCATTATGCATTATGAATTATCAAAGGTCGCGTCCAGGTTTCAGTTGTGCAGCATCGTCGTACGTAAGTATCGCGTTGCACAGCGTTGCAGCCAAATTGCTTCCTCCTTTTCTGCCCTCAACGATCATTTTGGGAATCTGTTTCAACGTCTTAACGGCATGTTTACTTTCGCAGACATGCACAAATCCCACAGGAGCGGCAATGATGCCAGCAGGCTTTGCCTTGCCCTTACGCACCAAGTCGCACAACTCCATCAGCGCCGTAGGAGCATTACCAAAAGCAAATAGTGCATCAGGATATTCCTCTACAGCCAAACGAATGCCAGCCTGACTGCGGGTAATATCGTTCCCCTCCCCCTTGGGGGAGTTGGAGGGGGTCGCCATCAGCTTGGAACGTGGATCATTGATATAGCAATGAACCTCGATGCCCAGTCGTTCCAAAGCTCCTTTGCGGATACCGCTGGCAGCCATTGTGACATCGGTTACGATATGTTTCAGGCTTCCGTCAACAATTTTGTTATACAGGATTTCCGTCGCACGATCGTCCATCCAGAGGCATTCTTCCATGCTGAAGTCAACCGTTGTATGAATGGCGTGCAACAATGGCCAGAGTCGCCACTTAGGCACATCGGGATGCTTCATCTCAGAGAGAATCGTGCGGAAACTCTCCGTCATAATGCTCTGCCCAGGCTTCTCTTCACTCTTGACGCTCCTCTCTTCACGATAATACCCACGAGGGGTAATCATCTTGCCATCGCTGACGTAAGACTGTGAATTGCCGATGAGGATGACGGTAAACATATCCACATCTTCTGGGTCGAACTGGGCAAGGGTAGTAACCTTGATTTCCTGTTCCTCTCTGCCTGCCTGACGCACATAGCCAACGGGGGTGTCGGCAGAACGCTCCTTGAGGAATAACTCCTGCAGACGATAGAGTTGCCAGTAGCGACCGTGTGATTTGGGATTGTAGATGGCTGTCACGAAATCACCTGTAGCGGCAGCCTTGATGCGTCGTTCGATAACAGCCCAAGGGGTCATCAGGTCGGAGAGTGAGATGAGGCAGACATCATGACCGATGGGAGCACCCAACAGGGAAGCTGCCTTCTGGAAGGCGGAAATGCCAGGAAGCACCTCGATATCTATGTCCGATTGCCTTTCGCGTTTCATCTCGTAAATCAACGGAGCCATACCATACAGACCTGCGTCGCCAGAGGAAATGACAACCACCGTCTTTCCCTGCTCAGCCAACAGAAACGCTTGTTCGGCACGTTCACGTTCCTTCTTCATGCCTGTGTCGATACATTCGCATCCTGGCTTTGCATACTTCTCAACGAACTTGAAATAGTATTTATAGCCCACAATAACATCAGCCTGCCGTACTGCGTCGAGTACGGCAGGTGTGATGTCTTCTTTACTGCCAGGTCCTATACCTGCTACAATAATCTTACTCATTCTTTATTCTTCATTCTTCACTCTTCACTCTTCACTTAATTATGCATTATCATTTCCCTTCGTACCACTTTTTTAGCACGTAGAAGGCTTTCTTCTTCTCGCCTTTGTCGCTATAGAGACCCTTGCGGTTATAATAGTCCTGAATGCCGTTAAGCACACGACGAGGTGAGCGGAAATCTTTCAGAATCCAAGGAGTTGTGCCTGCCAGACCTTCTATCTTGTCCAACATCGCACAGTTCTCGATGTACAGGTTCTCCTGGAACTCTTCAGTCCAACGCTGGTTCTTGGCTCCATGATAGCCAGCACGTGCGCCACCACCGAACTCGCTGATGATGACGGGTTTGTTGTAAGGAATTTCCCAGCGCATCTTGGGTGCATCATTCACATCGCGATACCAACCGATATACTGGTTAAAGCTCACCACATCTACGTACTCATGCATGTTGTCATGCAGACGGTTCACGTAGTTGGATGCACCTGTGACCTCCATCGCCATAGAGATGAGGCGGGTGTTGTCCAGCGTGCGGGCATATTTCGCCAGATTGCCCAGGAACTGGTCGCGTTCGTTGGAGTGGGGCGTCTCGTTGGCAATCGACCAGATGATGACGTTGGCGCGGTTGTGGTCACGAGCAATCATGTCGGTAAGTTGCTGACGGGCATTCTCGTAGGTCTTCGTGTTGGTCCAGGCAATGGTCCAATAAACAGGAATTTCAGACCAAACCAAGATGCCCATCCGTTCTGCTTCGCGCACCATTTCCTCGTGGTGAGGATAGTGGGCAAGACGTACGAAGTTGCAACCCAGTTCCTTGGCCCATGACAGCAGGAGACGTGCATCTTCAGCTGTGTTGGCACGACCGCCACCGTTGGGTTTTTCGTTATGGATGCTGATACCTTTCAGGAAGATGGGCTGACCATTGAGCAGAATCTGCTTGTCGCGTGTCTCGATGGTGCGGAAACCGATCTCATCGTTGATGGTGGAGGTATCGACAGAGAGGCGGACGTCATAGAGCTTGGGGTTCTGGGGCGACCAGAGCGACAGCTTCTTGGCGTTCACTTTCAGCGTGCAGCTGACCTTTCCTTCGGCATCCGAAGTGAGCTGCTGTTCCAGCTTCAGCTCAGGGATGGATACCACTACTTTGTGTCCTGCCTCAGCTTTGTTCAGCTTGGCAGAAAAACTGAGTTCGCGTGTCTTGGCTTTTGCGTCGGCTTTCTGCAGCTGCAGGTCATAATCCTCAAGATAGACCGTCGGCACTTTCACCAGTCGCACGTCGCGGGTGATGCCTCCGTAGTTCCACCAGTCAAAAATCTGAGTGGGAACGTCCTCTGCATGACGTTTGTTATCTACCTTCACGATGACGATATTCTCACCCTCACGCAACTTATCGCTGACGTCGTAGTTGAAGGGAGTGAAACCGCCGATGTGGTGACCTACATGCTGACCGTTCAGATACACATGACAGTCATAGTTCACAGCAGCAAAATAGAGCAGGGAACGGGAGTCTTTTGAGGGCGCAGCCTGGAAACTTTTCTTAAACCATACGGTTCCTTCGTAGAAGAACAGCTGATCGTCCTGTGTGTTCCAGTCAGAAGGAATCTTCATCGTGGGCGCTTTGTCGAAGTCGTACTCAATGAGGTCTTCTGGTCTCTTTGGTTTCGCATTCTGGAAGAATCCTGAGCGGGTAGGGTTCATGCGATAGTCATAATAGCCTTCTTCCTGCACATCGACGATGTAGTTCCAGTCACCGTTGAGCGACAGGCTCTCGTAGGCAAATACATTCTGAATCAGGGGAAGATCCTTCGATTGAGCCGAGGCAGTCAGCAGACAGCTCAAGGCAAATACGGTTGTCAGTAGTCTCTTCATAGTTGATAAAAGATGTTAGTAGTTATTTCTGAATTGTTAATTATGCATTATGCATGATGAATTATAATTTCTGTTTGCAAAAATAGTGATTTTTTTCTAAACTCAGTTATTTCCTTCTTATTATTTCAAGAAATAACTGAAAATTGACGGAAAAGGATGATTTCCTCACGGAGTTGAGCAGGTCGAGTTACAGAAAAAGCATCAGGGACGCCCCGAAGGACGCCCCTGAATCATCTATTTGAACACTTACTTCCACTTACTTGTGGAGCGTGTCGGTCATATACCTTATTTCTTTTCTTCTACAACGGTTGCTTCTTCTTCGTCAACAGCCTTGATGCGACGACCCATCACGAGGAAGGCCGTTGGGGCTGCGATGAAGATAGAAGAGCAGGTACCAAAGATCACACCGAGGATCATGGCGAACGAGAAGGAGCGGATGCTGTCTCCACCGAAGATGAAGATGGCAAGGAGCACGATCAACGTTGATACGGAGGTGTTGATGGTACGAGCCAAGGTTGAGTTCAGCGATTCGTTGAACAGACGCTGGCGGTCGCGCTTCGGATAGAGGCGGAAGTTCTCACGGATACGGTCGAAGATCACCACCTTGTCGTTGATGGAGTAACCGATAGCCGTCAGGATGGCTCCGATGAAGGTCTGGTCGATGTCGAGTGAGAAACCGATCCAGCCGTAGCAGAGTGAGTACATACCGATGATGAGGAATGTATCGACGGTCAGGGCTACGATGGAACCTACGGAGTAAGCCACGTTGCGGAAACGCAGGAGGATGTAGAGGAAGATGGCCACGAGGGCAAGGATCACGCTGATGATGGCACCACGGGTGATGTCCTTGGCGATGGATGGACCTACCTTCTGCGAACTGATGATGGAACCAGCGTCGCGGTTGTTACGATCCACGAACTTGTCGAGTGACACCTTCGACTTGTCGAGCATGCCGAGTTCGCAGAACTTGTTGTAGAGGGTTTCCTCGATTTCTGCATCGACGGTCTTGTCGTCTTCTACATTAATCTTATAGTTGGTAGATACACGCAGCTGCTTGCCTTCTGTACCGATGGCAATCACACTGGTGGTCACAGGCTCTTCGCTCTTGTTTGCCTTGTTCAGTTCGTCGAATGTGTTGCGGAGGGCAGCACGTGCCTGCTCTGGCTCAACCTGCTGTACGAACTCAACCTGATAGTTGCGACCACCAGTGAAGTCGATGGATTCGCTCAGGCCGCGAACGGTGAGGGAAACGGCGCAGACGATGATGAAGACAAGGAAGAAGAGGAACGACTTCTTGTAGATACCCATGAAGTTGTACTTCGTACCCTGCATGAGGTTCTTGGAGAAGCGGGTCGTGAAGGTAAGATTCTGCCACTTGTCGCGGTTGAGGCGGTTCTCGTAAACGATACGAGTGAGCCAAACGGCTGTAAAGAATGAGCAGACGATACCGATGATCAAGGTAGTGGCGAATCCGCGGATAGGTCCTGTACCGAAGTAGAACAGGATGACACCCGTGATGATAGACGTCAAGTTCGAGTCGAAGATGGCGCTGAAGGCGTTGCTGTAACCAGCAGCCACAGCCGACTTCAAGCCCTTGCCTGCACGCATCTCTTCTTTCGTACGCTCATAGATAAGCACGTTGGCATCGACCGCCGTACCCAGCGTCAGCACCATACCGGCAATACCTGCCATTGTCAGGGCTGCCTGGAACGAGGTGAGGATACCGAGGGTGAAGAAGAAGTTGAGGATGAGGGCGCTGTTAGCCACCATACCTGCCTTCAGACCGTACATCATGCACATGTAGATCATCAGGATGATGAAGGCGATGATGAACGAGATGATACCTGCGTTGATGGACTGCTGACCGAGGGTAGGACCTACGGTTTCGTACTGGATGATGTTGGCTGGAGCCGGCATACGACCAGAAGACAGCACGTTAGCCAGTTCCTTGGTGTCGTTGGTGGTGAAGTTACCGCTGATTTCGGTGCGGCCACCGTCAATCTTACCGTTGCTCACACCAGGTGCGCTATATACATATCCATCGAGCACAACGGCTACACATCCGTGCTCCTGACGGTTACCTACGGAGATAACGTCCTGGAAGGCGCGTTCGGTCATTTCTGCCCAGATACGTGCACCGTCGTAGTTCATGGCCATCGTCACCACTGGCTGACCCAGCTGGTTGAAGTCGGCCTTCGACTCCGTCACCTTGTCACCTTCGAGCTGAGCGTGGCCGTTCTGACCATGAGCTGTGTTGATGGCGTAGAGTTCGAAGAGGGCGTCGTCCTTCACGATGGTGCCGTAGAGTTCGCGCGAGAACTTATTGATAAACGCAGCACGGTCTGATTCGTCCTTGATGCCCTGCAGCTGCTTGAGCTGAGTTTCGTTCATCTGACCAACGACGATGTCCTGCATCTGCTTCTTTGCCATACCCTTCACGCCCCAGAGGAGCCAGATGTCGGGTGTCTCGGCATCAAGAATCTCAGTAGCGACGTCGCTACGCAGCATCTGCATCACGGCAGCGGTATCGCGCTCGTGAGCAAAACCGATCATGGCGCCGCTGGGGTACAAGTGGAACTTAGAGAGCAGCGGAGATTCCTTGGCGTCAGCCTTCTTCTCAGCAGTGGTGTCCTTCTTGTCGGCAGCCTGCTTCAGGATAGCGTCGGCAGCAGCTTCAGCCTCTGTAGCTTTATCCTTGGTGCTGTCAGCCTTAGCAACGTCCTCCTTGGCAGGTTCAGCCTGAGCCTCTTCTGCCGCTTTATCCTGAGCTTGTCGAACGGATTCGTCAGCCTTAGCCTCTTCAGTCTCACCGGCAGCCTTCACTTCCTCAGCGGCAGGAGCACCGGCGATTTCCTCAGCCTCTTCGGCCTCTGTGTCGGCATTGCCTGCCAACACGTTGTCGATGCGCTGGAAGAGCGGAGCTACGTGCTGTCCGTGGTAAGTCTCCCAGAACTGCAGGTTGGCACTACCTTCAAGCAGTTTCTTGGCACGCTCCGGCTCCTTGATACCAGGAAGTTCCACCATGATGCGGCCACTGCTACCTTCGAGTTTCTGGATGTTAGGCTGTACGACACCGAAGCGGTCGATACGGGTACGGAGCACACGAATCGTGTTATCCACAGCTTCGCTCAACTCGCGGCGCAGAGCCGACTCTACGTCAGCATTGCTGCTCGTTGGCTTCACCTGGTCGCCCAGTTTCTCTGGGTTGAACACCGTCGTGAGCTTGGCGTCGTTACTTACTTCCTTGAATGCTTTGACGAATGCACCTACGAAGTCATCGCTCTTCTCTGCCTTTGCCTTGTCCATAGCCTGACGGAAAGCAGGATCGGTGCTGTAGTCAGCCAATGCGTCAACGACATCGGGAGCAGAAACTTCGAGGATTGCGTTCATACCTCCCTTGAGGTCAAGACCAAGACCGATGGAAATCTCGCGACAACGCTTCAGGTTGTAGTTCCAAAGGTAGATGTTCTCGGTGTTGAGAGAATCCTCAAGTTCGCGGGCAGCGATCGAATCGGTCTCAGCGAGCTTTGCAATCTTGCTGTCGTAGTGGCTGGTAACCAGCGAGAATGACAGGTAGAAAAGGCAAATGAGCGTGAGCGCTACTGCCACAAATTTTACAAATCCTTTGTTTTGCATTTTTTTGTTTGGTTATATAAATAATTTGTTAGTTTTGGTCGCTTTCGACATGTTTTTTAGTCACTTCCAGCAATGTTTTTCTGTCACTTCCAGCATGAAATGGACATTAAACACCACAATAAGAAACGTCCAAAATGCAGCATTTTGGCGTTCTTACAAGGACTAAAAGTGTGCAAAGGTAGTGATTTTTCGTGAAATCCCCACATTTTTCGCAAAAAATTCTGCATCTATATACCTTATTTTATAGTTTTGCCCTCCAAATCCACCAAAACCACCCCCAAGAGTTGACAATCCCTCACCCCTCTTCCCTCAATACCCCTCCCCTCATGGGAGGTCGGGAGGAGTCTTACTCGCATGCTGGCTGGGACGGATGGCTTCCAACTCGTCGAGGTTCACCAGCAGGTTATTCGTCAGCGCCATCTCCTTGTCGAACTTGTTCGAGAGGTTGAGATGATCCAGATAATAGCCGCGAAGGTGAGGCGGCAACATCCGACGCACAAACGTCGTCTTGCCACAACCCTGCGAACCGATCAAGGTCGGCACACACTCGTTTCCATGCAACGTGTCCATCTGGAGCCAGTGGGCAACCGTCGAGAGGAACCAAGTCGAGAGGAACGCCTGCTGCTCGCTGCTCACGCCAGGCAAGCGGCTGAAGAGACGGACGATGTGGTTCTGTCCGTCCCACTTGGGCAGGTGGCTGAGATAATCCTTGATGGGATCGAAGGCAGGCACCTCGTTTGAGTTATGGTTTCTATGGAGGTGATAGCGCATGCTTCATGGATGCCCATACAGGCCGCATTCTCGAAACTTGGTCAAGTTTCATGGTTTGCTACTAATAACGGAAAGAAGGTAATTAAGTGAAGAGTGAAGAATGAAGAATCCCAGAGGAATGATTGAGTGTTTTTTTACCTCAAACTAGCAGAAAATGTCGAAAATGTGAAAAAAGAAAGGGGAAAAGTTCTGAAAATGTGATTTTTGTTGTATATTTGCAGGCAGAAAGGATAAAAGATACGACTATGGGCGTAAGATTCGACAGCGAGCAGCAACGATTCGTGTTTGACTTTGAGCACGACGGAACAGGCGACATCGTCAGTCTGACCGGTGACGGCTACCAGGTGGAGGCATTTGGCAAGTGCTTCTACTACGGCTATGAGTTTGGCGACGAGGTGGACGGCAGCGTCCGCTCGGCATTCATCAAGTACGTCAAGTTCACCCAGCACCTGCAGGACGACCCTAATCTGACGCAGTTCATCCAAAAGGCGGTGAACAACCTGAACCGCCGCATCAATCTTTACGACTACGACCTCGTAGTGATGCCGCAGTCGTCGAGCCGTGTCAACAACTACATGCTGCGCTATATCTACCGCTTTGCTCAGCCCACGCTGCGCAAGATGGAGCTGGTGAAGAACCTGCCCGCCAATATCTCCTTCGACATGGATGCCTTCACAGAGGCGTACCTCGATGATGTGCTTGAAAATGGTCGCCCCCGTTACACCGAGGCCCAGAAGGAAGAGGTGCGCCAACAGATTGCCGGTATGCTCGACCTGATTCATCAGAAGGACTACTTCACCATCGCCCGCGACGTGAAGAAGAGCCGTTTCCGCCCCTACATGACTCAGTTCCTTCGGTTCGCCAACAAGGCCGACGAGGAACTTTGCCAGACGATACGGCAGCAGAACGTGCTGGTCATCGACGACGTGACCACCAGCGGTTCAACCTTAGGCGAGGTACTTCGTACGCTGCGCATCCTGAACGAGGACAACCGCATCACCATCTTCAGCCTCATTGGCCGTCGTGACCTCATGGCCGATGTTACCACTTGAAATCATGAGGGAAGAAAGAAGAAACCTCCTGTCAAGCACGAAAGATTTGACAGGAGGTTTTCTTTTATTTCACATCCAGAACGGAAAGAAGGTCATTAAGTGAAGAGTGAAGAATGAAGAAGAGTCATAGAATGGACAGGTGTTCTGATACTACAGCCTGAAAAATGGGATAAATTTTGCTTTTTTCTCAAAAAAATCGCACGAATAGTAAAAAAATGTTGTGTTATAGTTCAAAATTAAACTTTTATTTGTATATTTGCGCCGTTAAAGTTTAATTTTGAACTGTTATGGAAGATATTTACATGTTAACAGATGCTGCAATTCTTTCCAGAATCGGAGAGAAGATAAAGTCTGTTAGGCTCAAGCAAAACATCACCCAACAAAGTCTGTCGGAAGCTGCAAACGTGTCTCTGTCCTCTATAAAGAAAATGGAAAAGGGAGAGATTCGTTCGTTTGACTCTCTGCTCCGGCTATTACGTACATTAGGACAGTTGGACGCGCTCCAACAATTAGTAGAAGAAGAGCAACTCAGCCCTAATGAATATTACAATCTTGTTCATTCATCCAAGACCCACCTGAGGAAAAGAGCTGCGAAAAAAGGTGGAATGAATGTCAATCATAAACAACAGGAGGAATCAGAATGGTAGATGTAGCTAAAGTGAGTATGTTCGGCTTTCCTGTCGGAACATTCAGCTGGGATGAAAGATATGAGGTCGTAAGGTTTGAATATGACCATGATTTCGTGGGGTGTGGTCTGGAACCATCCCCGTTGATGATGCCCGTACGTGAAGGACGAGTCTATTCTTTTACGGGATTGGACAAAGAAACTTTTAAGGGACTGCCAGGTATGTTGGCGGACTCGTTGCCAGACACATACGGTCGTGCGTTGTTTGACAGATGGCTTGCCTTAACAGGAATGACGAGTAGTAACCCTATTGAAACCTTATGTTTCATGGGTAAGCGTTGTATGGGAGCTTTGGAGTTTGAACCAGCACTGGATGTTTCCTACAACGCTCATTCCAAATTTGCTATTGATTCATTGGTCGAAGTTGCCAAAGAGGCGTTAGCTCATAAGAACGCATTTGGAGCAAATCTGAAAGATGACAAGAAAAAGGCTATCGCAGAGATTCTTCGTCTTGGAACGTCTGCTGGTGGTCAACGTGCCAAAGCCATCATCGCGTACAATAAAGCGACTGGAGACGTACGTTCTGGACAGGTAGAAGCTCCTGCTGGATTCGATTATTACCTGATCAAGTTGGACGGTGTTTCTACAAAAGCAGGATTCAAAGAGACAGAAAACTTTGGACGCTTGGAATACTCTTTCTATAAATTGGTGAAAGAATGTGGCATAGAAATGTCAGAGTGCTCACTCATTGAGGAAAACGGTCGTGCACATTTTCTTACAAAGCGTTTTGACCGCAAGGATGGCAGGAAGATCCACATGCAGACACTTTGCGGCATTGCACATTTCGATTACAGGCTTCATCGTGCATATTCCTACGAGCAAGCCTTCAACGTGATGAGAGCTTTGCACCTGTCGTATTCTGAAGCCAAGGAAATGTTCAGAAGAATGGTTTTCAACGTAGTTGTACGCAATCAGGACGACCATACCAAGAACATATCGTTCCTCATGGGGGAAGGCGGCACATGGCATTTGTCCCCAGCCTATGATATGGGCTATGCTTACAATCCTGATGGAGGTTGGACGGCAACTCACCAGATGTCTATCAACGGGAAATTTGATGCTATCACTCGTCAAGACTTGTTGGCTTTTGCCCTTCAGAACAACATAAAAGATGCTGCAGACATTATTGAGGAGATATGTGATGCAGCGTCTCGCTGGCCGGCAATTGCTAAGGAGTGCGAAGTTCCATCAGGCATGATTGACACCATCGTTCCTAATTTCCAACTTCATCTTTAGAGCGACTACGTCAATTGATCCCTGTTTTTTAAGTTTTAATTCTCGGTAATAGTAGTTCTGTTACGAACTGGCGCAGGTTTTCTTCGTTCATCTTGATGCCACCACACTCGGCGATGCGCTTGCCTGTTGTTGACTTTGGACTGATGGTGGCGCGATACTCTACGCCATTCATCCGTGCCGTCAGACGGAACGCCCCGTTTCCCATCTCCTGCCATTGGGCATCCTCCACAGATGTGCCGTCCTCCAGCACAAAACCGAGCACATGGGGTTTGTATCCATGCAGACCTGACAGCAGGTCGGGCGTCGTCTCTGCGAAGTGACGTTCGACCACATCCTGCCAATGCTCGCTCACGCCATACTTAGAGGCAATAGCGCGGAACAGCATCACCGCATCCACGCATTCTGCAATGATGGCATTAGGGTTCTTGATGTTATGAATCCGTCCGAATGTTAACAGGTCATCCTTGTTAATGTTCATTCTTTTCCCGTTCAGAGAGAGATTATGCGACGGATCGAACTTGTTCCCAAGATTGAAGCAAGAGAAGGTTAGGTCGTAAGCCGGAGTTATGTGCCATTCGCCACCATCACGCATCAAGAAAGAGAAATTCTTGATGTGAGCATCCACGTTGGCTGTCAGGATGTTGAACACAGCTCTCCGATACGTCTCTTCAATCTCTGCGTAAGGCAAGTGAAGACGTCGGCACACATCCATCAGGTCTTCGTATGAAGAAGCATCAGGCATCATGGCCGCCAGCGTCTGTGTGTGATACTTCTCGCCCCTCTGGCGGTCATAGCGTTCCGTCAGGAAGTGGCATTCACCGTCGATCTCAATCAGTTGCGACGGCATCATCTGGATGTTACATGCCTGAGCCATCTCATAATAAACTATCTCGAAGCGGGTCAGCGGATAATGACGTGTCTCCGAGAATTTCAACAGATAGTAGGTGTAATCTTCGGAAAGATCTATCTGTCCGGAACGAATCTCATCCGTCTTATTGTTTCGGGCGATGACTGCTTTAGCGTGATTGCCGCCAGCTGAAGTGCCTACCTCGTAGAGCACATCCATATTCAGTTGGTGGGTACCGGATGTCACATCCTCTCTGTTGGCAAGAATCTCCTGAGCGCGAAGGTATAGGTCGCGTAACGCGATGTCCTTATTTTCTTCTATTGGGATAGCAGGTTCAAACTCCAAAGCTCCCATGCCGCGCTTGCCGATGAAGGCCAGCTTGTCAACAGGCGTCACTTGCGAAGCCGTCAGATGGTGTTCTGCTACCCACGCCTGATACACCTCGTTGCCCCATCCGCCTGGCAGAGAGTCGGCGATGAAAGCAGGGAGTCCTGAGAAGATGCCACGGTCGGTCTCACCCATGAAAGGCAATCTGTATCTGGGGTTGTGAATGGAAGCCGTCAAGGGAGCGATGTCCACGCCCTCACGGATAAAGTCTTTGTCGTAACTGAAGATAGCGCGTTTACGACTGAAGTCCCACATGATGGTGCCAACGGGTCGGCCCCATATCTTAACCAATACTACGTTTTCCATGACTTGCCCTCTTTCGTTGTTTACTTTGTTGCTTGAATAACTGATACGGATCCAGCAACACCTCTGGTAATGTGTCCTCCAGATTGTCTGCAAAACCAATAGCCTGAAGTAAGGCTATGAAGTTCGCCAGCGTAAGGTTGAAGGTCAGACCATTCTCAAACCGTCTGATGGTGCTCATGCTGATTCCTGTCTTCTCGGATACCTCCTTCTGCGTTATCTGCATAGCTATCCGAGTGTCTTTATACCTTTGCCCCAACAAGTGGATAATTCTGGCAGGGGTTTGGTTTTGTGCATCAAGTTTTGTATTCATGGCGCAAAGATAGGTAATCTTTTTAAAATACGAAAGTAAAAAGCAAATAATTTGTTATTATGCGGTCATATTTGATTGGTTATCGTTGTTTTTAACCATCAAACGTTCATCGATGAACGCAAAACAGTCGCCTCCGCATCGTTGTAACCGTTGACTTCGTTTTCAAAAAAAATGCGAATTTATTTTGTATTTCTCTCGTTTTGCACTATCTTTAGATAAGATAGGCTGCACTCGGAAATAAAAATAAATGCGAATTTATTTTGTATTTCTCTCGTTTTGCACTATCTTTGCACTCTGAACGGTGAAAAGTTTATGCATTATTAGAAATTGAAGTCATAGCAGAAGTATGAAGAAGCAATTGATTTTGTCATTGTTGGCTGTATGTTTTACGCTGACCATGAGTGCCCAGACGGGACTGAAAAAAGTGTATAATGAGGATATCAACCCCATCGAACAGATAGACCAGGCCGTAGCAAAGGCGAAGTCCGAAGGTAAGTTCGTGATCTGTCAGGTGGGTGGCAACTGGTGTCCCTGGTGTTTGCGTTTTGCAGACTTCATCACCAAGGACACCACGATCAGCAACGTCATTGAACAGAACTTCGTCTATATCCACGTAAACTACAATCCTCGTAAATCGGCTGGTGCTGAGAAAGATGCTCAGGCCGAGGCTATGCTGCAACGACTGAACAACCCAGCTCGTTTCGGATTCCCTGTATTCGTGGTTCTGGACGAAAACGGTAAAGTCATCCATCTTCAGGATTCGAGTTTTCTGGAAGAAGGACAAGGTTACAGCCAAGAAAAAGTGCTCCGTTTCTTCCAGAACTGGACACCACAGGCTGTTGGAGGAAACTGATGAGGGGAAGTTTTATACGAGAGTGATGCTTATTTTCTATTTCCGAAATAGCTGTAGCGGTTGTTGTCGGGATTGACAACGATGGACTCAATAACAATTTCGGGGTCAATCATGATGAGCTTCAGCTTGTGACTGTTCCCTCCCCCTTGGGGGAGCTGGAGGGGGCCGAACTTCACTTCTAACCAACGGATATTGTCGAAGACCTCATCACGTCGAAGCATTTTTCTTCCGTCTTTCCAACCACTAAGCAGCAGATTGTTATGAGGTGGCAGGGGCTTTAGGTTCTTCGACTGGGCGAGGTTCTTCGGTGTGTATTCCTGGAACTCGTCGTGCAGTCCCTGACGGGCATCGATGACCTGCATCGGCTGGTCGTCGAGTTGTACGCCAAGACGCAGACCGCGGGCAGGCATGATGTCCTGTGTGGGCAATATACCGATGGCAACGGAGAGTGAAGAGTCGGCTATTGCCGTAGTGTTCGACAAGTCAATATCATACTCCAGTTTCGGTCCACTACCGTCTGCAGGCCATTCCTTCATCACGTCGGCAGCACCCATACAGCCTTCGCCACGACCAAGACCGTCGAGGTACATCCAGCCACCGTACACGTCGTACTCGCCTTCGTGTGCAGGGATGGTGTGTTCTTTCGTGTCTTTCGAAGCGCTCAGGTCGTGGTTCACCTTGTAACCAAGATCCATCGGGTTCGTGTTCTTATCAGGAATCGACCACTTGGTGTAGCCGATATGATTGTCAAGCATCATGCCGTCCCATTTACCTCCAGCCAACACCTTATTATAATAGTCCGTCAGTCGCTGGTCTTTTTCCATCAGGGCATTGACAGTCTCGCGGTCGCCCATCGTGGCAGCGTTGTACATCAAGGCAACGCCGGCGCTGGCTACGGCAGGATAATAGACCAACTGGTAAAAGGCGTCCTGCGCTTCAGCAGGAATCTTCTCCTTGAGGTTCTCGCAACGGGCAACAATCGACTGCCATTGGTTGTTCAGGTGAAGCATCTCCTCGTAGTTGAAGAGACCAGGCACCTGCACTTCTGGCTTGCGAAGGAGGTTCAGCTTTGAGTAGTCGGCAATGATCTCTGCACACTCATCGGTGATGTAGTCTGGTAAACCTCCAATGGTACCCTCATCACCGAAACAGGCTTTGGTGGCGTAGCTTCCTCCGAGCACACTTGCCGTCCATTGGCGGAGCCACTCCATCTCGTCGTCGTAGGTGGTGTGCTTCACCCATTTGGGATCAGGCGCAAGCGGTCCGAAGGCATCGGGACTCCAAGCATAATCCATGATGAACGAGATGGGCATTTCCTTGGGTTTCAAATCTCCCACGTTGATGATCCAGATGCGGTCGATGCCGGAACGGTAAGCAAGATTCAGCTGTTCACGCAGCTTCGGAACGGTGGTGGTGTTCACCCAGCGGTCGTTCCACGGTCCGCCGTTCATGTCGATATGATAATAGAGACCCAAACCACCCTTCCGTTTGCGTTCCTTCTCAGTTCCCTTACGGCGGATATAGCCCCAGTTGTTGTCGCAGAAGAGCAGCGTCACATCATCAGGCACGGTGAAGCCCGCGTCGTAGTAGCGCTGTACTTCCGTAAAGATAGCCCAGAGCTGCGGCACAGCATCGGCACGTCCGTAGATATCCTTGATCATCTTGCGTTGTCCGTCGATGACGCTGTGAAGCGTCTTCATGTTCTCAGCATCGTCGCCTTTGCCCATCGCCACATCACCATCGCCACGCATACCGATGGTCACAAGGTTATCGTAGTTCTTGTTGCGCTCCATGCCCTCGCGGAAGAACTGATCCACGCGTTCTTTGTTCGATGCGTAGTCCCACGGACCAACCAGCTCTTTGCGGTGCAGGTATTCCTGGTGGGACCGCATCATCGGTTCATGGTGACTGGTTCCCATCACGATGCCCATTTCGTCGGCGAGTCGCGGACTCTCAGGGTCATCTTCGTTGAATGCTGTTGCCCACATCGCTGGCCAGAAATAGTTGGCTTTCAGGCGCAGCAGGAGTTCAAATATCTTCTCGTAGGCTTTAGCATTCACGCCACCAAAATGTTTTTGGCACCAAGTGCCGAACGAGGGCCACTCGTCGTTAATAAAAATGCCGCGATATTTCACCGCAGGCCAGCTGTAATGGTAGCCAGCCGGCCAGTAGAGTTCATCCTTATGTACCACAGGTGCATCGGCCATCCAGTACCAAGGAGATACGCCGATGCGGCTTGAAATCTCGTAAATGCCATAGATGGTTCCACGTTTGTCGCTGCCGGCAACGACCAGATTACCATCCACTACGTCGATGCAGTAAGCTTCCCACCTGCCTTTGATGGGTTTCACATCAAGTTTCTTCTGCTTGATAAGCTTGTCGATGGCTCTGCTCTTCCCGATGGTGCCGACTATGATAAGCCCCTTTCCAGTCTTCCCCCCTTGGGGGGATATGAGGGGGGCTGTTCCTGTAACCTTGTGGATGTCATCGCTTAGATCATTTGCCGCCCTCAGCACGCCCTTCCAATCGTTCTCGTCCACTACAATCGTTGCAGCCTTGCCATCCTTGGCAATACAAAACTTTTCTTGACTTTGTTGAGTTCCGTCACTTTGTGCCGTCGCGGTTAGGGTAATGGCGGCAAGGAAGATTGATAGGATGATTCTTTTATTCATTTTCTATTTCGCTAATTATGTTTATTCATTATTTCAGGAACCATTTCCAGGCTGGTACTATGCATTTCTTTTATTGTCATCATAAGATTTTGCCGCAAAGATATGTGTTTTCCTTAATTTCAGGAAACTTTTGCTATATTTTTCCTTAATTTCAGGAAAGTTTTACGGGTAACCTTCCTTTTTTTTAGGAAAGTTAAGGGCGTTTCTTACAATCAAGACTGTTTTTTATACTCAATTTTCCTTGCAATTTTTACTCAAATTGCCCTGCAAAATTACTCAATTGAAGGCTGTTGGGGGAGGCATCAGAGATGTTGGATTCTACAAACAAATGAGGCATCCAACTCGTAGATGCCTCATTTGCTGATTGATTTTGTATGATTGTGATACAATAGAAACTACTTGTTATTTGAATTCCCCTTGTTTTACTAAGTACTACGTCACTTTGTTCCGTGATTATTGTCACGACTCGGAAATCCAGAAATTATTTTCTGAATTCCCCTCGCTGCTCCAAGAATTCACCGATTTGGACGGCGTTGAGGGCGGCGCCTTTCTTGATTTGGTCGCCTGAGAGCCAGAGCGTGATGCCGTTGTCGTTGGCGAGATCCTTGCGGATGCGGCCTACATAGACGTCGTCCTTGCCGGCTGTGAAGAGCGGCATGGGATATTTCTGAGTCGCAGGGTCGTCGATGACGGTAACGCCTGGGGCTGCCTGCAAGGCTTCGCGAACCTGCTCAGGAGTGAGCGGCTGCTGGGTCTCAATCCATACGGCTTCGCTGTGAGCACGGAGGGAGGAGATGCGTACACACATCGCAGAGCAACGGGCATCTGTATGCATAATCTTGCGAGTCTCGTTGAACATCTTCATTTCTTCCTTCGTATAGCCGTTGTCCTGGAAGACGTCAATCTGAGGAATGACGTTATAAGCCAGCTGATAGGCGAACTTGTTGACGGTAGGTTCCTTGCCTTCCACCAGATCCTTGTATTGCTGCTGGAGTTCAGCCATTGCTGCAGCACCGGCACCCGATGCGCTCTGGTAGCTGGCTACGTGGATGCGCTCGATGTGGCTGAGACGTTCGATGGGCTGGAGCACAACAACCATCATGATGGTGGTGCAGTTGGGGTTGGCGATGATGCCGCGAGGACGGTTGAGGGCATCCTCAGCGTTGCACTCAGGTACAACGAGAGGTACGTCGGCATCCATGCGGAAAGCGCTGGAGTTGTCAATCATGACGGCTCCGTAGCGGGTGATGTCCTCAGCAAATTCCTTTGAGGTTCCTGCTCCGGCTGATGTGAAGGCGATATCTACATCCTTGAAGTCGTCGCCGTGCTTCAGGAGCTGCACTTCGTATTCCTTTCCGCGGAACGTGTATTTGCGTCCTGCGCTACGGGTGGAACCGAACAGTACCAGTTCGTCAATGGGGAAATTTCTCTCGTCGAGCACACGCAGGAACTCCTGTCCTACGGCGCCACTTGCACCTACAATTGCTACTTTCATAAATATCTTAAATGTTTTTGTCGTGATGTCGAAATGTCGAAAAAAACGTCTTTGCGGCTGCAAAGTTACAAAAAAAAGTGAAGAGTGAAGAGTGAAGAGTGAAGAATTATGCAAAAAAAGGAAGATGAAGGGGGAAGAGTGAAGATTTTTTCGTAACTTTGCAGCGCATTTTTAGCAAAATGCGATAAAAAGTAAGGACTCAATGACCACAGCTGTTCTGACAACACCGTTATTTGAGATGCCCAGGCTTGGTGATTTGATTGGCAAACTGCCTATCACCGATCCGACGTGGGCTTTCTTTATTGTGCTGGCGATTATCCTGCTGGCACCGATGGCGCTGAATCGTCTGCGTATTCCCCATCTGGTGGGAATGATTCTGGCAGGTGTGCTGATTGGTCCGCACGGACTCAATCTGCTGGCACGCGACAACAGCTTTGAGCTGTTTGGTCAGGTGGGCATCTACTACATCATGTTCCTTGCAGGACTGGAGATGGATTTGGCGGGTCTGAAGCAGAACCGTCTGAATGGAATGATCTTCGGTACACTGACATCCCTGATTCCTTTCCTCTTCGGACTGGCAGCAGGTCTTTGGTTCCTGCATTACAGCATGGCGGCTTCCCTGCTGCTGGCCTGTATCTTCGCTTCCCACACGCTGGTGGCTTATCCCATCGTGGGCCGTTACGGCCTGACCCGAAACCGCAGTGTGACGGTGAGTGTGGCTGCCACAATGGTGGCGCTGCTTTTTGCCCTCCTCATCCTGGCAGGACTGGCAGGCACCATTCTGGGCGAGGCCAACTGGCTGTTCTGGGTGTGGTTCGCCGTGAAGTTCGGCCTGTTCATCGCAGTGCTGTTCTTCGTCTTCCCACGTATCATCCGCTGGTTTTTCAAAAAGCACAGCGAACCGGTCATGCAGTTCATCTTCGTTCTCGGCATGATGTTCCTGGCTGGAGCAACAGCTGAGGCCTGTGGGTTGGAAGGCATCTTGGGCGCATTCCTTGCCGGACTTGTGTTCAACCGCTTCATTCCGCGCAGCACTCCGCTGATGAATCGCGTAGAGTTTGTGGGTAACGCCGTCTTTATTCCTTATTTCTTGATAGGAGTCGGTATGCTGGTGAACTTGGGTCCGCTGTTCGACACCCGTGAAGCACCCGTGGTGGTGTTGGTGATGGTGGTGGCAGGTACGTTGTCTAAATACCTGGCAGCTGTCTTCAGCCGTCGTCTCATCGGTATGTCGCGTCACGAAGGTCTGATGATGTTCGGTCTGAGTGAAGCCCATGCTGCCGGTGCTTTGGCGATGGTGATGGTAGGAACGCACCTGTATGTTGCAGAAGGTGTGCCATTGATGAACAACGCGGTGCTCGATGGCGTGGTGGTGATGATCCTGCTAACGTGTATCATCAGCTCTATCGCCACCGACCAGGCAGCACGTCTGCTGAAAATCCATGAGGAGAAAGCGGTTGATGTGAAAGAGCAGCATCCGCAGAACGACGACGAGAAGATCTTAGTGCCGATCAACGAGACGGATAAGATAGATATGCTGGTGCAGACCGCTATTCTGATGCGTAACCAAGAGCTGAATCGTGGGCTGATCTGCCTGAATGTGGTGAACGACGATGACCCGACGGGCATCTTGCGCCGCCACAGTAAGGACTGTCTGCAGCAGGCTGAACACCTGTGTGTGGCTGCCGACGTGAAGGTGCAGACCCAGAGCCGTCTGGCGGTAAACTTCGTGAATGGTGTGATTCATGCTTTCCATGAAAACGATGCCAGCGAAATTCTCATTGGCCTGCATCGCAAGCAGAAACCGTCTGACTCGCTGTTGGGACGCTTTGCCCAAGGACTCATCGAAGGGTTGGACCGCCAGATCATCATCGTCAACTTCCTCATTCCTGCCAACACCTTCCGCAAGATTGTGGTGGCTGTGCCTGAACGGGCGCAGTACGAGAGTGGATTCACCCGATGGGTGGAACGCTTGTCGCGCTTTGCCTTGGAGACGGGTTGCCGCATCGAGTTCCATGCTGCGGAAGAGACGGCTGAGCTGATCCGTGCTTACATCAACCACTACCATCCGTTGGTGCGCGACGAATATGCACCGTTCGATCCAGACGTGTCGTTGGAGGCATTGGCTTCGGAGATGCATAACGACCACCTCTTCGTGTTGGTGACGGCTCGTCACGGCAGCGTGAGCTACGAACGGCGTATGGCAAAGATGCAATACGAACTCAACAAGCACTTCTTAGGCAAGAACCTGATGATTGTATATCCTGAGCAGGGTGGCGAGACTTCGAACCTGCCCACCTTCTCCAGTCCTACGGCTCAACCGTTGGCTAATCCTTCGTTTGTGAACCGCTGGCTGTCAAAATGGATGAGTAAGATAGGATAAAAAGACCCACCCCCTTGCCCCTCCAAAGGGAAAAGACCCACCCCCTTGCCCCTCCCTTGTAGGGTGGGGAGTATATAGCAGTCAGGCGGCGGAATATACCAATCAAGCTTGTATTTGTATTAAATAGAGGTCTTGTAGAGATAGAAGAAGTAAAGAACAACAATAAAATGGATAAGGAACAATACACAGACTGTGGAGTAACTACTCCCCTCCCTACAAAGGAGGGACAGTGGGAGGGTCCTATGATTCAGCTCCGTCATATCACCAAGTCGTTTGGCTCGCTGCAGGTGCTGAAAGGCATCGACCTGGATATAGAGAAAGGAGAAGTGGTCAGCATTGTCGGTCCCAGCGGAGCCGGAAAGACGACGCTGCTGCAGATTATGGGTACGCTGGATGCTGCTGATGGTGGCAGCATCGTGATTGACGGCAAGGATGTGACGAAGATGGGTCAGAAGGAACTGGCAAAGTTCCGCAACCAGCATCTTGGTTTTGTCTTCCAGTTCCACCAGCTGCTGCCTGAGTTCACGGCAGTGGAGAATGTGATGATTCCAGCCTTGATTGGCGGGCAGTCGAAGAAAGCGGTGAAGGCAAAAGCAGAGGAACTATTGGCGTTCTTGGGCCTTTCCGACCGCGTCAACCATAAACCCAACGAACTGTCGGGTGGTGAGAAGCAGCGTGTGGCTGTAGCCCGTGCACTCATCAACAACCCTTCTGTCATCTTGGCTGACGAACCCTCTGGCAGTCTCGACACGAAGAACAAGGCGGAACTCCATCAGCTCTTCTTCGACCTCCGCGACAAGTTAGGTCAGACCTTCGTCATCGTTACCCACGACGAACAACTGGCAGCGACGACGGACCGCACCATCAAAATGCAGGATGGACTGACCCTCCCCCAACTGACCCTCCCCCTTGCCCCTCCCGTGGAGGGAGGGGAGTATATACTCTGATAAGTGATAATAGATGGATTCTTAATAGATACTGACATGAATAACAATAACAACCAACAGGTAGCTACTCCCCTCCCTTCACGGGAGGGGCAGGGGGGTGGGTCCCTGGTAAGACTCGGTAAGCACAATCGTTTGACAGTGCTGCGAGAGGTGGACTTCGGTGTTTATCTCGATGCTGGTGAAGTGGGTGATGTGCTGTTGCCCAAACGCTATGTGCCCAAAGGAACGAAGGAGGGCGACGTGCTCGATGTCTTCCTTTATTTAGATAATGAGGAACGCCTCATTGCCACCACCGAGACACCGTTGGTGGAAGTGAACGAGTTTGCCTACCTCGAAGTGAAATGGACCAACGAGTTCGGTGCCTTCCTCGACTGGGGACTGATGAAAGACCTCTTCTGTCCCTTCCGCGAACAGAAAGCAGATATGGTGAAAGGACGCAAGTACCTGGTTTATTGCTATATCGACCCGATAACCTATCGCATCGTTGCCTCAGCGAAGATTGGAAAATTTCTGTCCGACGAACGTCCGCCCTATCAGTCAGGAGACAGTGTGGAGATACTTATCATGGACAAGACAGACTTGGGCATGAAAGCCATCGTTGATTCGAAGTATGTGGGTCTCATCTTCCAGAACGAGATATTCCAACCCATTCATGTGGGCGACCGCCTCACAGCTTTCGTGAAGCAGGTGAGGGACGACAATAAGATTGACCTGAAACTGCAGAAGTACTTCGGCAAGAAGCGTGTGACGGAATTCAGCGAACAGCTACTCTACCGCCTCTGCATCATGCCCGACGGCTTCTGTCCGCTTCACGACAAGAGTGATGCCGAAGACATCTACAACACCTTCGGTGTATCGAAGAAAACTTTCAAGCGTGGTGTCGGCGACCTGTATAAACACCATTACATCACGCTGGAAGAAAAAGGAATCCGCCTTACGTCCGAGGGACGCAAGGCGGGAGAAAGCGAATAAAGGTTCTTTAAGAGAAGTCGTAATGTCGTCATTTCGTAATGTCGTCATGTCGAAGAGTCATTACGACAACCCCTCTATTTCCCCATTGATGATGTCAATGCGTTCGGCTTGGGGTGACTTAGGCAGTCCAGGCATACGCATGATGTCGCCAGCGATGGCAACCACCATTTCGGCACCGTGGTTCACCACGATGTCGCGGATGTTCACGTTGAAGCCTGTGGGACAGCCGTAGAGTGTCTGGTCGGCAGAGAACGAATACTGCGTCTTGGCAATGCAGACAGGGAAGTGGAGCGATGAACCTGTTTTGTTCCCTTCAGCTTCAGCAATGGCTTCCTCGTTGCGGATTTTCTTCTCAGCCGTCTTGCTGAAGGTGACGCTGGCAGCACCATAGATCTTCTTGCAAACCTTTTCTACCTTCGTGCGGATATCGTCTGTGTCGTCGTAGGTGAAGCAGAGTGGGGCAGAGGGTTGCTCGTCGATGGTCTTCACCACGAGGTTGGCAAGTTCCACAGCACCTGTTCCGCCTTCGTTGAAAGCGTTGTTGATGGCAAAGCCCACACCCAGTTCGGCACAATGACGGCGAACGAGTTCCAGTTCTTCGTCTGTATCAGTGGCAAAGCGGTTGAACGCCACCACCACGGTCTGTCCGAATCCTTGCAGGTTGCGGATGTGGCGGTCTAAGTTCTCCAATCCTTTCGTCAGTCCTTCTGCGTTCGGCTCCTTGATCTGTTCCAAAGCCACACCACCATGCATCTTTAGTCCCTGCGTGGTAGCCACAATAATGGTCATCGCTGGCTGCAGACCAGCCTTGCGACATTTGATGTCGTAGAATTTCTCTGCACCCAAGTCAGCACCGAATCCTGCTTCTGTCACTACGTAGTCGGCGTAGGTCATCGCCAGTTTTGTGGAGAGGATAGACGAACAGCCATGAGCGATATTGGCAAACGGACCACCGTGCACGAAGGCAGGCGTCTGTTCCGTGGTCTGCACAAGGTTTGGATGAAGTGCGTCTTTCAGCAGGACGCAGATAGCACCGGCCACACCCATGTCCTTCACGCGGAAGGGCTTGCCGTCGGACGTGATGCCCAAGAGGATGTTCTCGATGCGTCGGCGAAGGTCTTCCTGGCTGGTAGCCAAACAGAGGATTGCCATGATTTCGGAGGCAGGCGTAATGTCGAATCCGCTCTCCATTACGACACCATCGGTCTTGGCACCCAGTCCTGTGACGATATTGCGGAGGTTGCGGTCGTTCACGTCCATCACTCGCTTCCACAGCACTTCCTTCAGGGCAAAGCCCTCGTCCTTGTGCTGATAGATGTAGTTGTCGAGCAGGGCGCTGATCATGTTGTGAGCCGAGGTGATGGCGTGAAAGTCACCTGTGAAGTGAAGGTTGATCTTCTCCATTGGCAACACCTGGGCATAACCGCCGCCAGCCGCTCCGCCCTTCATGCCGAAGCAGGGACCGAGGGAGGGTTCACGCAGTGCCACGCAGGCATTTTTGCCGATTTTTGCCAGTCCTAACGCCAGTCCGATGCTGACCGTGGTCTTACCGATGCCAGCTTTCGTTGGAGTGATGGCTGTGACGAGGATGAGCTTGCTGTTCTTCACCTTCTCTTCGTCGATGAGGCTTTCAGGTACTTTGGCAATGTTCTTGCCATACTGTTCGAGTTCTTCCTGAGGAATGTTCAACTTCTGAGCCACTTCGCCAATGGGCGCAAGCTGGCATTCGCGTGCAATTTGGATATCAGTCTTCATAATGATAAGAATAATTTTCTGCAAAGGTAAGAAAAAAAAATGACGCAGAGCACTTCTGCATCATTTTTTTTCAATTTCGTCAGATTGTCAGCTTTTCACCATACTATTTCGTCACTTTCTTTCCGTTGACGATGTATATACCACAAGGTAAGGCATCGAAATCCCTACCGACAAAACGTCCCTGAAGGTCGTAGATGGCGAACGGGTGACTTTCAGTGTGTAAAGGAGCAGTGATGTCATCAGTCAGCGCATCGCGGACCGCTACACCATCGAGGAAGAACTGTGAGCCTCCGTTTGCCGTAAATGTCAGTTTCAAGGATCCATTGCCTGAAAGGGTGGTTTTGCAGACATTCCACTTGCCGTTTTCAAGAGAGAAGGTGGTTTGGCCCAGTGTGAAGTTTGTAGCATCTGTATTGCTGGCACTAAGGACAATCGATGTTTCATCGTCACCCCATGGAGCTACACTGAAATAGATGACAGCGTCGTTGCTGAGCGTGAAAGTCGGAGTGGTGGCATAACCCTGTATGTCTTCTGTTCCGAATTTTGCACACGCATTCGCGGCGTTCCCCATGGAATAAGTCCAGCCCGTGTTGTCAGCCCCTCTAAAGATAGAGTAGCCAGCGTCCCCTTCCCAGACACCATCGTTCCCGCCCGTTCCTTTCATTTTGTTGAAAGTCTCGGCGAACAGTGCGTTGGTGTAGTCAATATCTGTCTGTTCGATGGCATCATCTTGGGCCGAATCGATGAAAGTGAACGAAATCGTTTTGTCTTCCGCTTTCGTTATACTTTTGATGATTTTATTGAATTTGTGGTTCCCCTTGCTATTGTAGTTGTACCACTGAGCCATCGGTGTAGATGTATTGCTAAAGGAGTTGTGGTCACGATAAGGGAAAACATCTGTTGATGTGTTAGTGGTTGCCACACCATTATCAGCCTGTACGGGTGTGCAGCGTGGGTGGTCGTTAATGTTGTCAATGGTGTTGACGGAGTTGCTCCGCCAAACGTTTTCATCGAAATCGACATGAATGACGAGCAGACCTTCCCCGTCCACAGCGGCATCCCATCCCGTCTTAGTTCGGTTTTCCAACAAAAAGTACTCATTGGGATGTCCGTCATTACGGATGATATAGGTTTCACCACCATCCTGCAGTCCTTTCATGCCACTGACGGTGGTGTTAGAAACCAGTTCTATCGGTTGACGCCATCCGGCATACATACGTTCATAACTTGTATAGCCCGCAGGTGTGTAACCATGATCGTTGTAACTGCCTTGGTCCATTAAATCCCAGTTTGCCATACCGTACTGACCACTATAGTTCGTGTCGTACATGTCAGGAAGACCAAGGCAGTGGCTGAATTCATGGCAAAGTGTACCAATCCCGTCGATTCGTACATCCTGTCGTCCGTTTGGCTGAAGTTCTGGTCCGCAAGCGTATGTGTCTATGGTCACTGAACCAGCTTTGAAGGTCTTTGAATAGTCGGAATGTCTCAACTGGTGCTCATGTGGCCAGATGGTTTCTGCTGCTCCGCCATTGGCCTGACCAAGTCCGGCAAACAAAATATAGACCTGATCCACATAGCCATCACCATCCCAGTCGTACGGAGAGAAGTCAACCCCGTCCTGAAGGGCGATCTCACAAGCCTTTGCCACCATTGTTCCTGCGTGTTTGTCGCCCAAACGTGTTCCACTTTCATCATAGACATCTCCTCCATAATAGGAAAGGCTTGCAGGAAGGTCGTATGGCCCGTAAACATCAAAGTCCAAATGGAACTGATTGTCGCTCTGTGCCAAGAAATAGTCGCGAACGCTACCTTTGAATCTGTCGTTGTAATTGAACCCTTCTTCGTTCATCATTTGGGTGAACAGCGCATTGTCATGACCTGTCTGGAATTTTACATCATTGAATTGCACGAGAATGACGATTCCTCGTTTCTCTCCAATATAGGGGTTATGGTCAGAGCCAATGATGGTACGGCGACGAGCCGAGCGACGAGCGTTCGCCTTTTCCATACGCTCTTCAGCCTTTACACGCAGTTCTTCTTTGTTAGCCAGACGGAAAAGTCGGCTTTCGGTCTCTGTGTAAGCGTTTCCTTGTTCATCTTGCCAATAGTGGAGGTGTTCGTCACCCACCAACTCTGCTCTTACGGTTGTGCCGTTTTCCAGCTGGAGAATGCGCCATTGGCCTGGTTTGGCAGGGATGGCCCATGCACAGGCTGTCAATGCGGCTACCATCATCATCAAAAAGTATCTTTTCATCATATTCCGGTTGTTGTCTTATGAAGGAACCGATTAAAACGTGAATAAAGGCGCGTGGAAAAAACTCCCACGCGTCTTTATCTGTTAGTTGTTGTAAGAAGGGGATTAGCGGGTCATAGAGATGACATTGTAGCCGAACCAGATGTAGTTGGTATAGGATTCACCTCCCTCATGGGCAATACGGCCATATACGGCAGGACCGTTCTCGTCGAATGTAATGGTCTTGAAGTCTTCGGAAACTTCACCCACCAGAGGTTCGATCGTGTAATTGTCTTCGCTATCCACGCCCCAGAGGTGTACTTCGTTGTATTCACCCAAACCGAAGTTCACGCCCTCTGCAAAAAGGCTTGGGAAGATGAATGAAACTGTCACCTTATTGTTTTCCTGGTCGAAGTTATAGGCCAGTTCTGCTACGGTCCAGGCATAACCCATCATACCGACTACATAGAGTGTCTGGTTGTAGCCTTCTTCGTCTTCTTCGAAGCCCACGACATCCACGCTCCAGTTTACAGGAGTTGAAGGATCTTCGGGATCGGTTACGGTCATTGTCCACTTGCCCATCAATTTGTCATAGAACTCTGCGTCGTTGTCGCGAAGAATAACGACAGATTGAGTGCCTTCAACAGCTGTAGCACCCTTTACGTCCTCAATGGTGACTACGAATTCGCGGTTGTCATTGATATCGTCGTCATCCACTGTGAGCACTTCGATGTTACCGATGTTGTCTTCAGACGAAATAACGATGGTTTGTGACGTAATCCGATAGTGTTCGTCGGCCACTGCGCCATTCTCCTCTGCCGGAGTTACCTTCACTGTTACCTGAATTCGTCCGTGCTTTTCTCCATTCACCTGAATAGGTATATTGAAGATTCCCTTGTTTTCCTTTATGCGGATTTCTGCCGAGGCAAGCTCCACAGTAGCATTGGCAGGGTTACCCCATTCCTCATCGTCGTCGGAGCAGGCAACGAATAAAGTTGCCACTGCCAGCATCATGAATATTTTCAAGTATTTCATATAAAATTGTTTAGCGTTTCGTTTTTAATACCTCTCAAATATAGGGGGCATTAAGCATTTCACATTCTATATTGTCACTTATTTAATAACCAGGGTTCTGCTGGTTCTTGATATTGGGGTTGGCATCCAACTCATCCTTTGGTATAGGCCAAGTGAATCGATGGTCGTCTGCTGCATAGCTCAGACCTGCTCCAGCTGCAACAATCACGTTGTTCAGGTTGGGATTCTCGCTGTGGTTTGGATTGCGGGTGAATCCTTGGTTCCAGCGTCGCAAGTCACTCATGCGGAATCCTTCGCCAAAGAGTTCCTTGAAACGCTCTTCACGAATTGCCCCAAGAAGTGTTGTGGCATTGGTGTAAACACCTGGTTCGTAGTCTTCAATACGGTTGACCTGTAAGGCTCCAAGGTAAGCACTTGCCTGATTGAGATCTGGCTCGGACTTCAGTACGGCCGATTCTGCAGCGATAAGAACTTGCTCGGAAAGACGGAATGGTTTGCTCATGTTGGCAAAGTTGTTCTGCTGGTCAACGCGCAGGCTTGGATTGCCAGGATACTTATGGAAAGTATAGGCTCTGTAGCTGGAACCTTCAATGTCAAGTGTCCAGAGTTTGAAGAATGCATCGAATCGGCAGTCTTCGTCAGCATACATGAAAAGCATGTCGAATGTAGGGATGTAGTCAGCCTGAACTTCGTTGACGTTCAGGAATATAGAGCCAGTTGCAGAGCTTAGCTCTGTGTTGCTCTGGAAAGGACGGAACAGGATTTCTGTGCTGTTGTCGTTCGTCCACATCTCTGAATAGTTTTCGATGTTGGCCAGGGTGTAGATCTGGGATTTGATGACATCCGTAGATTTTTCGAAGGCTGTGTCGTAGTCGCCCTTTACCAATGCCACACGTGCCTGCATGGCTTCTACTGTGTAGGAAGACAGGTAAGCGGCCATTGGTGCCAGTTGTGACTGATCTTCTGTTTCATATTCTTTCAGTCCTTCGTAAGCTTTCTTCAGGTCATCCTCAATAAGGGAATAAGTCTCATCAAGGGTGCTGCGGCTTGGATAGGCACCGATGTCACCTGTAGGATTGTACTTGGTTACGATGGGCAGACCGAGATGCTCTGCTGAACCACGCTCGGTAGTGTAGGGCTGACAATAGTGGTCAACGAGGTAGAAATAGGCATATGCACGCACGAAGTAGCCTTCGGCTTGATAGCGTGCAAGCTCTTTTTGGTTTTCTTCGCCTTCGAACTCTTTGTCTGTCTTCAGTTCCTCTATTTTGTTGATGAGGTAGTTGGCACTGGCAATCACGCTGTAACAGCCTCCCCAGTAGTCAGTCACTTCATCTGTGGAAGACGTGAAAATACCATTGGAAACGATACCTAAACGGTTACCGTTGTTGATAACGCCATGGAATTCATCCATTTGGATATCCGAACGAACAATCCAACCGCCCAATGTCATGCCTCGAAGCGATGCGTACATGGAATTGCGGAAACGGTGTACGTCGTTCAGGGATTGCAGCGCGTTTTCCTCAACAAGCGAGCCGTAAGGCTCTTTGTCCATGTCGCAGGAAACAACTGTCAAGCCCAGAAGCATGAGCAGTGAAAGAGAGATATTTTTGATTAATTTGTTCATATTTCTGTTTCCTCCTTAATTTTAGAATGTTACTTCAATACCCAGCACAAACTGGCGTGTATTAGGATAGTTGAATGCTACAAGGTTTGCGTCTGGTTCTGGATCATAGCCTGTGAACTTCGTGATGGTGAAGAGGTTGCGTGCAACACCGAATATTTTCACCTGCTCGAAGAAGTTGGTGCGGGCTACGATTGAACGTGGCAGCAGATACTGCACGTTGAGAGCCTTCAGACGCAGGAATGACGCATTCTCGATGAGGTGTGTGTCGAACTGGATGGCTTCACCGTATGCGGGAATGTCAGTAATGTCGCCTGGTTTTGTCCAGATGTGGAGCATGTCGGTTGCCTGATTGTAGCTGGTACCCATGTTAGCGTTCTTTACGAAGTAGTTGTCGTTGTTGATGAGGTACTTCTTGGCCTGCCACTGGAAGTCCATGCTGACAGTCAGACCTTTCCAACGGAAGGATGTGCCGAAACCACCAGAGATAGGAGCGTACTGGTTCTTGCCTGTAAAGACGGCATCGCGCTCTTCGTTATAAACCTTGGTGAGGTTGCCGTCCTTGTCGTACCACATGGACTTACCGTCACGGGGGTCAACACCTGCGTTGCGAACATAGTAGAACTCACCCCAGGCACGTCCGACCTTCATATTCAAACCATAGTCGGCGAGAACGTATTCGTCACGGCCGGCGAAGAGTTCTGTGATTTCGTTGTGGTTGTAGTTGAAGTTAGCTTTGAAGGTCCAGTCAATGTCTTTCTGGCGCATGATATTTACGTCGAAGTCGATATCAACACCTCGGTTGACCATAGCACCGATGTTACCCTGACCGCTGGCGAAACCAGTTGTCATTGAGTAGGGGATTGACATGAGCATGTCGCTGGTCTTCTTGTTGTAGAAGTCAACGCTCAGACCGAAACGGTTGAAGAAACGTGCGGTGAAACCGAGGTCGAAGGCAGCCACCTTTTCCCAGGTCAGCGTACTGTTGCTGGGGCTTGCGATTGCCAGAGATGTCTCACCGTTGTAGCGTGAGCCTGTGCCGATGAGACCAAAGTAGTCGTAGCTGCCGGCACCTGATGCGTTACCGCTGGTACCGTAGTTTACACGTACCTGCAGTTCGTCGAGCCATTTCACACCTTTAAGGAATTCTTCCTTCTTGGCGTTCCACATGCCGCCGAGTGCCCAGAATGTACCCCAGCGATGACCAGGAGCGAAGCGTGAGCTACCATCTGTACGGAGGCTGGCATCCACATAGTACTTGTCTGCCCAGTTATAGTTCAACTGGCCAAAGAAAGAGTTGAATACTTCTTCAGCACGGCTGTCGCCCAAGTCGTCGATGGATACTGTAGTACCGTCGGTGAGTCGCATCTGACGCTCATCGGTCTGACCTTCAGAATAGGCGCTAAACGAACGTGACTTTGTGATGATGGACTCCTGGCCAGCCAATACAGAGAAGTGGTGTCTGTCGAGATTGAACTTGTATTCAGCCGTATTGGTATAAGTGTAAGAGTAGTAGCGGGTGAAGGCGGTAGAAGCGCTACCATCACGACCCTGCACACGGGTACCCATAGGGGTGTTGTAGGTCTCGTATGGGAACCAAACACCAGAGGTGGTTGTTTCGTATCCGTCGAGAGCCTGCTGTGCACGAAGTGTCAGTCCGCTGATGGGAGTGATCTGCTCGTATGCGTTGAGGTTGAGTGTGGTACGCTTGCGGTCGATGTCTCGGTACTTGTTGATGAGCTTAGGGGTTGAGAGGTTGCTGTAGAACAGACGTTCTGCCTTGTCACCCCAAACAATGTTGCCAGTAGCATCATCGATTGTGTAGTAGCGGGATGCATCGTAGGGGAATGCCAGACGCTGGAAGAGCATCGGGTCGCTTGTGTAGAGGTCGTCAGCGCTGTTCTCGCTGTTGTACTCATAGTTGTTTACACCAAGATTGGTCTGAACACCTACGCGCAACCATTCGTTCACACGAGCATCGATGTTTGCACTCAGTGTGTTGCGGTTCATGCCGGACTGCTCCACGATACCTTCCTGGTCGTGGTGGTTGAGGGAGAGACGGTAGGCTACAGTTTCGCTACCACCAGATATGGTTGCATCCAGTGTGTAGGTGGGGGCAGTGTGGAACATCTCATCACGCCAATTCGTGTTGATGCCGTACTTGTCAACCAGGTTGCGAATGTCATCGCTGACGGGCTGACCGATCAGGTCACGGAATTTGATGTACTGATTTGAGTTCATCATTTCGATACCGTCGCTGATGGGATTCGACCATCCGTATTGGGCACGCAGCGTCACATTCGCCTTTTCACCGAAACGACCGCGCTTGGTTGTAATTACAATTACACCGTTGGCAGCACGCGAACCATAGATAGCTGTACCAGAGGCGTCTTTGATGACGGTGATGTTAGCAATGTCGGCTGGGTTCAGCGTGTTGAAGATAGCTGATGAAATCGGAGCACCATCGAGAATAAACAGTGGCGTGTTCGAAGAGAAGATGGAGTTGATACCACGCAGACGAATCGATGCAGACTGTGTGGGCTCACCTGAACTTGAGAGCACTGACAGACCAGAAACCTGACCTGCAAGGGCATCGGTGAAGTTCGGGGTTACGGCCATTTCCAGTTTCTGGCTGCCTACTGTGGCAACAGCACCAGAGAATGTTCCGAGCTTCTTAGCCGAACCATAACCAAGGATAACTTGCTCCTGAAGCATATTGGAACTTTGGAGCACAACTCTCAGCTTGGGGCGAGCTGTCACTTCCTGGCTTTCATAACCAGTGTAGCTGATACGCAACTTCGCACCTTGCGGAACAGACAGCGAGAAATTTCCGTTGGCATCGGCCACTACACCAGTACCGGCTCCTACCACATGGATGCTCGCACCAAAAGCGGGTTCATTATCGTCTTCCAAGACAACAGTACCCGTAACTTGCATTTGCGCCATAGCTGCTCCACATACGAGCAGGAACAGGCTCAAAATCATAGTTAATCTTTTTCCCATTCTTTTTTGGTTTTGATGAATAAAAATTGTTATTTTGATAGCTTTTGTTGTTTTTTTTTCCGATATTTACAGCGCAGAAACACAACTGCACATCATGCCCCATCGTTATCGCCGCAAATTAGCACATCTTTATCGGGCGTTTAATATGTCTGATGACCTCTTAACTATTGGTAGCAGATGTGCAAACTGTTAGGTTTTATCCAACGTTCTCGTTCATTTAATGCTATACGGTAATTATCAAATAGACTTCATTTTTCTCTCCTCTATTAAATGAAGGAAACGCTGAAGGGTGCGTCGATCCACGTGCAGTCTGTTGGCAATGCGGCTCAAGGACTGCCCTTCCGACAGATAGCGGTTTATGAGCAAGGTGTGGGCATAGAGTTTGTTGCTTTCGATCGAAGATTTGCTCCCTTTGGGACGTCCCAGTTTCTTTCCCTCCGCTTTCTTGCGAGCCAGTGCTTCTTTGGTGCGTTGTGAAATCAGGTTTCTCTCTATCTCTGCAGAAAGTGCAAAGGCGAAGGCCAACACCTTACTCTGTATGTCATCACCCAGTCGGTACCCGTCTTTGATTGTCCAGATCTTGCATTCTTTCTTCATACAGAGGCTAAGTATCTCCATAATCATAAATAAAGACCGACCCAGGCGCGACAGTTCTGCACACAGGAGCAAGTCGCCTTTGCTCATGCGTTTGAGTAACCGCCCCAGTTCACGCTTGCCGTAAGGTTTCGAGCCGCTGATGGTTTCCTCAATCCAACCGTCTATTTTCAGATGATTGCGTTCACAGAATCGTTCAATCTCAAATCTTTGGTTCTCTACTGTCTGCTTGTCGCTGCTGACACGAATGTACCCGTAATTCATAGTTCGGCTCCTTTCTGTTATATGGTTAAGTAAGTCAAGTTTTGCATTTATCCATTATAGTTGAAACGAGATTTTTTTTACCAAATGAAACATTTTTAACAATTATACTTCCTTTTTCTGCCTCTTTTCTGTATTGTCTGAGTAAAACTTGTTTTTTCAGACATCGTACTATACACATCGTTCCGAATTGAATCGATGGAAGTGATTCTTTTTTCTGAGAAAATGGAGTAAAAACATTCACTTTTTTGTATAATGAATGAATCGGTGTTACACAAAATGGGGGCTTTATGCGTATGCGATCATGACATTTTGCTAACAAATACAACTAAAAATTGCTTGTTTTGCAGAAAAATCGCTTCTTTTTCGTTGCTAAAATGTTAAAAGTGTAAGTTTATTAAGATTTTTGTCAATTGTTTAAGAAAAATTCACTAACTTTGCAGCCGAAATTTCCATTTTTAGGAAAAATCAACACAAATACACTCGGGTAGAATCGTAGATAGAGAGGCTGATTTGAGGTAAGATCGGTAGATGTATTAATAAGGTACGTATGCGTGCGTGTACATTGTTCTATACTTCCAGCACACTCGTTTCTACTAATTAAACGCCCGTTTAAATTGTACGAAAAAACTTAATATTTTATTCATCAAAACCAAAAACTAAAAACCAAAAAAGAATGGGAAAAAGATTATTGATGATGCTGGCTATCTGCTTTGGTGCAGTAAGCATGGCTTTTGCCCAGACTAAGGCGACGGGACAGGTGCTCAACGGACAGACGGGCGAACCTGTTGTCGGTGCCTCTGTTATGGTTGTGGGAACCACCGTTGGTGTTCCTACTAATGTTGAGGGAGAGTTTACTATCCAGAACGTACCTGCAGGTGCTAAGATCCTGAAGGTATCGTACGTGGGTATGAAACCAACCGAAGTAGCAATCAAATCAACAAGAATGAAGATCTATCTGGAGCCTATCGCTAACGAGATGGACGAAGTGCTGGTCATCGCTTATGGTACTCAGAAGCGTTCTGCCTTCACCGGTTCTGCTACGGAGATCAAGGCTGAGGAAATCAGCGCACACGTAGCCACCAGTGCTGCCAACGCGTTGGTAGGTAAGGTTGCCGGTCTGACTGCCACTACTGGTGACGGTGGTCCTGGTAGCTCTCCAACAGTTCGTATCCGTGGTATCGGTTCTATGAGCGCATCAAGCTCACCACTGGTAATTGTCGATGGTGCTCCTTACGACGGTGGTCTTGAAACCATCAACCCGAACGATATCGAAGCTATCTCCGTGCTGAAGGATGCTTCTTCAAGCGCCATCTACGGTGCCCGTGGTGCCAACGGTGTGATCATCGTGACAACCAAGCGTGGTTCTAACCGTGACGCTGAAGTGCGTTTCGATGCCAAGTGGGGTTCTAACTCTCGTCTGATTCCTCAGTACGATGTGATTACTGACCCAGCTCAGTACTACGAGACTCACTATCGTTCTATGTTCAACTCTCAGATTTATACTGGCCACTCAGAAGCTGAGGCTTACGCTTACGCTGACAAATACATCCTCGACAACAACAACGGCGGTCTGGGTTATCAGATCTTCACCGTTCCTCGTGGCGAGAAGCTGATTGGTACGAACTTCAAGCTCAACCCCAACGCAACACTGGGTTACAGCGACGGCCAATATACTTATATGCCAGACGACTGGTACGATGAGACATTCCACAACTCTTTCCGTCAGGAATACAACATCACAGTCAGTGGTAAGAGCGACCGCATGGGTTACTATGCTAACATTGGTTACTTGGACGACGGCGGTATCGTGAACAACTCTGAATACGAGCGCTACACAGCCCGTACCAACGTTGACTACCAGGCTAAGGACTGGATCAAGCTTTCTACAAACCTCGGTTTCACTCACACCGACACCCAGACTCCTTCTTATGGCGACACTTGGGGTAGCAGCGGTAACGTGTTCTACATCTGTAACACCATCGCTCCTGTATTCCCACTCTACGTACGTGACGCTAAAGGTAACATCATGAAGGAAAACGGTCGCACCGTTTATGATGCCAACCAGACTCCTTTCAGCCGTCCTAACTTCGTAGGTAACGCTGTTCGCGATAACGAGAACAACCGCTACAAGGGCTTCGTTGACATCTTCACTGGTAAGTGGCAGGCCGTTGTTACTCCTTACGAAGGTGTAACCCTGAACGCTTCTTACTCTGTAATGGCAGAAAGCTCTCGCGGCAGCAGCCTCTACAGCCGCTTCGGTAGCGCTTCTTCTGTGGATGGTGCAACTTCTGTTAGCTCCAGCCGTTACTTCACAGGCAACCAACTCTACACAGGTAACTATCACAATACATTCGCTGACGTTCACACCGTTGACGTTCTCCTCGGTTACGAGCAGTACAAGGTGCTGAGCCAGGGTCTGAGCGGTTACAACGACCACCTCTACAACCCATTCATCGGTGAATTGAACAACGCTACTGCACGTGCTCAGATGTCAACCAGTTCTTCTACAGCTCGCTACATGACAGAAGGTTTCTTCGGACGTCTTCAGTACGATTATGCTGAGAAGTACTTCTTCGATGCTTCCATCCGTCGCGATGCTTCTTCACGCTTTGCTCCTGGTCACCGTTGGGGTACCTTCGGTAGCTTGGGTGCTGCTTGGCAGCTCAACAAGGAAGCTTTCCTCGAGGATGCTGACTGGATCGACCTCTTGAAGTTCAAGGTGAGCTGGGGTTCTATGGGTAACGACGGTGTGAGCAACTACGCTTCCAGCTATGTTCCTTACGCTGACATGTACACTGCTTCTTACAACGAAGAGACCGGTGAGTACTCTCTCGCTATGTCTCAGAAGGGTAACAAGGATCTGACTTGGGAAACCAACAACCAGTTCAACATCGGTTTCGACTTCAGCTTCTTCAAGTATCGTTTGAACGGTACCTTGGAATTCTACAACCGTAAGACCACTGACATGCTCTATGCAAAGGACTTCCCACTTTCTTCTGGTATCAACGCTCCTTACTATCCTGTAAACGTTGGTGCAATGGTGAACCGTGGTATCGAACTTACTCTCGACGGAGTCATCATGCGTAACAAGGATCTGGAATGGACTGCTAACTTGAATTTGAACCACTTCGTGAACAAGGTGAAGTCTCTCGACAAGTCTGTTGCTGAGGAAGGTATCAAGACCGGTACTCGTATCATCCGCGTAGGCGGTTCTATCTATAACGCATACATGCGTGAATTCGCAGGTGTAGAGAAGGTAGGTCAGACTTACTACGAAGGAACTGAGTACGAAGTGACTGCTGGTCAGGGCCAGGCTCTCTACTATGTAGATCACACTTACTACTACGACAATCAGGGTGAACCTCTCACTTCTGAAGAAGTGGAAGGCATGGATCCCGCTGACTACACTTCTGTCGTTCGTAAGGAAGTAACCACAGACCTCGGTACTGCTACTCAGTACGACCAGGGCACTACACTGCCTGACCTCGTGGGTGGTTTCTCAACAACGGTTAAATATCGTGACTTCGACTTCTCTGCAGGTATCAGCTTCCAGCTCGGTGGTCACATCTACGATGGTTCTTACCATGCATACATGCACATGGGTGCCAACGCAGGTACAAACATGCACAAAGACCTCCTCAAGGCTTGGAGTCCTGAGAATCCTAACAGCAACATCCCACGTCTGAGCACAGCTGCTGTTGATCAGGGTGATACCCAGACTGCTTCTACTCGCTTCTACACAAGCTCGAACTATCTGAGCTTGAACAACGTGACCCTCGGTTACACCATTCCGAAGCGTCTCCTTCTCCCGATTGGTATTTCTTCACTCCGCGTTTATGTGGCAGGTGAAAACCTCTTCGTGTTGACCAAGCGTAAGGGTCTCGATCCTCGCTTCAACTATGGTATCGGCGGTATGACAAGTGGTTCAGGTCTCGCATCTACCTACTATGCAGGTATGCGTTCTGTAACTGCAGGTCTCACCCTCTCATTCTAATTAATGCATAATTAATAATAGAAAGGATCAAGAATATGAAATTAAAAAAATATGCAACATTGATGCTGGGCGCACTTGTGTTCGCATCTTGCAACGACATTGACGAACAGTTCCCAGAGGGTGGCAACTACACTGACGAACAGGTGCAGGAGCTGAACAAGGCTGTTCCTTCTCGTGCCGACGCTATCTTCTCTGGCATGTTCTCCATGATGGCTGAACCTCACGCTGCACTGGGTGGTACCCGTGCCGACGACTTCGGCTTCGTGATGGCTGCCCTCTCTCTCGACGCTGAAGGCTCTGACCTTACGCTTCAGGACAACGGTTATAACTGGTTCTCTGCTTGCGGTAAACTTACTTCCCGTAACGCCAACTATGCGAACCCATACATCCGTTACGTAGTACCTTACAACCAGATTGGTGTTGCCAACCAGGTGATTGCTGCCTACGCAGGTGATAATGACGAAGAAAAGTGGCGCATTGCTCAGGCTAAGGCCATCATCGCTTTCGACTACCTTGCACTGGCTCCTTACTTCCAGTATCGTTATGTGGATGCTGCCGACAAACCTTGTGTACCTATCATCAAGGAAGGTGCCGACTACGGAAGCAACCCTCGTGCCACTGTGAAGGAAGTGTATGAATTTATCCTGAAGAACCTCGACGAGGCTATTGCTGACCTCGAAGGTTACAAGCGTCCTGACAAGTCAAAGATCGATATCAACGTAGCTTACGGTCTCCGTGCACGTGCTTACCTGAACATGGGTATGTATGCTGAGGCTGCTGCTGATGCAGAGAAGGCTCTCGCAGGCTATACTCCTGCTACGATGAAGGAAATGAGCACTCCTGCTTTCTGCGACATCAACGAAAGCAACTGGATCTGGGGTATCGCCGTGACAGACGGTCAGGTGAATGCAGACGGTTATCCTACTTCTTCTTCTTGGATCTCTGCGTTCTCTGGCGACGGTTATGCTGCAGCTACTGTGAATGTTCCTTCCATCAACTCCCTGCTCTACAAGAAGATTCCTGATTCAGACGTACGTAAGGGCTGGTGGCTGAACGAAAATCTGCAGTCTCCGCTGCTTGAAGGTCTGACTTGGACCGACGGTAAGACAGGTCAGTCTGCCTCTGGTCAGGACATCCCTGCTTTCACGATTGAAGATATCAAGGAGCCATTCATTGCCTACAACAGCGTGAAGTTCGGTATGAAGTCAGGTGTTGGTTCTACCCTGAACAACAACGACTTCCCACTCATGCGTGTAGAGGAAATGATTCTGATTCAGGCTGAAGGTCTTGCCAAGAGCGGCAACGCAGACAAGGCTCGTCAGATTCTCGAAAACTTCGTTCGCACTTATCGCGATCCTTCTTATATCTCTACAGGTCGTAATCTTTCTCTCGAGGACGAAATCTGGTTCCAGCGTCGTGTTGAACTCTGGGGTGAAGGTTTCGCTACCAGCGACCTCCAGCGTCTGAAGAAGCCTATCGTTCGCTTCCACGGCCAGGCATCAGGTAAGGAAGATCTGGGTAACTTCCCAGCAGCCTTCCGCTTCAACCTCCCAGCCGATGACCCATGGCGTCTGCTCCGCTTCCCACAGACTGAGATTGACAACAACTCAGAGATTACTTCTGCCGACAATGCCGGTGGTTCAGTTCCTGAGCCAGACTCTCACGGTGAACTCCTTGACGGTGTAACTGACTAATGTAATGCATCATTCTAAAAACAGAAATAATTATGAAATTCAATAAGATTTTTTTGCTCGCCGGCATTGTTTCCCTGGGTCTCTTCACATCGTGCGACGATGATGATGACTACAAGACAGGTGAACCTGCAACCGGTCAGGCTGTGAACTTCGGCTCTATTTCTCAGGACGAGACTATGCAGGTGAAGGAGACTTCTTTCCTGGTTGATGTCTATCGTCAGGACACTTCTGAAGCCGTAGATATTCCTCTCGAGATTGTTCGCAACGACACCTTGGAAGGTGGTGCGAAGGTGTTCAATCTTCCTTCATCCATCCACTTCGCTGAAGGTGAAGATGCTACTTCTTTCGAAGTTTCTTATCCCGATGCTCTTGTCGGTGAATACTACACACTCGAAGTTAAGATTCCAGAGCAGTATGCTCATGCTTACAAGGTGAACACCCTCCGTCGTACCATCCAGCGCGACTACAACTGGATACAGTACGAAGGTGCTCTGATTGACGGCTTCCTGAAAGGTCAGGGCGAAGTGGTAATCGAGCACGCTGAAGGTTTCAACAAGTGGCGCATCTATCAGCCATTCAAGTGGAACTTCGCCATCGAGCCTGAAGAAGAAGGTGGAGAATATACTTTCGAATACTCTCCAAAGTATGTGGCTGACCTCCTTGAGTTCTCTGTGAACGATGATGGTTCCGTAGAATGGACTTCATTCAAGTACGGTCTGTACGATCCAGAAGGCTACATCTGGGGTGAAATGTATGAGGATGGCTACACTCAGATTTATGGTTTCCGTCCATCTGAACTCGCCGCTTCTATTGCAGACTACGATGCTTATACTGGTGTAGATGGAGACGATCCAACAGTTCTTGCATTCGTTCCTTATTTCTACATTCCTGCTCTGGGTGGTGGTTTCGGTCTGAATGAAATTGACTTCGTTCTTTATCCAGACGACGACACTACTTGGTTGACGAAGTAAGCAATCGCTTATCATTCATATTTAAGACTTCATCGCTGGAAGCTGTCAAAGGCTTTCAGCGATGTAGTCGTCTTTCGATAATTGATACTTTTTATGATGAAAAGATTCTTTACCCTCTTTTTCCTGTCGGCTCTGGTGTCAGGGGTTTTTGCCTTACCTGTCGATAAGGAGGCAGCCCGTGCCGTTGCTGCCAAAACCCTGAACAAAGGGCGTGCGGTGAAGGTAGAGGCTGTGCCTGTTGCGTTCTCCTCACAGGCAAAGTCACGTATCGCTGCTCATGCGCCACAGGCGGTTCACCAGAAGGCTCCTGCCTACTACCTCTTCAATGCCTCCGACGGCAACGGTTTTGTCATCGTTTCTGGTGAGGATCAGCTTCCAGCGGTGTTCGGCTATTCCGACACAGGTTGTTTGAGCGCTACGGACGAGATTCCTGAAGGACTGGCTGCCATCTTGGGTATGTACGAGGAATACGTTGCTGCCGTACGCTCAGGCAAGGCGAAACTCCCTGCTGAGAACGCTCAACCGGCTTCTTCTTCGCTGCCTGCTGTCGTGGCTCCACTATTGACGTCGAAATGGGGACAGGATAGCCCGTTCAATATTTATTGTCCGCGATCGGGAGGCAAGACCGTGCCTTGCGGTTGTGCGGCTACAGCGATGGCGCAGATCATGTACTACTGGAAATATCCTGCACAGGGCAAAGGCTACATCTCCTATAACAGTGGAGATATTGGTGGCGTGCTTTCGAAAGACCTCAGCGGGAGCTATTATGACTGGTCTGTGATGGGCGACGACGCTGAGTCCAACTCCTCGACCGAGGCAAGACAGGCTGTCGGCACGCTCTGTTATGACTGTGGCATTTCCATCGCCATGAACTATACCCTCAGCGGTAGTGGTGCCTATGCGGATAATAGTATGCGTGCCTTTGTCAACAACTTCAGCTATCGGGCTTCCACCATGCGGCATCTGCGCCGTGAATGTTTCTCGTCAGAAGCTCAGTGGATGGAACTCGTTAAATCTGAATTGGCAGCTGCACGTCCCGTCTATTATGGTGGTTTTTCCACAGAAGGCGGTCATGCTTTTATCTTGGATGGCTATAATGCCGAAAATCTCGTGCATGTCAATTGGGGATGGTTTGGAAGCTATGATGCTTTCTACGACATCGCCTTGCTGAATCCAGGTACGTCTGAGTTCTCAGCGAGACAAAGCATGATTATTGGCATTATGCCTGACGAGACAGGCACAGACACCCAATTCCAACAGTCCTCTGGCGTGTTGGATAAAGGTTTCTACACGACCAGAGCCTCCCAGAATGCTTCATCGAACTTGCCGACGATGATTGTCAGCATTACGAACTACTCGATGTTGCGTAAGACCTACACGCTGGGTGTGGGCTTGTTCGATGCAAACGGCAATCTCTTAGAGGATATTTCTGTTTCTGAGGAGAGCAAGCGAACGGTTACCTTGGCTGGAAATCAAGGCAACTCGTCTGTCCGTCTGACTTCTAAGTTACCTGCGACCTACACAGAGGGTGACTACATCCTGCGTGTCATTTCTCGCGAAGAAGGTTACGAAGAGTGGATTTTGCCCGACGTGGTGGGCGGTAGCGAAGTGAACAACTTGACGAAGTGCTACGTGGAAGGGGGAACGGTTTACTTCAACTCTTCTTCTTCAGCCATCGATGCACCGGCATTCTCCGACAGCCGTCAGGACGCCATCTTCGACCTGCAGGGACGTCGCCTGAACGCAGCCTTCGAGTCGCTTCCTCGCGGCATCTATATTATCCACGGAAAGAAAGTAAGAAAGTAACTCGGAGTACTCGGATTACTCTGAGTACTCTGACTCGGAGTACTCAGATTATTCAGATTACTCGGAGTCTGAGATTAAAAATTTGGCGCAGCGTTTCGTTGCGTCATTTTTTTTGCGTAACTTTGCAGGGAAAAAGCAAAAAAACATCGAAAACAATGAAAACAATCCTGAAAATGATGGCAATGACAGCTATGATGGCAGCGCCGTTGGCGAATGCCCAGGCACAAGACCAAAAATTCAACTACAGCGATGAGCGCTTTGCCGACCTCCAGATGCTTCGCTATGAAGTGAAGGGGTTCGACCAGCTCACGCTTCGTCAGAAAACCTTTATCTATTACCTGCAGGAGGCAGCTCAGTTGGGACGCGATATCCTGTGGGACCAGAACGGCAAGTACAACCTCCGCATCCGCAAGATTCTGGAGACCATTTACACGGAGTACCAAGGCGACAAGACTTCTGCCGACTTCCAGGCGTTTGAGGTCTATCTGAAGCGCGTGTGGTTCTCCAACGGCATCCACCACCACTACGGCTGCGAGAAGTTCGAACCAGGCTTCTCCCGTGCTTGGTTCGTGCAGACCGCCAAGACCCTCCTTACCCGTCATGCAGACCTGACATTCCTGGTGGCTCAGCTCGACGAGATTGCCGAGGTGATGTTCAATCCCAACATCCTGCAGAAGCGCGTCAACCTGGCGGAAGGTCAGGACCTCGTCCTCACGTCTGCCAGCAACTACTACGACGGCGTGACGCAGGCAGAGGCAGAAGACTTTTATAATGCCATGAAAGACCCGTCAGATCCTCATCCTGTGATGTTCGGCATGAACAGCCGGCTGGTGAAACGTGACGGTAAGGTGCAGGAACTGCGCTGGACCACCGACGGCCTCTATGGCGAAGCCCTCACGAAGATCGTGGCAAAGCTGGAGCAGGCACGTCCTTTCGCTGAAGATAAGGACCAGCAGGCGGTTATCGACAAGCTCGTCGAGTTCTACCGCACAGGCGACCTCCACACTTTCGACGACTATACCATCCTTTGGGCAGGCAACACCGCACCGCTCATCGACTTCGTCAACGGATTCACGGAGTGCTATGGCGACCCGCTCGGACTCAAGTGTTCGTGGGAGAGCATCGTGAATTTTAAGGATCTCGAAGCCACGAAACGTACGGAAACCCTGAGCAAGAATGCCCAGTGGTTCGAGGACCACAGTCCGGTGGATCCACGATTCAAGAAAGACAAGGTGAAGGGCATCTCCGCGAAGGTCATTACCGCAGCGATGCTGGGAGGCGACCTCTATCCCTCTACGGCCATCGGCATCAACCTGCCCAACAGCGACTGGGTTCGCAAGGAGCACGGTTCCAAGTCCGTCACCATCGGCAACCTCACCGAAGCCTACAACCAGGCAGCGAAAGGGAGTGGCTTCGGCAAGGAGTTCGTCATCAGTCAGGAGGTACGCGATATGGTTGACAAGTACGGAGACCTCACCGACGACCTGCATACCGACCTCCACGAATGTCTCGGTCACGGCAGCGGACGCCTGCTCGACGGCGTGGATTCCGACAGTCTGAAGGCATACGGTTCCACCATCGAGGAAGCCCGTGCCGACCTCTTCGGCCTTTACTATGTGGCAGACGCCAAGCTTGTAGAGCTGGGACTGGTACCCGATGCCGAAGCTTACAAGGCACAGTACTATACCTATATGCAGAACGGTCTGCTCACGCAGCTCGTGCGCATCCAGCCAGGTAACAACATCGAGGAAGCCCACATGCGTAACCGTGCCCTCATCGCCCATTGGTGCTACGAGCAGGGTAGGGCAGAGAACGTGGTTGAGCTGGTGAAGCGTGACGGCAAGACCTACGTGCAGATTAACGACTACGAGAAGTTGCGTACGCTCTTTGGCCGCCTCTTGGCAGAGATTCAGCGAGTGAAGAGCGAAGGCGACTATGCCGCTGCTCAGGCGTTGGTGGAGAACTACGGCGTGAAGGTCGATCCTGTCCTCCATCGTGAGGTGCTCGACCGTTACGAGAAGCTCAACCTCGCGCCTTACAAAGGCTTTATCAACCCTGTCTATACCGCCGTCCGCGATGCTCAAGGCAACATCATCGACGTCACCGTCTCCTACACAGAAGGCTACGCCGCCCAAATGCTGAGATATAGCAGAGAATTTGCCACGCTTCCGCTATAAGGACCCACCCCCTTGCCTTCAATGGTCTTTACACCCCCTTCGGTTCCCCCGTCATCGGGGGACTGAAACCCGTGAAGGGAGGGGAGTATATACCCACAAAGTGAATTTCACTAAAAGAAATATCTCATGGAAAAGCAGAATGACGGAGTAGCCACTCCCCTCTATACAAGAGAGGGGTTGGGGGTGAGTCTCATCAAGCAGGATCTCCGTGCGATGATGAACGGAGTGGCGTCGGCAGCTATGCGGGAAGCAGGAATGACGGCTGATTATCGCGTGAACTTTGGTGTGGAAATTCCAAGATTGGAAGAGTATGCAAAGACCCTCATGACCCCTCCCCAACCCTCCCGCAAGGGGAGGGAGTGTATACCTACTATGCGGACAGAACAGCCTGACAGTGGAGTAACCACTCCTCCCCCTTGTGGGGAGGTTGGGAGGGGGTCCGCTCTTTCCCTCTTCAAAGAACCCGTCCGTGAGTGCCGCATCCTGGCTCTGATGCTCTATCCGCCTGAGCAGTTCGACGGCGAACTGGCGGAGGTGTGGATGGACGATATCCGAACGGTGGAGCTGGCACAGCTGGCTGCCTTCTACCTCTTTTCAAGGATGCCGCAGGCGTCGGAAAAGGCGTTCCAATGGATTGCCGACGAACGCGAGATTCGTCAGCTCACGGGCTATTACATCCTTGCCAACATTCTGCGAACCTCGCAGCTCTCTGAACGCTCCACGCAGGAGCTTCGCGATCAAGCCGCTACCGCCCTCCAGAGTGAGAACCGTCAGCTGGTTTTGGCTGCACAGCGTGCTCTGGACCGCCTGCCTCAACCTTTGGATGAAGACAAAAATGAGAATCTGTAGCAAAAATCATGGTGGTGAGTGTGGTGGTTTCAATTATTTGTTGTAACTTTGTGAGCCAAATCGACTGAACGATGGGAAACGAAGATATACTCGAGACCGTGCGTGAGGTGCTGACGCAGTACCTGTTAGACCACAACATGCGGAAGATGGTGGAACGCTACACCATCCTTGAGTATGTCTATCAGCACGAGGGACTGTTCTCTGTCGATGACATCTACGAGGAGATGGACAAGAAGTTCCACGTCAGCCGTCCCACCATCTACAGCGCCTTGGACCTCTTCGTGCGTTGCGGTCTTGCGGTCCACCTGCATTTCGGCAGCCGCACGCTCTACGAGAAGAGTTATGGTGTGCGCGACCACTTCTACCAGGTGTGTTACAGCTGTGGGGCGGTCAAGCGCCTCAGCAGTCCGCAGGTTTCTGCCGCCATCAAGACCACGCGCCGTCAAGGTTTCCGCATGGATAGCGTGACGATGTGCTTCAACGGTCTCTGCCTGAAGTGTCAGATGCGTGAACGACGTGCCCACCAACGCTACCTCCGCGACTTACAACAAAAAAAACAGCAGTAACAACGAAACAGATAATTCTTTTATGACCACGAATCGAACGAATAAAACGAATGGCTTTAGCCATCACGAGCCGAAGCAGCTACGTCACGCCGTCTCGAAAAAGCCTGGGGCTTTTTAGGCGTGGGAGCGATAAGCGAAGGCGAGAGCGTAGCGGTAATTGAATAAACAAAGATTAAAGGATTAAAAAGACTTACTTTCGTAAGTTCATCTGATAGAGAAAAAAACAATAAAAACACCACCATGAAGGCTGTGGCCTTCGGCCCGACGTCCTGTTCTTCCGTCCTTGTGCCAAAGAGCAAGCTCTTGCACAGTCCAGAATCCCAGAACGGTTTTGTTCCAAAACACAGCCTTCATGGTGGCAAAAACATCGCCCTTCGGGCTGAAAAACCATATTTATCCATGCGGAGCCATTTTTTAGGCTTGAAAAGCCGGTGTTTTTGATGTTTTTGTTAACATGCGAAAGTTGAATAATTAATTCGTGTAATTCGTCTTAATTCGTTGTTTAAAAAAGATGCTTCGTTGTCTTAAGCAGAATGAACTTAAAAGTATCGTATAAATATGAAAATTGATGTATTGCTCGGTCTCCAGTGGGGAGACGAAGGGAAAGGAAAAGTCGTGGATGTGCTCACGCCACGCTACGACGTAGTTGCTCGTTTCCAAGGTGGTCCCAATGCCGGCCACACGCTGGAGTTCGAAGGACAGAAATATGTGCTTCGGTCCATTCCATCGGGAATTTTCCAGGGAAATAAGGTCAACATCATCGGCAACGGAGTGGTGTTGGCACCCGACCTCTTCATGGACGAAGCCAAGGATCTCGAGCGTAGCGGCCACAACCTGCACGACCGTCTGCTCATCTCCAAGAAGGCACACCTCATCATGCCCACCCACCGTCTGCTCGATGCCGCCAACGAGGCTGCGAAAGGCAAGAACAAGGTAGGTACGACGGGTAAGGGCATTGGTCCTACCTATACCGACAAGATCTCGCGCAACGGACTGCGTGTGGGCGATATCCTCGACCACTTCGAAGAGAAATATGCCGCCCATAAGGCTCGCCACGAGGAGATGCTTCGTGCCCTCAACTATACCGACTACGACATCACGGAGGTAGAAGCCCGTTGGATGGAAGGAATCGACTACCTGCGTCAGTTCCAGCTGGTGGATTCCGAGCACGTCGTCAACCGTCTGCTTCGCGAAGGCAAGTCTGTGTTGTGCGAAGGAGCACAGGGCACGATGCTCGATGTCGATTTCGGCTCCTATCCGTTCGTCACTTCCAGCAACACCATCTGTGCAGGTGCCTGCACAGGCTTGGGCGTTGGTCCTAATAAGATTGGCGAGGTCTATGGCATCATCAAGGCTTACTGCACCCGTGTGGGTGCCGGTCCGTTCCCCACGGAGCTGTTCGACGAGACAGGCAAGAAGATCCGCGACCTCGGTCATGAGTATGGAGCCGTCACGGGACGTGAACGCCGCTGTGGCTGGATCGACCTCGTGGCTTTGCGCTACGCCATCATGGTGAGTGGCGTGACCAAGCTGATCATGATGAAAAGCGACGTGCTCGACGATTTCCCCGTCATCCGTGCTTGCACGGCTTATCGTCTGGCTGACGGAAGCGTTACCCGCGACTTCCCCTACGACATCAGCGAAGGACTCGTCACACCCGTCTATACGGACATTCCTGGTTGGCAGACCGACCTCACAAAACTCACGTCAGAGGCTCAGTTCCCGAAAGCGTTCAGCGATTACATCGCTTTCCTCGAACGCGAACTCGAAACACCCATCACCATCGTTTCTGTCGGTCCCGACCGCGCCCAAACCATCGAACGCTAACGCCACTGTGTTCGCACACAGAACGCTAGTACCAATTTTGAAAAAGTTTTTTGCGGTTATCCTACACTAAATCGGCTTATTCTACTGTCATTCAGTAAGATACGCCGATTTATCCTACACTTATCCTACACTTATCCTACACTTATCCTACACTTATCCTACACAAATAGGATTACCAGTCCCCCCTCTTGTGTTGAGATTTACACAAAAACATCAAAAACCCTCACTTCAGTATGTGTCGGACTTACAGTCCTTGTACGATTACGTCACTTTGTTCCGTGACTTTTCTCACGACTCGGCCATTAGAAAGCGAGCTTTCATAGCTCTCGCTGCTCCAAAAGTTCAAGGTAACTATGATAAAAATATCCACCTCGAATCTATGTCTCTTAGCAGAGCCACCACATACTTTGTGAGCACGCTCCCAGATAAAATTATCCACCTCGAATCTATGTCTCTTAGCAGAGCCATCACATACTTTTGTGAGCAAAAACCCCGGCTTTTCAAGCCTAAAAAACCTTGTATTGTTACAATAATAATATCTGATTCTGCGTTTTGTCAATAAAGATTTGCTGTTATGAATTACAATATCTCAAAACTTGCAGACATCAACCCTAATCTGGCCACA